>JBDOMT010000442.1:896-3864 GCA_039831705.1 Pirellulales bacterium | reverse complement strand
CACAGCGTGGCAATTGCATGACTCCAGCCGCTTGCAGACTTTCGAGTTGCTGGAGCAATGCGCGATTGACCTTAACGGACTGGCTTGCTGGAACGATTGGGCCATTTGAGGGGCATTTAGGCATGCTAGTGGTTTACCGTAAAAACAGGCTATAGAGGCAGCTTCAAACCGTAGTAGCCAGTTTAACCGATCTCTAGGAAGGGGGAAGACTTCTCAAAGGGCAGCTACACTTACTACGGATTCTGAGTTATGATGGGTTGAAAGGAAGACACCCCCCCCCGTATTTCGCGTAAGACAAAATTTTTGCAATGGCTGTACCTAAAGTAGTAATTGTTGGCCGACCCAATGTTGGCAAGAGCAGCCTGTTTAATTGGCTCGCGGGCCTGCGATTGGCTATTGTGGAGGACGAACCGGGGGTTACTCGCGATCGGGTAGATTACCTGACCAGTCACAATGATCGCTATTTCGAGCTTGTGGACACGGGTGGCATCGGCATTCAGGACAAGGACAATCTCACCCAGCACATTGAGGAGCAAATCACTACGGCGATCGAATCGGCAGCAGTGATTTTGCTGGTGGTTGATACGCGTGCAGGGCTCGTACCATTGGACGAGGAGGTGGCACGCCGCTTGCGTAGTGTCAACGTACCAATTCTATGCCTGGCCAATAAGGCAGATCACGACAAGCTTGATGGACAAGCCAACGATTTTTACCGGCTTGGGCGTGGGAAGATAATTTCGGTCAGCACCAAGCAAAATCGTAATCGCAGTGTGTTGCTGAATATGATTGTCGAACGCCTGCCAGAAGAATGTGCTGAAGACACCGAAGCTGCCGAAGATGATCCGATCATGAAAGTGGCGATTGTCGGTCGTCGCAATGTGGGGAAAAGCACTTTCGTCAATACGCTTACCCAGGCAGAACGGATGATCGTTAGCGAAATACCAGGCACCACGCGTGACAGCGTCGATGTCAGGTTTGAGCTCGATGGTAAAGCCTTTATTGCAATCGATACGCCCGGATTGCGACGGCCAAGTAGTCGTGGCGCTTCGATTGACTTTTACGGCACCCATCGAGCGCAACGGAGCATTCGTCGAGCTGACGTAGTGATGCTATTCCTTGATGCCACGCAACGGGTAAGTAAACTTGACAAGCAGCTTTGTGACTACATCGCCCAGCAGTACAAGCCGTGCATCTTTGTTGTCAATAAGTGGGATTTACTTGCTGGGAGCATGCCCACGGAAAAATGGGTTCAGTACCTGTATGACAACTTTCGCACCATGCGTTTCGCACCGATTGCTTTCATCACGGGCCAGACGGGCAAAAACATGAAAGCCCTGCTGAATCATGGTCAAATGTTGTTCAAGCAGTCGCGTCTGAGAATTTCAACCGGACCGTTGAATCGACTGCTGAGGGCAGCCATTCATCGATCGCCACCTCCCCTTCATCAAAATCGGCGTCCAAAAATTTATTTTGCCACGCAGGTAGGAGTCCAGCCCCCAACGATTGTATTGTTTTGCAATAACCCTAAATCGATTAGCCGTCCCTATCAACGCTACCTTCTGGGAGCAGTTCGCGATCAATTGAATTTTGAAGAAGTGCCTATCAAACTCTACTTGCGTCGGCGTCAAACGGGTGATACGAGAAACGACATTAGCAAAGAAGATGCCGTCAGCAAAGAAGGCGCCGTCTTACCCAATAAGAGTTCAGTGGGCAAGGAGAGTACCACTGTTAAGGAGAATTCAGCTAGGGAAAGCCCATCTGAGTAAAGATTCGGCTATTCCAGGGTTGTTTGCCCGTTGGAGTAATGCCCGTTGGAGTTATGATTGACAGGTGCACTGTTGGTTGCTGCCAGATTGTTGCCCGGCACCAACTTCGAAACTCCCCCGTCTGCGAATACTAGTACCAAGCCAACGAGCCAGACTAGCAGAAAGCAAAGCAGCTCACCGTAAGTAATAAATTGCCGACTTATCATCCGCATCGGAAAGCCTAAATAAAAATGGATGCACGCTCCGTCAACGCATCGCGCGTGGTTCAGACTACCGGAGCAAGGCAGTCCCCACGCTAAGTTGGAGGGTAGTCTACTTGAGCTTTCCCCAATCCACCAGAGCCAATTAAGAAAAAAGTCTAAGTGGCTGCGGGGAGGGAAGTAGACCTCAATTTGCCCATTCATACAACCGCAAGTAGGCCATATAAGCGAAATATTAATTTCTACTCAGCCAGTAGTGCTGGCATTCCTAGCCTTGTACGCATGGAGATCAGCTTAGGTTCATGGCAAACAATTCGGGAGTCAACGCATTTCCCCCAAGGTCGCTATATTTCAAGGTGCGGCATTTGCGGGCCCCGTGAAGTCTTCAGGAACGGACCGCACGAAATTTACTCGGGCATCTGTACCGGCGAAGGGAGAGAGGTCGATCGTTCCACTCAGTGGCCCGGTATCGCTGTTAGGTCCTCCAGAAGTGTCTGTGCCATTGGGAGCCGTAAGAATCAGAGAGCTTCCCGGCGGGATTCCTCTACCAGCCGGTTCGACAAAGACCCAAAAAAAACGATCCAACGAATCTGGGAATGAAAATCCAATGAGCTCCCAGTCGGTTCGATAGTCGAACCTTAGCATTTCATCAGGAGCGATAACGCCGATGTCCTGTGTGAGACTAATCGTGTCGGGCCCTCCTCCATCAAACCCGTTGCTCTGTGCAAAGGTGCCGTCACTTGGGATCACCACGTTTGGTCCTAAAAAACCATCGAAAGCGGTAAGTATTCCACCTGGTAGTATGGGCCTGCATATCGAACGAGTTGACGATGTCTGTCGGTGTCCACCCAAAGAAATCACCAGTCTCAAAACTTCCGTTCGTTATGGATGCAGCGTTAGTCGTTGTAGCAGAAAAAACTACAACGGAAGTCAAAATCAAAACAAAGTTTGAAGTTCCTCGTTAGCGTCTCCCTCGTATCTCGTTGTTACGTGTTTCAGAGT
>JBDOMT010000442.1:0-886 GCA_039831705.1 Pirellulales bacterium | reverse complement strand
AAGCTCATCAACTTATGAGGCATGTCTTAGCCTTATGATACTCTGATAGCCAGCGAAAAAAGCCACTTAAAAGAGCCACTGATACCCTGTGCATAGATACACAGAGCATCAGTGGCTCTTTTAAGTAGTTTCGATTGTCACCGGCCCCATTAGCGTACCCTTCAACAATATGTTTGAACGGACACTTTCTACCAGCAAGTGATGGAGAAAGCAATAATTTTCAGGATAAATACAGGAAAAGAAATGCAATAGAGATACACATGATTAACGGATGTGAGTACCCACTTTTATAAGTTGATTTGTGGTATACAAGAGTTTCGGTATGCGTTTCTTGCGTGGCTTCGGGTGCATTGCATGAGTTCTCTGATAATGCTAAGGTGGAAGCAATGTCGCTCACGGCAGTAGTTGTAGTACGAGAGACAAAGGAAAAGTAATACGAAACGCTCAGGGCGATTAGCTCAGTTGGTTAGAGCACTAGCTCGACAAGCTAGGGGTCACAGGTTCGAGTCCCGTATCGCCCACTTGAAGCACCCCGTTGTCAGCAGTTGTCAGCGGGGTCTTTCTATTGACGGGACAAGCACTTACGTCAAGGGCGGGTGTGCCGACTTGAAACAACGAATTAGTCCGCCCATTGCCCCCAGATGACCACAGATTGCTAGAGTTGTCAGTTTTTGGTGCAAGCCCTGGTGCAAGCGCGCCTTTGAAGCCAGCTGTCCCGGTCGCTCTTTGCTGCTCTTCATCCCCTCCGACTAGCGGTAGACCTGGCAGGACGTCCTGTTGTTTATACACAAGTCTCTTGAAAAACCCAGGGAAATCGACCAGCTTTGGCACAAGATTTGCGCAGGCAGTATTGGCAGTGACTAACCTGCCAATCTAGCATGGAGCG
>JBDOMT010000437.1:0-17452 GCA_039831705.1 Pirellulales bacterium | reverse complement strand
GCAGAGCCATCTAGCCAAGATAATGCGTGCGATTTGCCACCTGCGCGCTGCAGCCAAACCTGGGCCATGCTCATCAAGCGAGTCTACGAAATTGACCCCATGGTCTGTTCTTGGTGTGGCGGTAAAATACTCTCCTTGGAGTCCTAACCTTGCGCCGGTCTCCTGGGATGGCCTGAGAGCGTTCGATTCAACCAGACGCATATCTTTGTAGTAGTCGCTGATGTAGAAATCGATAGCCGCAATGGCTTGACTGTCTCTCTTACTGTAAATCTGCAGGATAGCCATTGGAAATACGATGAGACGGTCTTGGTTGTGTATGGATGGGGTTGGCCCTATTTCAATGAAATCAAATACTCCAGTAAATCGGCAGCTTCCTGGGCGTTTAGCTCGCGCAACAACTGTTCAGGCATGAGTGATTGCTTGGCCCTTGAAATTTCATCGATCTGTCTCTTTGGTATGCGCACCAGCGTATTGGCAGCCGTTTCGAGAACGATGGCCTCGGCACTCTTTTCGTGCAGGAGTCCTTGATGGACCAGGCCCGCTTGGGTCACGACAATATGGGCAATAAATTCAGCAGCAATTTTCGACGAAGGATTTACCAGGGATTCCAACATCGGTCCGCGCTGAACTGTTTTTCCTATTTGGCTAAGGTCTGGCCCAAAGTCCCCTCCTAGCCCTTGAATTTGATGGCACGATTTGCATTGGAGTCCAGCCCGATGCCAGTAGATCTGGCGTCCACGCTGGATATCTCCCACAAGACCAAGTATTTCAGACAACCGCAGCGACGCGCCAAGCCGCTTATTCCTCGCGCTAACTGGCAGAAATATTTCGAACAGGTCACGTACGTTCGGATCAGCCCACACGGTACACTCGTGGATAACTTCCTCACGTACGTTTTGTGGGAGATGGTCCGAGCGTAACTCCCAGGCAAGAGCTATGGCTCCATGAGGATCCGCAAGCAGTTGTCTGATCAACCCCAATCGACTTTCCTTTGCTGCCATGTCATGGAGACTGGTGACTTGACAGGCAATACGCGCATCCTCATCACGACATGCATCTTGCTTGGATCGTTCATCGGTGCGTTCGGCGATCCAGTCATAGATTAATCGCAGGCCATGCTTGTCGATGGTCGTCGATCCCACATGAGGCATTCGCCCCGAGCCACTCTTGGCAAATCGGTAGAAGAGAACCGATCGAAAGGGAACACCAGGCACAATTATTTTGCCATCCCGTAGACCAAAGGTTCCTAGTGCGGGGACCTGGTTGACTGTTTTTGTACTGCCCAATGGCAACTCGTAATCCAGCTGCATAGTAGAAGTGCCACCGCCACCGGGGCGGTGGCAGTGAGCGCAGTTGGCGTGCAGGTAGGAACGGGCTCGCTGCGATAAATCGGCCGTCTCGTCAGATGGATTGACCAAGGTTTTTGATGAAATTCCGATTTTATACAATGGGCCAGAGATCACTCCAAGACGATGCCATTGATGCCATTGGGACTCCGGCCAATCCGAACCATCCTGGGTTTGTTTGATTTGAGGGAAGTTCAGGCCGAGTACCGAATTGAGCTTCATGGTGTGGCACATTTTGCATTCGGCGCGGCTTGCAACGTGCCATACCTGTTCGATTGGCTCCGTCTGGGATGGCTGATCCAAGGATTTTGCTTTCAATGCATTCCGGCCCCAATGGTCAAAGGGAAGGTCCATGCCGCCCGCGGGCGCCAAGGTGGCATCGTCCTGGGAATCGTTCCACACGTAGGTGTAAGGACGCCATGTCTTATTTTCCAAGTGGAGTATTTGAGTCTCTAAACAACAAGCGGGGGTTATGTTGTCAGCGAAGACGGTTCGAGTGATCACGGTCCCTTCTGGGAACCGCCAACCGCCTTCCAAGTTGTCTGTGATCCGCTCTGTGCCAGGTAAAGCGAGCAGTCGCTCGGCACGCGTATTGTCTGCCCAGTACGGCGCATTGATCGTGTAAGGAATCACCCCCGCTGCCGGAGTATGATCCTTGACCGAGGAAAAAATGCCCGTTTCACTTAGCAGAGTCGGAAACTGGTTGCTTTGGTCGTCAACGTCGTTCGGCACCAATTGGTAGACCTGATTGGTCCTCTCGTGGTCCAGGAAGAACAATTCGCCAGCGTTGGTCTCACCCCATCCGACGATTTGGAAAGGTGTATCGGCCAACTCGATGCGACTAGTAACTTGCGCTCCGTCGTACCGCAACGCCCATATCTTGCCGGTTGAGTAGTCGCCGTAAATATACGCTCCAACCAGCGCCTTCTGTTTTTTTCCTCGATAAACGAATCCGCCGGTAATCGAACGCGCCTCGGCATGATCGTGTTGAGTGACCGGAGGTAAAATGGGAGTAGGACCGCGCTGGTCGGTTGGATGGACTGGCTGGCTACCCTCGGAAATACTCCAACCATAGTTGCCGCCGCGCTGAACACGATAAACCAATTCCCAGGTTTCCCAGCCCACATCGCCCGTCCACAAGTCACCCGTTGCCCGATCGAAGCTGATCTTCCACGGATTGCGGAAACCATACGCCCAAATTTCGGGTCTGGCTCCTTTAGTTCCGATAAATGGATTGTCTTTGGGTACCGAATAGTTCTGTCCATGGTTGGCATGATCGACATCGATGCGAAGAATACAAGAAAGCACATTGGACAAATCTTGTCCGGCGCGCAATGCGTCGGGAGGACTGGCACCACTGCCATCACCGGTGGAGATGTAAAGGTATCCGTCTGGGCCAAACTTCAGAGAACACCCGTTATGGCCTGCGGACTTCCATCGAAACACAATCCGCTGGCTGGTTGGATCAACGCGAGGTGGTTCAAAATGGTCAACGGTAAACCGGACAATTGCACATGCTTGCTCGTCTGGAAGGATACAACAAACGTAGAAAAAAGGCGTATTGGGAAAATCTGGGTGAAACGTCATCCCATACGCATCGCCCATTGTAGGAATCGATGACTTCAGGTCGCAAAACAGATCCACAGCGTCGCCGCTTGGGTTGTTTGGAAAGGACAAGATCTTGCCATCCAATTGAACAACAAACAGGCGATTTGTATGCGGAGCCGATGTGATCGTAACCGGCTGGTCGAACTTGATATGAGGAAATGCCAATTTGGCCCGATAAGGCAAAGGTGGTTCAGGGCGTCCTCGTAATTGGGACGACCTCCAGGCAGTTTTCCGGACTGTCGCCGCTAAATCATCGGTTGATAGGTCACTCGCTTGTGCCAACACGTCGGCTTCGGCAAGAACCAGAGTTATGATAAGAACCCGAAGTAGGTTCATCACCGAACGTAAAGTTTGACCCATGAATGGCCTGATGTTTTCGGAACTGGATCGAAATGTGTAGCGGTACAACATCTTGATCGTCGGTGGTGCTCGGCGGAGACGTTTTATATCGCCCTTGAATAGACCAATGGTTCAACAACATTCTAACGGGTGGCAAGTGAGTGGTCTGTGGGAGTATTATAGGTACTAGCAGAAACGACCGCAAATGGCTACGATACTTCGCTAGCTATCCCGTGAATGGTGTAAGAACTCGAAAAGCGATCAATCGACGCGGATCGTACAATCGGGCAAGGATTTACGCAGTCGCTCGGCACCGACAGCGCTGATCTGTGTTTGTGACTGGCGGCATCTATTCTTCAGGTAACACCCTGACAATTAGTAATAGTGTTATCTCGGAAAATTCCACCAGTAGAGGAGGCGGCATATTTTTACGTGGGGGGTTATTAACACTTATCAATAGCACAATCTCAAAAAATATCTCTTCCAGCAAAGGCGGTGGCATCTACTCAGAGAGAGGTACCGGTAGTTCAATCGATCTGGATATTATCAACTTATAGGCAGTCGCCATCAGCCAAGCCGCCAGGGACGCCTCTGATGGTGGCAAGCGTTTTTGTGCTTCGAAACGGATATGGCCGCTTCCTCATGGTTGCAGCATGCGCCAAGCTGCCCGCCATTGTCTCCGCACAAGAAGACGATCGTCTTCTCTTCGATTCCCACGTTCCCGCAGCAGGGGCCATGATTTCGCCGATCTGGCGGTCGGCCATTTCGACCATGGCCGCGTACATTTGGGCGTCGTGGGCGCCTCTCTGGTTCGTGGCATCTCATGTTTTGCCTTGGTGCTTCTGCCATGCCGGATCATCTTCCGGCATTCCCCATTGGCCGTGAGGTGGCGTCCACGGCAGATAGGCGATGGACGGGCGGTCCTTGTTTTCACGTATGAATTTCAATCCCTCTTCGTGGATCAGCCCATGCGAAAACACATGGCCGGTGTGATAATCTCCCGTATTGCCCTCCAGGTAGATCTTCTCGCTGTTGCGAAGAAGATATCTTGCTTCGACATCGCATCTTCACCAATCATCGTCCCTATGGTATCATCGCTCATCGTGTTACACTTGGTTTGGAGTGATTGGGACGTTTTCTATGGCACACTCGCAGCTAGATCCTTTTGTCGATAGCGCTGGCCGTGTTCGGTTGTTGCGTGGGGTGGGGATTCAAACCTATGCACCCCGGGCCGCCGAGTTGGCAGGCATGTTGGGTTTCGAGACGATTTGGATCGATGTCGAGCATGGTCCGTCGAGCTATACCGAAGTTGAATTGCTTTTGATGGCAGCCGAGTCGGCCGGCTGTTGCGGTACGGTGCGTATTCCGAACAACGATCGCGAACATATTTTGCGGGCACTCGAAGTCGGCACGCAGATTCTCGTCGTACCGATGATCGACAATGCCGAGCAGGCCAAGCAAATCGTTCACTACGGAAAATTCCCGCCACTCGGCCGACGCGGATTTAATCTGCGCAGTCGTGGTTTGCAGTACGGTTTGAGTCAATCGGGTTCGGCATTGGAAGAAGGGAACCAGCACACGCATTTGTTTGCTCAAATCGAATCGCTCGAGGCAGTGAAAAATGTCGAAGCGATATGCCAAGTAGAAGGATTGGATGGAATTGTCATCGGGCCAGGCGATCTCTCAGCCGACATGGGCCGGCCGGGCCAGTTTACCGATCCCGAATTGATCGATACGGTTGCATCGGTCGTTCGCACTGCCCGCTCGCAGGGAAAACATGCGGGACTGGTCACTGCGCCGGGGCCACTGCTCGATGCCGCGCTTGCCGCGGGTTGCGATCTGTCCTATTGCGGTTCCGACTTAGGGAGTTTGTCCGGCGCTTGGAATAGTTTGCTAGACGAAGTCCCATCTCAGCCCTCAAATTAGAAGCCAAGACGAGCTGCCATGCAAAAAATATCTCGCGAGAATGCCCGGAAGTATGTTTTCGATCCGCATGATGAGCCACTGCTCACGGTCAAGTGTGGCGAAACGTTTGAAGTGGAAACGCTCGATGCCGGGAGCGGTTTTTTCAAAACTTCGGCCGACAAAGCGATTCCTGCCAATCGGCCCGGTTTCGATCGGACTCCGCCGTTGTCGAATCCAATTGCTGGGCCGATTGTTGTCGAGGGCGTCGAGCCAGGCGACACGCTGGTCGTGACGATCGATCAGATTGAGGTTGCCGACTACTCCTGGACCGCCATCGGGCCGGGTCGGGGGCCGTTGGGCGATTCGGTTAAGTGGAATGAGCTTTCTGGCGAGTACACGACGCTCATCATGAAGCACACACCGGGCCCGAGCGGAACGACTTGCGACGGAACCTTGCAGTTCAACGATCGGCTGTCGTGGCCGATCACTCCATTTATTGGCACACTTGGCGTGCAGCCCGATCGAGTGATGCCCACCAGCATCGATGGCCAAGGCGCCTGGGGCGGCAACCTCGACATTCGCGACGTGGCGCCGGGCAATCAGATTCTGCTGCCTGTTTTTCATAGAGGTGCCCGGCTCTACTTAGGCGATGTCCATGCCAGCCAGGGCGACACCGAGTTCACCGGCACGGCAGCCGAAACATGTGCAACGGTTCGTCTGACGCTCGATCGTCTCGCCGGCGAGCGCCGCTCGTACTACCGAATCATCAAACCCGAGTCGATCGTTTGTGTGCAGGTTGCCCGCCCAATGGAAGCAGGAGTTCGAGCGGCAACCATCCAGATGATGGATTGGCTGGTAAACGATTACGGATTTTCACAGACCGATGCTTATAATTTTGTAAGCACTTGTCCTGATTTTCGAATCAATGTTTATCAAATGTGCGACATCGGTGGTCTGAATTTTGTTGTTGGCGCGGAGGTTCCTAAAAAATACCTATGAACAATTTACTGTTTAAGATTCGCAGCGTAGTTTGCGGCATTCTATGTTTGATGATTGTTGGGCCCTCTGTATTGGCGGCCGACAAAGTTCTCACGATCGGTACCCCGATGCCACCGCCGGGTTGGGCGTTGCTCGAGCGTGAGCTGCTGCGGGCCAATGCAGTCGCCTGTCGCGAGTTTTTCGAAAAATATTTCGATGAGCGCGGATATCTACTGTGCGTTGAGCGGTGGGGCGGCGATGATGGCCCCGACGATGCGATCGAAAATTGCAATTATTGGCCCGAGCTTCATGCCTTGGGTGCGACCGACGATATTTTGAAAATGTATAAGAAAGCCTGGGAAGGCCATCTGCGACAGTTTACCGAGGCCAAAACGGTCGAGGTGCCATTCGCCCGCGATGGCATGTACTACAAAGAGTTTCCCGTCATGTTCGACTGGTTACACAACGGAGAAGGGCTCAATGTTTTCAATCGACAGGGGCTTTCTGATCCCAACGATCGGTTGTTCCAGCAACGGGTGCGCCGTTATGCCGGTTTTTATATGAATGAAGATCCCGGCGCACCGAACTATGATCCTGAGCATAAGATCATCCGCAGTATGTTCAACGGCAGTCGGGGCCCGCTGTTGCGCAAGGCAACAGGACTCGATTGGGCGGGCGACCCGATCGAAGTAGAAAATCGTTTCCTCCCCCGACATGGTGAAAGCAATTACGAGGAGATGATTTTTCATTTCAAAGACTACAACGACATCGTCGGCGACCACCCGCAGAATCTCGCTGCCACGACACTTGCGTTCAACGCCTATATGCTCGATCACGAAGACAAGTACAAACAGTGGTTGCTAGAGTATGTTGACGCCTGGTTGGATCGGACTATTGAGAACGGTGGTATCATTCCGACCAATATCGGGCTCAATGGCAAAATCGGCGGTGAGACCGACGGCAAATGGTACGGCGGCGTTTATGGTTGGGCTTTTACGATCGAAGTGCCACAAACGGGTGAGTTTACCAACCGCAATACCCACGCCATAGGCCTCAATGGTTTTGGCAACGCCTACCTGCTAACTGGCGACCCTCGCTATATTGATGTTTGGCGAAACATGATTGATACGATCAACAGTAATAAAAAAACGATCGACGGCGTCGTCCAGTATCCCACCATGTATGGCGACGAGGGTTGGTATGCCTTTCGCCCTCAGCCTTATGCGAGCGGTCTTGAACAAATCTGCTATTGGTCGATGAAGCCCGAGGATCGGCTACGCATGGGCGATGGCGGTTGGTGGAGTTTTCTGGAAGGAAAGGCACCCGACTTTGCAGAGCAATCGCTTCGAGCCGAACTGGAAACGATCCGTCAGAAAGTGCAGGCGATGCACAACGACCCAACCACTCCCGACACAAGGCTTGCCGACGACCCCATGCCCTACAATCCCGCCACGGTAAGAATGTTAATCCGTCTGATGCTTGGAGGCTTGCCACCTACTTTGCAAAGCGGCCCAATGCACAGTCGACTACGTTATTTCGACCCCGTGGCTCGCCGGGCCGGCGTGCCGGAAGATGTCGCCGCCTTGGTGACAGGTTTGACGGCCAACGAAACAACGGTTGTCTTGGTGAATGTCAATCAAACCGAGTCGCGAGAGTTGGTGGTCCAGATGGGCGCGTATGGCGAACATCAATGTTCACAGGCAAAACTTGGCGACCAGCAACGAGAGATCGAAAATTCGGTGTTTCACGTTCGACTGGCACCTGGCTGTGGAGCCGAGCTGGTACTTAAGACCGAGCGATACGCCAACCAACCGACGTTATCTTTCCCTTGGGATCGATCGCCGTAAACGCTTACCTGATTCGACGCCTAATGATATTTTCTGCAATGATATCTTCTGAAAAATAGTGGGGTTCAACATGTTTCGACCACCCAGCTTATTCTTCATTCTTTGTTCTACGATCACCTTGGGTAGCCTGATGTCGAGCTCCTCAAAAGCAGCAGACGGTGGCAAGATCTGGGTTTACTTTGCAGCTGACGGAATCCACCAGTACAGTTTTGACTTGAGCAGCGGAGCGATGCAGCCGCTTAGCATGACCCAAGAAGCGAAACCTTCGTTTCTAGCGATCCATCCGAACGAAAAGTTTTTGTATGGCTGCAGTGGTGACTTGAGCGCCTTGTCGATCGATCCGAAGAGCGGAGAGCTTACTTTTCTCAACGCGATTCTCTATCCTGAGAATAGTCTTTGCCATTTGTCGGTGGACGCGACCGGATCGAATGTGCTTGGCGCGAGCTACGGTGCGGGAACGGTGCTTGTGCAGCGTATCGAAGAGGATGGCCGATTAGGCAAACAGACGGCGTTTGTGCAGCACGAGGGATCGGGCTTGTTGCCAAAACGTCAGAAAACACCTCATGCCCATTCGGTAAATCTCGACGCAAGCAACAAGTTTGCTTTTGTCGCCGACTTGGGTACCGACGATATTTTCATCTACCAGTTTGATGCTGCGAAGGGATCGCTTGAACCTAGCGATCAAGCGTCGGTTTCGATGAAGCCTGGAGCGGGGCCGCGGCATTTCGCCTTTCATCCCAGCGGGAAATTTGCGTATGTGATCAACGAAATCGATTCGACCGTCGGAACCTACCGCTATGATGCGTCTGCCGGTCGTTTAGAAGAGATCGAAACTCAGACGACGCTACCTGAGAGTTTCAAAGGCGATAATTCGACTGCCGAAGTGGTCGTTCATCCTAGTGGGCAATTTTTATATGGCTCGAATCGTGGACATAACAGCTTGGCTGTCTTTGCGATCAACGACAAGACAGGCAAGCTGGCATTTTTAGAGCATGTACTGACCGGTGGCGACTGGCCGCGAAATTTCTGCATCGATCCAACAGGAAAATTCTTATTAGCGGCTAATCAGAAGTCGAACAACGTTCGGGTTTTTCGAATCGACTCGAAAACAGGTCGTTTAACCTCGACGCCACATGTTGCCGAAGTACCGCGACCGAATTGCATTCGCTTCTTGCGACCGAAGGCTTTGTGAAATTGGGTATCGGACAGATGGAATATCATCAACTAGGCCGCTGTGGCTTGAAGGTTTCTCGACTCTGCTTGGGCACGATGATGTTTGGCGGGCCCACCAGTCGAGCCGATTCGATCAGCATTGTTCATGCGGCACTTGACCGGGGAATCAACTTTGTCGACACGGCCAACGTCTACAACGCGGGTGAATCGGAGAGTATAGTAGGCGAGGCGATTACCGACCGGCGCGATTCGGTCGTGCTTGCCACGAAGGCTCGTCTGCCGATGGGGCAAGGGCCTAACGACTCGGGAGCCAGTCGTGGGCATCTGATGCGAGAGCTCGAAGCAAGCTTGCGTCGGCTGAAGACGGATTACCTCGATCTCTTTTATATCCATGCTCCCGATAGCTCAACGCCGATCGAAGAGACGCTGCGCACACTCGACGACATGGTGCGCAGCGGGAAAGTCCGTTATCTGGGTTGCTCGAACTTTCGCGCCTGGCGTCTGTGCGAAGCGCTTTGGACAAGCGACAAGCTGAATCTGAACCGCTTTGCGTGTGTGCAGCCGCTCTACAACATGGTGAATCGTGACATTGAAGTCGAGCTCTTGCCGCTCTGTCGCGAACACGAAGTGGGCGTCGTGACGTACAGTCCGCTCGCGCGAGGCGTGTTGACCGGCAAGTATGATGCAGGCAAAGAGTTTCCCGAGGGCAGCCGCGCCGCTCGGGGCGACAGTCGGCTGCATCAGACCGAGCTGAGAGATGCGAACCTGGAGATTTCGCAGAAGATTCGACAGTATTGCGAACAGCCGTCGCAATTTGCCGTCGCTTGGTGTTTGGCGAGTCCGGTCATCACGTCGGTCATCATGGGCCCACGCACCGCAGAGCAATTTCAGGATTATCTGGCGGCTCTTGATGTGTCGATTAGCATGGACGACGAGAACTTTATTAACGACTTGGTACCGGCAGGTGAGCATAGCGGCAAAGGTTTTCCCGACCCAGCGTTTCCGGTCGAAGGCCGTGGACGAGAGGATACTTAGCTGATGGCGGTAAACGAGAGTGTGAAGATCGATGCAATTCGTGTTCGTGAGTTGGTGCTCCCGTTTCGCATTCCGTTCCGCATTTCGCAAGGTGTATTGCTGGCTCGACGATCTTTGATCGTTGAAATGGAGTCGGATGGTGTGGTCGGGTATGGCGAGTCGGCGCCCGGTGACGAACCGTTCTATAGCGAAGAAACGCTCGGCACGGTGCGGACGATCTACGAAGAACTCTTCTTGCCTCGACTGATTGGAAAGGAATTTGCTACCGTCGACGACTTTGACGTGAAACTTCGACGTGGCGTGCGGGGCAATCCGTTTGCTCGAGCAGGACTAGAGAATGCATACTGGGACTTAGTTTGCCGTCGCAACGAAGTTTCGCTTGTGGACCTTATTGCCGAACGACTCAAACGTCTGGGACTTCCATCGGACCAATGTGTCCCGAGTGCGCGTATCCCCAGCGGCGTCTCGATTGGGATTCCCGAAGATCGCAATGAGGCAACTCTGCAAAGCTGGATCGAGGAGTTTCTCGACGAAGGTTACCAACGGGTGAAGATCAAGATTAGCCCTGGCTGGGATCTAGGAGCCTGCCGAACAGCTCGCAGCACGGTCGGCGAGGGTTTTCCGTTGTGGACCGACGCTAACTCTTCATTCGAGTTGTCTGAGCATCTTGACATCTATCGGGCGATGGATGAATTCGAGATGCTGTTTCACGAACAGCCGCTCGATCATTGCGATCTGCTCGATCATGCCCGACTCGCAAAAGAAATTAACACGCCCCTCTGCCTGGATGAATCGCTCAAAGATGCTCGCTCAGGTCGTCAGGCACTGGAACTCAGTGCGTCGAAAATTTGGAATATCAAAGTCCAGCGCATCGGTGGGCTGTGCGAGGCGTTGCGGATCTATTCGCTGGCTGTCGAGAACGACGTCGCCCTGTGGGGCGGCACGATGCCCGAATCGGGAATCGGCAGCCAAGTGATTTTGGCTTTGTCAGCTTTTCCAGCGTTTGCCTACGCAGCCGATGTCGAAGCCTCGGATCGATGGTACCAGCCAGGGTACGATCCGGTTGAGATTGTGATGGATCGAGAGGGCACGATTGCACTGCCAAGTTGTGCAGGCGTTGCCGAGGCGATAGATTTTGATCGTTACGAGCGACATAGCTGCGAAGTGCTGCGTCGCTGATATTCTATGAGTGTGTGGCAGGCGTCTCTGACGCCGATTGCAAAAATCCTGACTCGTTCGGCGTCGGAGACGCCTCCCACGGAAAGGTTCAGCACCTTCCATCGGAAACCAGCCAAGCTATTTATAAAAATAACGGCGTACCAGATGTTCCGGTGCTGGGCCTGTCATTTTACTCACGACAACGCCGAGAGTCATCGACACGATCAAACCCCACAGATTCGGGTGCAGGCCCAGGATGTCGAGGCGTGAACCGCCGAACATTGTCGGAGCGAACAGACTGGTCGTCGTACAAAAACCGCCTATCATCGCGGCGAGCGCACCCTGTCGGGTCATGTCTTTCCAGAAGATTCCTAGTAACGTCGGGAATAAGAACGAAGCAGCGAGCCCGCCTGTGCCAAACACGATTAGCAATTGCAGAAAATCTGGCGGTTTCAGTGCAGCAATGGTAATCAGTATGCCTGCGATGGCCGTCGTTGAGTAACTAATGATCTTCACGCGACGTTGGCTAACATCAGGATCGATCGAACGCTGATAAATGTCTCTCACGGCACACGAGCTAATCAGAAGCAACATACTATCAACCGTCGACATGACAGCTGCGAAGGGCGCGGCGATGAAGATGGCGCCTAGTATTTGATACCAGATTCCCATGTCAGCAACGAGCCGCGTGGCAACGAGTACGATGGCTCGGTCGGAGTCTTCAGGCGCGAGCACGGGAAGCACGGTACGGGCGGCAATGATGATCGCGATGATTGGCAGATAGATCATGCCAAAATAAACCGTGACGGTCATGATGGCCCGGTTGAGTGTTTTGCTGTCTTTGAATGCGATCAGCCGAACCATGGTGCTCGGTTGTGCCATGCCGGTAATCGCCCAAAAAACAAAGAACGAGATGACCATTCCCAGAGTATGAAAAGGCTTGCCGGTGTTGTTGCGACCCGGTCCGAACACGAGTTCGTGTCCGTAGAGCATGACGTACTTGTACTCAGTGGTTTCACCAGGAAAGCCGATGACGCCTGTTGCCCCGCGGCTTACTTTTTCTCCGTCAACTATTTCGATTTTGTCGTTCTTGTACGGAAGAATCACATCGAGGATGCTGCTCAATTCACTGTGCTCTTCGATCGCTTGCTTGACATCGTTGCCAGTCGAGATGGCATCGCCTGTGCTGTCAGAGGCCATCGTGATTTCAACATAAGCATCTTCTGGTTGATCGGCTTGCCAAACGATCGAGAGCGGCGCATTGGGCTGCTCAGGACGTCGATAGATGACTCCTGCTGGGTGAATTTCTCCGGTAGCTTGAAAGGCTAAGTCGTTATGGGTTCCCTTTGCGCCAT
Organism: Pirellulales bacterium; assembly: GCA_039831705.1. Taxonomy (GTDB): domain Bacteria; phylum Planctomycetota; class Planctomycetia; order Pirellulales; family Lacipirellulaceae; genus JAJRWS01. Next base: position 4,708 of record JBDOMT010000437.1, on the reverse strand, counting down.
CGGGGCTGGGCACATTGGTGATGGCAATTGGATCCCGCTGGGCAAGTGTTTTGGTTGCATTTTCTAGGCCGCCCGTCTTAGCCATTACGATTGGGATCAGTACCAGCACACCGATGCCCATCACGATGCCCTGCATGACATCAGTCCAAACCACGGCACGAAAACCGCCGTACGAAGTGTAGAAAACCACGACGACCGCAAAGATCACCAAGCTGATTTCATAAGCCAGGGAAAAAGTGAGATTAAATGTGTCTTCGATGATTAGGGCGCCAAGTTTAAATTGCGCCACAAGAAAGCAAACGGTAAAGAACACAATCGTCAGGCTAGCGATGATGCCGATGGCAGGGGATTCGAATCGGTCGCGCAGCACGTCGGGAATTGTGATCGCGTTGGACTTGCGGGCGACTTGGTTGATGCGTTTTCCCATGATCCCCATCGTGCAGAGCGGGACCATCATGTAGCTGGCTATCCACAGTGCAAGAATCCAGCCATGGCTGTAGATCAGCGAAGGGTAACCGCCAAAGCTGCCACCCGAGGCGCTCGTTGCCGCAAAAGTAAAGGCGAGAGTCCAGGTGCCCAAGCCGCGGCTGCCGAGAAAATATTCGGAGAGGAAAGATTTTTTCGAGAGCAACTTATGCGACAACCCGGCCAGTACAAATACGCCGAGTATGTACAGTAAAAAGACGACCATCGTCGTAGGGCTAGTTTCAATCATCGGAGGAGCCTCCTTCGCTGGCGGCCGGCGCTAGTTCTTCATCGTCGCCCAATTCGTCTTCCTTGAAGACGAACAGACAGAAAACGAATGTTGCCAACAAGCAGGCAATCCAAGGAGCAACGACACCGTAGAAAACCCAGTCGGGGATGCCGAGTCCAAAGGGAGTGGTAAGCGTCGTCGGATCGCGATCAAACGATTCCAGCGGGCCAACCCAGGAACTCACTGCCGGTCCAACCGCTGCCGGATCGGAAGGGTGCGACTCGTAGCCGTACAAATAACAATATGTACAGGTATAGACCATCGCCAGGGCCCAAATCGAGATGATGATCTTTGCTTCCCGCAGCGAATTCAGAAAGACTGGATCCTCCACGTGCTGGGAAGCGGAGGCGTGGTTTTCACCACTCTCGCTATTTGTCAAAGGCATTTAGCGCTCCTGCGGCAATGGATTTGCCAACAGCAAATGGGATTCGACCGCCTTCGACCGCCTTCGACCGAAGTGATTCGCTTGCGGGTTGAAATGATGGTACGATGTTTTGACGTGAATGTAAATCATTGTCAGGTGAATATTAGGGATATTGGAATATGGCTAGAATGAACGTCAAAATCTTATCGGTGTTGCTCTCTGTTTCAGCCGCGGCTATTGCGGTAGGCGAGGTTCACCAAAAACGCGTTGCGGCAGTGGTGACTGAATATCGTCACAATTCTCATGCCGACATTATTGTCAGCCGCTTATTGCAGACCGACACACTCGATGGCAAGGGGAAAGTTTCACCACTAAAACTTGTTTCGCTCTACACCGACCAGAAACCTAAGAGCGATACGAGCCGAATGTTGGCTGCGTCGCATCGATTTCCCATATTCGAGACCGTTTACGATACACTCACCCTTGGCACCGGTGAATTGGCAGTGGATGGTGTTTTGCTTATTGCCGAGCATGGCGACTATCCGATGTCGCCTACAGGGAACCGAGAATATCCTAAACGGCGCTTGTTCGAGAGAATCGTGGAGGTGTTCCGCAGCAGCAAACGTGTCGTGCCCGTGTTTTGCGACAAGCACTTGGCTGACAATTGGGAAGACGCAAAGTTCATCTACGATACGGCTCGAGAACTGGGGATTCCGTTGATGGCCGGTTCGTCGTTGCCGACCACTTGGCGAAAACCGGCTGCCGATGTTCAACCGAACAAAAAGCTTAAGGAAATCGTAGCGATCACCTACGGTTCGGCCGACGCCTATGGTTTTCATGCCCTGGAGTTTGTGCAGGCGCTTGCCGAGCAAAGACCGGGCGGAGAACGGGGAATTGCTGCGGTTCAATGCCTTACCGACGATGCGGTTTGGGAAGCCATGGATCAAGGGCTCTTCGATCTTGAACTATTCCAGGCGGCAAAGGATCGGCTGGCTATTGATAAGGAGAATGAAACGTCGTTGCGAGAAGCGGTTAAAAAGCCGATTCTGTTTGCGTTGGAATATGCGGATGGATTACGAGCTTACGTGATTGAGCTCAATGGCACCTCGCCGGGTTGGTCGGGTGCTTGGCGTTATCAGGACGGCACGATCGACTCGACACATTTCTATACACAAGAAGCTCGCCCAGGCATGCACTTCACGTATTTACTCAATGGCATCGAGAAGATGATGCTTACCGGCAAGCCTTCCTGGCCAGTCGAGCGGACGCTGATGACTAGCGGGGCACTCGATGCGTTGTTCGTCTCTCGATCTGAAGAGGGCCGACACCTAGTGACGCCGCAACTTGAGTTCTCTTACCAAAGTAATTGGCGCTGGAAGCAGCCTCCGCCTGAGCCTCCCGGTCGGCCTTGGCCAGAGCAATAAAGCAACAACGTAGAATCCCATCGAGGTAACAGAGATATGAAACCTACTGAAACCCTATGCGTGACACCCTCGCGTCGAGAATTTGTCAAGCTTACGACTTCAGCTTTCGGCGCATTAACGCTTACGTCTTATGGCGGCCTAGCCAAGGCAGTTGCAGAGAACAGACACCCCAAAGTGGCGGCGATATTTACTGCCTTCAGTTACCGCTGGCATGCCCACGTCATTCTAGAAAATTTTCTAGAAAAATATCTTTTCAACGGCAAACTTACCGACTCGGGTTGCGATGTCGTTTCGTTTTATGCCGATCAAATTCCCGCTGGAGATATGTCGAGAAGTGTTGCCAGACAATACAACATTCGGCAGTATCACTCGATCGACGAAGCCCTTTGTCTCGGTGGCAGCGACTTGGCTGTCGATGCGGTACTCTCGATCGGCGAGCATGGCGATTATCCCAGCAATGAGCTGGATCAGCACATGTATCCACGTAAGGAGTTTTTCGACCAAATCGTCGCGGTAATGAAACGGTCGAATAAGTTCGTTCCGATTTTCAACGACAAGCATCTCTCCTATCGCTGGGATTGGGCGAAAGAGATGGTCGATACGGCAAATGAGTTGGACATTCCATTGATGGCTGGCAGTTCAGTGCCTCTTGCCGAGCGTCAACCTCCGCTAGAAATACCAGCGAGTGCCGAGATCGAAGAGGCAATTTCAATCCATGGGGGCGGAGTTGAGTCATATGATTTCCATGCGTTGGAGGTTTTGCAATCAATGGTCGAGTCGCGTCGCGGCGGAGAGACGGGTGTCCGCCGAGTGGAGTTTCTCGATAACGAGGCTTTGTGGAAAGCTGCCGACGAGGGCCGCTGGTCGGTAGAACTTGCCAAAGCTGCCCTGGAGTCGAACGGCCAGCAGGTCGGCGATCTCAAAGCTCTGCAAGAGAAGAGAGGCAAGGCTTATGGCATAATCGTTGAGTATCATGATGGCCTAAAGGGGCTTGCTTTGCGGCTGGCTGAGAGCGGCACGAAGTGGCACTTTGCTTGCCGTCTAAAAGGAAATCCTCGCACGCTGGCCACGAGTTTTTATGTCGGTCCTTGGGAAAATCGCAAACTGTTTTCAGCGTTATCTCATGCCATTCAATATCATTTCATTCACCGCAAGGCACCCTATCCGGTCGAGCGTACTTTGCTGACAACCGGCATTCTCGATGCCTCGATGCACTCTCGCCACGAAGGAGGCAAGCCGCTCGACACGCCTGAACTGAAACTTGCCTACGATCCGCGAGACTATCGTGCAATGCGAGAGATGGGTGCTTCCTGGAAAATATTGCATGAAGGCATTCCGCAACCAGAGGGAGTTGATCCTTTGGGTTTCAAGCCATAATTTTGAACAAGACATTACATAAAAAAGCGAGCCGTGGCGTTTCCGCACAGGGCTCGCTTCATTTGGTCGATCCCCGGAGTTTACCTGCAGTTCGTTCCCCAAACGCCGCCGCTCGACAAAAAGACCTACCCTCGGCCGGGCGTGGCCGAAGTCGCTGGCGATGGCACGATCGAACTGGTGACCACCTACAATTTTGCCGACGGGATTGTTCCGGGCAAACACAAAGTCATCGTCAAGTCACAGAATGGGGCGGGCATGCGCACTAGCGCGATTGCTGCAAAATATGGTAGCGCGAGGACTACGCCACTCGTTGTGGATACCGCGGAAGTGCCTTTTCAGATCAAGATAAAAAAACCTAAGTCAAGGAAGTCAAAGTCAAGAAGATAAGTCTCATTTCTACATGAACGGAATGGAATTGGCACTCTTAATCGGGTGCTTCCAATTTCCGATGGCTGACACACAGACGACTAGTGAATTTGGCCGTCCGTTTCAGAAATGGTGCAATCTGCACCGGTGATACGGTGTCGACTTGTTCGTGGCTTGGTCAGTTGCCTGCGTCCAGAGTGCTGCCAGGGAATTGCTTTTTCAACCGTTTTCCGTCAAAGCAAATTACCCGGGCTTACATATTACACAGATAGACATCACTGACGGAGAAAACGGATATCCCAGCCTTTCATGGCTCTCGGTTTTTGAAGGGAAATTTCCAGCTGGGTCTGGCCCAGTTGCGGCAGGATGGATTCGCTTCACTTCGGGCCACGTGGCGCACGGGAGTCGTCACAACGAAGCCAT
>JBDOMT010000094.1:0-17456 GCA_039831705.1 Pirellulales bacterium | reverse complement strand
GAAAAAGCAGGGTGGATCATATAGCAAACTGCACGAGGATCGCCAAAATACATTGTTTTGAACAAATACCCCGCCGCTTGCGGCGGGGATCTTTATTATCACGGAACCAAATTGGCTTGACTTACGTAGAGAGGACATATTGCTTATCTCATTAACGTAGGAGACTGAATCATGGTCGGGTTCTCACCAAGCAGGCAGCTTCACTCGATACGGCCTCTGTTTGTTATCCAGGTTCTGATTGCAATCTCCTCCATGCCTGTAGCTTATGCGGCTCCTGAGGTGGGGTTTGATTTTGGACGTATGGTGGAGTGCCGGGAAATCGTTGCTTCTGAATTGGACGACAAGTTGCTCGGCCCGTACGAAAAATTGGTAGAATTGAACCTGCGTGTATCGGTTCGCCTGATCTCGGGAAAATTGGAGGATGTGAAAGAAATACGTGTAGAAGTAAGCGACCGTGATGGACGGATGCGTGTGTATGATTTTAACCCAACGACACGTCTGGAGAGCCTGTTAACGGATCAAGTTGAATGGACCAGGACGATGGAAAAAAACAAGGCATTGGGTGCTACGTTAGGAGGTGAGGCACCCCTATTACTAGGTGAAGTGGTAGCTCATGTGACTCCTTCCCTGAATGGATCGATAGGCCTTCGTGAGTTGATTACAGAAAAAAAGCAGAAGATCTCTCCCAAGCATCTTGTGGTTTCAAGTGGCACAGTAGGGCAGGAACATGGTGTGTTTTTTAAAATGCGGGCATCCTCACAATCCTCGTTGGAGGGAGTGCATCATTTGACCATTCGATTTGTCGTTCCGCTCAGTTGGCGAAGCGATGCGATCCATGTAAGTTGCCAGGCTACGGGGCAGCAAAAGATCTTGTGGTTGAAACAACACAAGGTTTGGGCTCACATGGCCGCACCAGTCGCCCTCTATCTGGCGGGTGATTTGCGAGCTCGTCGGGCTGCAGAGAAGCATGCGAGGAGACGATAGAGTTATGGCAGGGGACACTTGAACGAGAGCTAGGTGGCAGGCTACGATAGGAAGGTTTACTACACCCCAACCGTTTACCCCCTCGCGACCTGCCGTGCCACGCCGTAACGACATTCACAAAATACTACTCATTGGTTCAGGGCCGATCATTATAGGCCAGGCTTGTGAGTTCGACTACTCGGGTACCCAGGCCTGCAAGGCGCTCCGTGAGGAGGGGTTTGAAGTCGTATTGGTCAATTCCAATCCGGCTACCATCATGACCGATCCAGCGACAGCGGATCGCACCTATATCGAACCGCTTTCCTGGGAAGTAGTGGCTAAAGTGATCGAAGCCGAGCGTCCTGATGCACTGTTGCCGACTCTGGGTGGACAAACAGGACTTAATGTGGCAATGGACCTGGCTGCCCATGGGGTGTTAGAGAAATATGGCGTCAAAATGATTGGCGCCAATGCGGACGTCATCGACAAGGCGGAGAGTCGTCAACGGTTCAAGCAGGCGATGACCAAAATTGGTCTGGAGGTTTGCTGCGGTGAAACGGTGACCACACTGGAAGGGGCTCGCGGGTTGATCGAAGATCTGGGCCTGCCATTGGTGGTACGTCCTAGCTTTACGATGGGAGGAAGTGGTTCATCGATTGCTTACAATCGTCAGGAATTCGACGAGTTAGTGCTTCGAGGACTCGATATGTCGCCTACCACCGAGGTGCTTGTCGAAGAGTCGATAATCGGTTGGAAAGAGTATGAAATGGAGGTCATGCGTGATGCAGATGATAACGTGGTGATTATCTGTGCGATCGAAAACTTCGATCCCATGGGAGTTCACACGGGTGATTCGATTACCGTGGCTCCTGCACAGACACTTACCGACAAAGAATACCAGCATATGCGTGATGCCAGTCTTGCCGTGATCCGTGAGATTGGGGTAGAGACAGGTGGTTCCAATATCCAATTCGCAATTCATCCCGATACCGGACGGATGATTGTCATAGAGATGAATCCACGTGTTAGCCGTTCCAGTGCACTGGCCAGCAAGGCAACCGGTTTTCCGATCGCTAAAATTGCGGCAAAATTGGCGGTTGGCTATCGGCTTCACGAATTGCCCAATGACATAACGCGGGAAACGACCGCCTGCTTTGAGCCTACGATTGACTACGTCGTGACCAAAGTGCCCCGATTTGCCTTTGAGAAATTTCCGGAAGCGGATGACACTCTCACCACACAGATGAAAAGTGTCGGTGAAACGATGGCGATTGGCAGCACGTTCAAGGAATCGTTTCAAAAAGCTCTTCGAGGTCTTGAGGTAGGAAGTTTTGGATATGGATCGGACAGTAGCGACCTATGGGGTACCTCAGAGCAACCTGATGAAGATGAAATTCGAGCCAAACTCTCAAGACCTTGCCCTGAGCGTATTTGGTATCTCCGCTATGCGATGAAATGTGGCATGTCGATTGATCAGATATTTGAAAGCACGCGCATTGATCGCTGGTTTTTAGACAATCTGATGGAAATAGTCGAAACAGAGCAACAAATTCGGACATGTGGCGGTTGGAGCCAATTCTCACCCGAACGGTTACGTCAGGCCAAACGACAAGGATTTTCCGACCGACAATTAGCCACCATATTCCAAATTACGGAGATGGAAGTTCGCGAGAAACGAATCGATCTTGGTATCGTGGCAGTCTACAAATCGGTAGACACGTGTGCAGCAGAGTTTGAAGCCTATACGCCTTATTACTATTCCACCTATGAGACAGAAGACGAGATACCGGAAAGGGAAAAGAGGCGCGAGCTGCGAGGCGCGAGTTGCAAGTTGGAAGGAAAAAAACTCGCGCCTAGCGCCTCACAACTCGCACCCAAAACCATCATGATTCTAGGAGGTGGTCCCAATCGCATAGGCCAGGGTATTGAATTTGACTACTGTTGTTGTCACGCCAGTTTCGCCATGCGCGAACTGGGCTTTGAGTCCGTGATGGTAAATTCTAATCCAGAGACGGTCAGTACGGACTACGACACCAGTGATCTATTGTTTTTTGAGCCGCTTACAGTTGAGGATGTGCTCAATATTTGTGATCGGGTGAAGCCTGATGGGGTCATTGTGCAGTTTGGAGGCCAGACCCCTTTGAATTTGGCAAGAGCCTTGAAGAGTGCAGGCGTACCGATTATTGGTACCAGCGTGGAAGCCATCGAGCGGGCTGAAGACCGAGAGAAATTTCAGCAATTGATTGAGAAGCTTGGTCTACGGCAGCCAGAAAACGGGATTGCGCGGACGATGGAACAAGCGCGTCGCATCACGGCAGAGATTGGTTACCCCATCCTGGTACGACCAAGTTTCGTACTAGGTGGTCGTGCCATGGAAATCTGCTATGACAATAGACAACTGGAAAAATATGTGACCGAGGCATTTCTGGTCGCTCAAGGCCAACCAGTGCTCATCGACCGTTTTCTGGAAGGTGCTGCAGAAGTGGACGTCGATGCTATTTGTGATGGGGCCCATGTGGTCGTGTCGGGCATCATGGAGCATATCGAAGAAGCGGGTGTTCATTCAGGCGATTCAGCATGTGCGATTCCCCCCTACAGTTTACCGGACACGGTGGTACGAGAAATTCGCAAAGCCACGGCAAGCTTAGCCCGTGAATTGCAGGTGGTAGGTCTGATGAATGTACAATTTGCGGTAAAATGGGAAGAGGCGCAAGAAGAATGCGGTTCTCAACCCGTGCCTCGCGCCTCGCGCCTCCCAACTCTTTATGTTCTTGAAGTCAACCCAAGGGCAAGTCGCACCGTGCCGTTCGTTGCAAAAGCTACTGGGATGCCCGTAGCAAAAATTGCGGCCAAAGTGATGGCCGGGGTTTCGCTAGCTGAACAAAATGTGACGCAGGATCCTGTTCCTAGTCATGTATCGGTAAAAGAAAGCGTTTTTCCGTTTATCAAATTTACTGGAGTTGACATTGTTTTAGGGCCTGAAATGCGCTCGACCGGTGAAGTGATGGGCATCGGTCGCAAGTTTAGTATGGCTTTTGCTAAGAGCCAATTGGCAGCAGGCAGTACACTTCCCAAAGAAGGAAATATATTTGTCAGTGTGGCCGATCGGGGCAAAGATGCGATAGTTGGCCTGGCTTCTAGACTAACCGATATGGGCTATTCTCTGTTAGCTACGACAGGAACCGCTGCGGTATTGGAACAGGCCGGAATACAGTCGCGGCAGGTTAAAAAAATCAGTGAAGGCCACCCGAATCTCATCGACTTTCTCACCGATGGCGAAGTGGCGTTGGTGATGAACACTCCGAAGGGAAAGGGAGCACGCACCGATGAAGGCCGTATCCGAGCCGCTGCTGTCCAGGCAGGCGTTCCCTGCTTAACTACTATCGAGGCGGCCATTGCGGCTGTGATGGCGATGGAAGCCTTACAAGAAGAGGAAATCAGCGTGCAATCGCTACAAGATCGATTAGCACTAGTGCATGCATAAGCTTGATGCATGGAGCGCTATTTTTCATTCAGGGACAAATTATTTTTACTTCCATCAGTTTGTCCCTGCATGAAATAGTGCTAGCACAAAATTGCTCATGCATCTACAAGATATGTGGTATCAGGCAGGTCTTTTACACTATCACCTGCGTGTCAATACGGTCCTTCGTTTTGTTTCAAAAGTTGCGATGAAACATGTGTACACTTTATCACACTAGGAAAATAAAAAGCATCTTCAAAACCGACCTTGACCGAAAATAGGGCCTGCCGTATTCTCCCGACCCTCGTGACTAACAAACGCCACGGACAACCAAACACGGTCGAATGAATTTGGTGTTTGGGGAAAATTCAGACGCACATTTTTGGGAGGTGTCAAGCACAAGAAGGGCGATTGAAATCGGTCGCATAACATACAAATACAGAAGGGTCGATTGAATTAAAGTGGTCTGCAGCCACTATTTCGACCCCGCAGCGGATGGCGTAGGCACGGAAGCCACCCACCGCTACGATACATGCCTGGCTTACGAACAGCAGCCGTTCGTGAGTCGACGCGGCTCGCGAGTATTGTTGCTTAGAGTCGTTTGCCGTCGAGAGCATCCAATCGCTCCCGGAAAGGTTACCGCGTCCTTTGCCCCCCTGGGACGCAGGCTTTTCTGGGAGCTTTTTTATCAAGCTGCGAGCTTTTTATTATGAAAGGGCGGTTCTATGGGTAAGGACATCTTGCACCGCGCACCGACGGCAGTTCCTGAGTTCTCTCAGCAAGTGGCAATGCATGAAGTATTGAACTTTGGCCGTGAAATTATCCGTACTGAAGCAGATGCACTTGAGCAACTCGTGGGACGACTTGATGAAACATTCTACCACGCAGTCGGCCTGCTATATGCATTGCATGGCAACCTGATAATTACAGGAATCGGCAAGGCGGGGTTGATCGGACAGAAGTTGGTTGCCACGTTTGCTTCAACTGGCACGCGCGCCCACTTTTTACATCCATCGGAAGCATTGCATGGCGATTTGGGCCGAGTCTGTCAAGGGGATGTCGTTTTGATGTTGTCGCAAAGCGGCGAAACGGGCGAGGTGGTTCAACTACTGCCGGCACTTCGTAAAATCAATGTTCCCTTGGTGGCGATCACGGCCAGTAGGAGAAGTTCAGTAGGGCAAGTTGCGGATGTCACCCTCTCGTTGGGTAACTTGGACGAAGCGTGTTCGTTGGGGCTGGCACCGAGCACCAGTACTACCGTTATGCTGGCCCTGGGGGATGCATTGGCACTGGTGGTAAGTCGTCTCCGTGGATTTCAGACAGAAGATTTTGCCAAATTTCATCCAGGTGGTGCACTCGGATTAAAATTAAGCTTCGTCGAAGAGCATATGCGCGACTTAAGCGAGTGTCGCATAGCTCGAGAAGACCAAACAATTCGAGAAGTGCTCATCTCCAGCACCCGACCAGGTCGACGAAGTGGGGCTATTTTGTTGGTGAACCAGGCAGGCCATTTGACAGGATTGTTTACTGACAGTGATTTGGCTCGACTGATTGAACAACGTAATGACAGCGCGCTCGATCAGCCGGTACATCAGGTCATGTCTGCAATACCGACGGTGGTTCAGGCCGGCACTCGGATGAATGTGGCAATTGAATTGTTAGCACAGCGAAAATTCAGCGAGTTGCCGATCGTCGACACTCAAGGCAGCCCTGTAGGATTGATTGACGTAACCGATGTGGTGGGCTTGCTCCCTGAGGGAGTGGAAACAGCTCAAGTAGATACGAAACAGATAGCCGAGACGACTAACGTACGCCTTTACCCACGCGAGGATGCCGCATAGGGCAACGCTGTGAGCAGTCGTAAAGGGTTGAGACTCTAAAATGCAAGCATTCATACTTATACTAATGGGCGACCAACAGTTAACTTCCCCATGCCGTTAACCCCACTTTGCCGACCGATTGAACTGATTTTGACTGATGTGGATGGTGTGTTGACGGACGGAAGGGTCTTACTGGACCAACATGGTGTGGAAATCAAACAGTTCCATATTCGGGATGGGCAGGGCATACGACTGTGGCAACAACGCGGAGGTCAGGTGGGAATCCTGACGGGTCGTAGCTCCCTGGCGGTTTCTTCACGAGCGGCCGAACTCGATATCGCCATTGTCCACCAGGGAATCCAAAACAAGTTGCCTGTGGCGAAGGATCTATGCAAACAGTTGGGTTTGCAGTTGGCACAAGTCTGCTATGTGGGAGACGACCTGCCCGATGTGCCCGTACTGCGGGCCGTGGGTTTAGGTGTCGCAGTAGCCGACGCGGTCGAAGAAGTTCGCGCTGTGGCCAACTACACAACCAGTCTCCGTGGCGGTCATGGCGCCCTACGAGAAGTCGTGGAAATGATATTGAAGAACACAGATCGGTGGGCAGAGGCGGTGCGGAAGTATGTGGAGTGAGCAAAGAAAGGGCAAATCGATGAAACGTCAGATACCATTTTTTATGGTGATAACGTTGGTTGTGGCTGGTCAGACTACCATCCATGCCGAGCAAGTTGCATTCCAATTGGAGGATCGCCCGTTAGTGCAATTGGTCGAAGCTAAGTTGATACAGACCAAACGAAACCTTGATTGGAGTTTCCCTATGTCGATTAGATATTTGGGTTATTCTTCGAATGAGAAGTATGATTTTTCGAGAGCATCCGAGGGAGAATGGTATCAAATACAACCACAACAACGGGGATCATCTTGGAATGGATTTTGCATTGCTAGCAATGCAAAATGATGGATTTAGATTTTTTTGAGGTGGCACCGACAATCGTTCGGGTAAGTTTATGAGCTGGCAATGACCAATCCGAACGACTGTCGGTGCCACCCTCAGGAATAAAGGACTGTTAGTCTAAAGTTCACGAAATTTTCGAACCTACCGATTTCAGCTGATAGTAGTTGAGTTGTGGTGTACCACACGACTTGAACCCACGATTAAACGCTGCCGTCGCTGCTCGGCTAATACTCGATTCAAACTTTACTCACACCCATGCTCCAACGTCTGACACATGCCGCAATATCTTTTGCCTTGGTAGTCGTCGTCTACCAGGTATATGCCTTGGTGGCGGTACCATTTCTGGAGCCCCAGTGGAATGGACGAGCCGTGGCCGGGGTCTCCACCTCAGAACAACGCGAACGGGCTCAAGCGGCAACACACAAATATCGTGAATTGCTATCCGCCTATTTCCCCGCCGATCATTGGAGTTTGCAAAAACTTCCCAAAACGTTTGAAAGTGGCCAATCGATGATTGTGTTGGACGATTATCATCCAAGTGATAATGGTCAAGTACGAGTGGATCGGTTGGCAATCTTATTTTTTCCGCAGCCGCGAGTACCAGGCAGCGAGCCACCTCGGGATGCCATTGTGCTGGAAGCACCCCATGGAGCCGTGTTGCAGATGGATAAGAGCTTGCTTGCCGGGCCTGCTACCGGTGCCCAAATACAGTGGGCCAAGTTGTCGGGAAACATCACCATACGTAGTGATATGCGCGAGCAGGGACCTCAGGATGATTTCTATCTTACTACACGTGATCTCCACATTACCGAACACATGATTCGAACCGATGCGAAGGTCGATCTGCGACTCGGTCTGCATGAAGGTCATGGTCGGGAAATGGAGATTCGTCTGTTGCCTCCTGAAAAATCGGACAGCGGTTTGAGCATCGGTGGGATGGAATCGCTCGAGGTCACTCGAGATGTGGTTGCGACGGTTGTGCCTGGCAATGCCCAGTGGCTAACGGGTTCTCATTCCACCCATCCCAAAGCCCTCCACTCAAAAGATCAAAGGTTGCAATCCGAGCAGGCACAACTGGAACAGAACCAGTCGCAACAAGGTCGGCTGGAAGAACCTAATCCACCCATTCGAGTAACCAGCCATGGCCCATTCCGATTTGACTTTATCAGCTATATCGGATCATTTGTCGATAATGTGCAGGTTGTGCAAGTCTATTCGGGTGAGCGTCCCGATAAAATTCACTGTGATGAGTTAATGTTTTACTTTAAAATGGAACGTTCGGACCAAGCTGAAGAAAAACCAGATGCCAAGCAGCTACCCTTGTCGGGAATACGTCCGATCATGGTGGATGTGATCGGGACACCGGCACTCATTGATGCGCCTTCGAGAGAAGTGTCGGTTCGTTGTGAGAAAATGCGAGTTGCTTTTGACCAACGATTGGCTATTTTTAGCGGACAGGATGAAGTGATGTTGCGGTATCGGGGAAGTGAAATCCATGCGCCCATGGTGCAATATCAGCACCCACCTGAAGGATCACCTTATCGTTTGGGGACGATGTTGGCTGCCGGTAGCGGATGGCTGCGTGCGGTAACTGATCCACAGAAAGTTCACAAACCGTTTGAGGTGCGATGGTCCGAGAGGATGCGTCTGGACAGAAAAGAAGGACAGCCTGTGCTGACCATTGAAGGCCGGCCCAAAATGACGATGGTTGGATTGGGACAAATGTGGGCCGACGAAGTAAAACTCTATTTGCACGAGCAGGTTGCGGGCTCTACCAGTTCGCCTGCATCGGTAGTACCTGATAAATTGCTCGCAGATGGCCGTGTTGCAATTGAATCGACCGAATTGACTGGACGCGTGCATCATTTGGCGGTGTGGTTTGACCATACTGCCCAGCAATCCACCACAAATAACCCTAAGCAGAGCCGTGCTGATGGCAATCAGTCGGATTCTTTGCGAAATTCATTGGGTGGGGGACGTGCCGTTGGCGGGCGTAGCTACAGTATTGCAGGTAATCGACTTCGGTTGCAGATTGCCACGGGTGACCGGCAGGCGGCGGTTACCATGGTGAGTGTGGATGGGAGTGTGGAATTTCGCGAAAGACAGAAGTCCAACGATGAGGTGGAGCCGTTGGTGATCCGGGCAGACCAACTGATAATCGATCAGGCGGATACGCCGGCGGCTAAAATTAAAATTGTAGCGGCACCAGTTACCGATGGTGGGCAGGTTCAGAATGCTGAAGTATCAGTACGAGGAATGACCATTCGGGCTCCTGCCTTGGAGCTGAATCGGGGTACCAGTCGTGTTTGGATCGGTTCGCCAGGTGAATTAGAAATGTTGGTGAATCGTGATTTGCAGGGACAGTCCCTGGCAGAAGCCCGGCCGCTGACGATTTCCTGGCAAGAAAGTATGGAACTAGACCATGATCGTATCACGTTCTTGCACCAGGTGAAGGTGGTTGGTAGTGGGGGACAGTTACAAACCGAACGAATGATTGCCCGGTTGACTGCTCCAGTGCATTTCGATGGAGCGTACCAGCAACAGCAACCGGAATTGGCACAATTGGAGTGTTGGGATGGTGTGAATGCTACACTCCTACAGCACGATGCGGGCGGCATCGTTTCTCACCAACGGTTGCAAATGCAATCGTTACTGGCCAATCGGCAAACCGGACACTTGCAGGGAGATGGGCCTGGATGGGTCGAGTCGATCCATCTGGCTAGTAAGGATAGTTCTTTAGTATTGGAAAACCCATCCCAGACAAAGGGCCCGGTCCAGCGATTACGATTTTTACGTGTCGAATTTGTGCGTGGCGTCCGAGGAAATCTTGGTCTTGGTGGGAACCGACGGGAAATTCAAGCCATGGGACAAGTCAGGGCAATCTACGGCCCCATTGATTCTTGGCAACAGCGACTCCAGATGTCTTTACAGGAGGGGCCCGGTGAGCACACCGTGTGGATTCATTGCGATCAACTGGCCGTTCTGGAAAGCCCCTTGGCTCGCTTGCAGAAGCCACGTATTTTTGGACGTCCTACCCAGGGTCAACCGATGGGTTCGCTGGAATTGGTGGCTGAGGGCCACGTCATTATCGAAGGAAACGCTCCCCAACAGGGAGCTTTCACCGCACATGCCCGGCGTGCCACCTACGATCAGCAAAAAACGATGTTTGTATTGGAAGGCAACCCGGCCACCCTCTCGCAGCAGCAATACTTAGGTAGTCCCCCGTCCGAAAGTTCCGCACAGAAGCTCATCTACTGGCAGTCAACCGGTGAGTTGAAGGTAGAAGGTCTAAGAAAACTCCAATGGAGTCAGTTTGACAGGAAAAGTAGTCGAGAGTCGAGAGTCCAGAGTCCAGAGCCAGCGAAAGTGTATCCCTTGCGTTAGCTTTCAACTCTACACTCTCAATCGTTCACGCTCGAGTGCTGTTGCCAGAAAACTGAACGCCGGTGCTACCATCTGATCAGAATAATCCGAGGGTGGGGAAACAGGTTTTGCTTCAGGGCGGACCATGGTCGAAGGATCGGTCGAAGGATTCATGTTTTCGCTTGCCCGATTCAAGTGGCTTGTCTGAAGATCGCATTCAAAGGGAACACCTAGCGAATGGAGCTTCATCCGTAATCGGTCCACTGAATCGTACCAGCGATAATCGGCCGGATCGCCACAAAACCACTGTTGTCTGGGCCAGTTGAGTGGGTGAATGTGTAAAGTGGCCGTATCTTGACGGGCATCTTCTGCATCGTTGTACATGCGAGCTAAGGTTTGGTCGCCTTCCTCGAGACGGATTTGGTAATCAATTGCTGGCTTGATGGCTGCCACCACGGGGAATGTGTTGGGGTGCTTGTAGGCGATGCGGAGGGCACCTTGACCTCCCATCCCCAAGCCCAGCAAGGCAACTTGGCCCGGCTTACATTTCCATCGCTGAGTGATCTGAGGCATCACACAATTTAACAAGTAGGCCTCAGCGGACAGAGTCGTATCGAATTCTTGGCAAATCCGACTACTCCACCAGGTAGGGCCAGATTGGGGAGCCAGAAGCCGGAGTCCGTGGAGATCACATTGGTGCTCGAATGACATATTGCCTTGGAGCCTGCGGAGATCCAGATCGTGGAGATAGAGGACACACTGATTGTGCTCACTTAATTCGATCGGTTCGTAGTATTGGCATGAATGGCCTGCTATGGTCACGTCATGCCAATTTCCTGTAGCTTTGGGCATCGCTTTTCACCTTAGCTGTTTACGGCTTTACGATTGATTAACATAGCAAACCATGCCTCGTAGGGGACTAAGATAAAGGGTAAGATAAAGGGCAGGATTCGATTTTTCTCAATCATTCACGATTACTCGGTTAATATGCGATGAAATCCCGTTGTAGAATCTTGCATGTTGCGTCCATGCTCGATCCATACGGATCATCGCGACAGTTACGTCTTCTGATTGAGGAGGTACCGAACGATTCTTGCCACAGTGAAGTGATTGCATTGCAAACATTGGGTGATGCCCATCGGGCAATTTCCAGAACGGGTGCGTCGGTCAGTCGGTTGCATGCGCGTTGGATGGCCGATCCTATTGCGGCTGCGCGCCTGTCTCTCATGTTGCGCGAGCGGAATGTGGATTTGTTGCATTGTTGGGGGCTCGCTGCCTTGGCATATACGTGTGCCGTGCGGCCAAGACACCATGATGTGCCGATGTTGGTCACTCTGACGGATTATTTTTCACACTGGCCACTGCGTAAGATGCTTCTAAAACGACTCATACGTCGTGTCCATCGAGTGGTGGTTGGCAATCAGTCCACGTATCAACAATGTATCTCGATGGGAATTAAGGCGGAAAAACTTGAGATCATTCCCAGTGGGGTAGCCCTTCCAGCGCTGCCGGTACAGTCCCGAGAAGAATTCCTTCAGGATTTGGAATTGCCTGCGGAGACACGCTTGCTGGCCGTTGTCGGGCCTTTGTTGACCCACAAAAGGATCGATGACGCGATCTGGTGTTTTGAACTCGTTCGTGTGTTGTACGATAATGCTTGCTTGCTGGTGATTGGAGATGGCCCACAACGGCGTCGCCTTGAGCGCTTTGCCCGTTTAGTCTGTAGTCCGGGATCGGTCAGATTTTTAGGATTGCGATCAGACATGGCGGAGATTCTGTCCCATGTCGACGTTTTTTGGCAACGCAGCGAATGGGAAGCTGGCCCCAATGCGATGCTGGAGGCGATGGCTGCTCGGGTGCCGGTGGTGGCGACCAATATTGATCCACACGCCCAATTCATTGAGCACGAGCGGACTGGGTTTCTCACTCCGGTGGGTAACCGGGCCGACTGTACACGGTTGACGGACCAATTGCTCTCAAATCCTGAGCGAGCACGGCAGGTAGGTGCGGACGCACGAGCTTTTGTTGGCCAGCAGTATTCGGTCAAGCGGATGGCCGGTGCCTACGAGCAACTCTATGGGCGACTCTATGGACTACTTGGTTCTGGGAGTGGAATCGACGTTTCCAATGTCCAGGGTGAATACTAGAATCGCAGGGGTCGAGCTTTGAATGATAGCAATATGTTTACCCACGAAATCGAGGTGCAGGAGATATGAAAAACGTACTGGCAGTCGTGTTGGCGGGTGGTAAGGGTTCACGCCTGGAACCTTTGACACGTGATCGGGCCAAACCGGCCGTCTTGTTTGGTGGTATTTACCGGATTGTAGATTTCACTCTATCCAATTGTATCAACAGTGGAATTCGTAAGATTCTTGTACTCACACAGTACAAAGCGATGAGCTTGGATCGGCACATTACGGCTGGTTGGCGCCATCTTCTCTGCCGAGAACTGGGTGAATTCATTGACGTGGTGCCACCTCAGCAGCGCATTGACGAACAGTGGTATCAGGGGACTGCTGATGCCGTATACCAGAATATTTACACCTTGGAGAAGGAACGGCCCGAACATGTTGTGATTTTAGCCGGTGATCACATCTACAAGATGGATTACAGCGAGATGCTGGCAGCGCATATCGAGCGAAATGCGGACTTGACCATTGCCGCATTGCGGGTTGGGTTAGACGAAGCCGGTCAGTTTGGCATTATGCAAACAGACGACCAGCAACGAATTATCGGTTTCGAGGAGAAACCGTCCCAGCCGAAGACGATCCCTGGAGACGATCAACACGCACTGGCGTCGATGGGCATTTATATATTCAGCGCACCATTCTTATTTAATCAACTTTGCAGTGATGCGACTCTGAAGCAGAGCGCACACGATTTCGGCCATAATATTATTCCATCGATTATCGACACACATCGAGTGATGGCATTTCCATTTTGTGATGGAAATAGTAAGCAGGATGCCTACTGGCGTGATGTGGGCACATTGGATGCCTACTATGAGGCTAATATTGAGCTTACCGGTGTGGATCCGCAGCTCAACCTGTATGACGATCATTGGCCTGTGCGTACACACCAGTTGAATTTGCCACCACCGAAATTTATCTTCAACGAAGAATCGGGAAGACGCGGTGAAGCCCATGATAGCATCGTGGCTGCGGGGGCAATTATTTCTGGCGGTCGGGTCACCGGCAGTATTTTAGGTCCCAAATCGCGTATTGAGGAACATGCAGAAGTAACGGGATCGATTCTGTTTCGTGGCGTACGTATCGGCAAAGGCGCCATCGTCCGGCGCGCAATCATCGACAAATATGTACATATTCCCGATGGTGAGAAAATCGGCGTCGACCTGGAAAAGGACCGTCAGCGAGGTTTTGTGGTAACTGAAAAAGGCGTGGTCGTAATTCCTTCGACGGAGGGAATCGAACCTTTTGCGACATGATTATTGCGACAACATAAACTTGGATTATATTCGCGGTAGAGTCCAGTTTTGTGGTACATCGAAGGCGCGAATAATCTCCAAGATTTGTTTGGCTGGGCTTGATTCCATAGCGGATGGGGTGTTGAGGTCGCGGGCGATAGGATTTTCGTGTTTTGTAGGCTGGAACGAGCCCCGTAGGCCAGAACAAACCCTGCACTGTTCCGGCAAAGCATCGATTATGTGCGTGCCACTCGAGTCTGAGGGTATTTCTCACTTCCGTTTTATTGCCTTGGAAGCGGTTTCTGTTACTTGCTTGCCTGTCAGTTGTAGCGAATCCACCAGGCGTCGGTCGGCATCGGCAAATTCATCAAGCTGTGCTTGTTCGATGGTCACCGTCAGGGAGACCCGGGGCATGTCGTCTGTAGCGATCAGGTAGAATCGCCACTGCAGGGGTACTTTTTTGGTTTTGCCGTTGACAAAAATGCCCAGACAGTGGTGCCCAGTGGTCGTTCTCCATTCTTTTGCGGCAGACACCTCATCGAGGCGGTCGCCAAGCGCTTGACGAATTTCCCGTTCGAACTGCTCCAAAGTGGTCTGACGACCAGTCGACCGGGCGGGCAAAGTTGTGATATTGCAATGAGCTACGAGAGTGCTGCCCTGTAACCGACGTAAGGCCAATTGCTTTCTGCTTTCTGCTGTGATGTACCAATGATCATCGTGACGAAAGCGAATTCCATTCTGTGGGGAGTAGTAAAGCAGCTCGTGATTGATCGGAACTGCAAGGTTCTTTGTCAGGCCAATGGGCTTATTGCTTAGATGGGAAAGAGTTTGTGTTGGAGTGACTTTTAGCGTCAAATTGGCGACAATGTCTAAGCCGGGTGTGACCGGGCCCGTTTTACGGTGCTCCTTGATTGCCAGATTGAAGCGAGAAATTCTTTTTTGGGCTTGGTCGAACAAGTACTCGCCGCGCAGGTCCAATTCTGTGGCAGCACCATCGATGCTGCCGTGGACAGAGCCTGCCAGAAGGATTCGAACTTGCCCTTGGGCCTCCCCAGCGATGACACTGCTCACTTCACAGTCAGCCACACGGTCCATGCCGAGCAATGCACCGATAGTTTCAGCATCATGATTCCAGTTTTCTCCTTCCGCCAACCTCTGTCCTGGTAGCAAACGATCGAGTACGAGTGTGTCTCCCACCACGTGAAGCAGATCAACTTGATTGCGAGTCAAGGGTGTGTTAAGTCCGTTCATGGTGACTAGCGAGTCACGGATTTCTGTGAGGACTAGACGCTGGGAATCGGGCATCGTTCGCTTCAGGTTCTCTTCACCAACTTTAAATGTAGCCTGGGCCGTCTCGTAATAGCGGAGCGAACGAGAAACGTCCTTGGCCGACCAGGCGAGCATCTGCTCCTCGTATCGAAGATTGGCGACCACGCTCATGGGCAGTTTCTCAACTGCTGGAATTTTTTGAACAGAGCTGTCAGCACCTAGTTCCAAAGGGGTATTTTCCCGAACGAGAAGATCGCCGCCGACCTTCAATTCAATTTCAATGATCGATTGGAGGCCGGCCTTCAAATTGGGTTCCAGCAAATAGAAAGTGTCAGAAGCAGGGGCAGCATACGCCACCATGCAGCTTAGCGCTAGCATGGAGCAGGGTAGCCACCAAGTGAAAATACCGAACCTGTCAGGACTAAATGGAGTCATATTTGTTAAACCTTACCTATTTCCCCAGTCGCGAAAATAAACTTCTACTCGCGTCATCGACTTGTCGAGGTTGGACAATTCAGCGGAAAATGGGCAAACCTCATTTGACAGCAAACCGTATTGTTTCCTTTGGCATGCAAGTGGTCGGTGGTTTTTACCGGACCTTTTGCGATATAAAACATGTAAGTCATATGTTATAAACAGGTTACGGTTTATATTGCGATCTGCCGCCCGTTAAAATGGGCAACTCGTTGAATGGGCAATAATGTGCGAACTTTCTATCGACCTAATACGACTAATCTGCGTACAACCTTGTAGATCTGAGCAGTTGTAGCGACTGCTAGCGGAGAGGCAAGAATGGTAGAAAGAGGGAGGAAGCCAAATGCATTATGATTATAGGATTCGGTTGATTCAGAGGCTTCGCGATCGCCAGCATAAGGACGGATCACGTGGATCTATGCTGGCAGAGATAGATGCCGCTGAGCGACTGATTGCTAGCACACAACGGCAGGACAAATATCGCGCCTCTGAGATACTGGCTCAAATTACCGGGACTACAGACTTCACGAATTTGGGTGGGAGTGATTGGAGGCGGCTTACACGCGAGCGTCTGAAAGGCGCTGATCTGATCCACGATTTGCGACTTTTTGTCGAAGATTTGTCTGATTTAGCCGATTTGCGGGCCGACTCGATGGGTGAACAAGTATTCACCGTGGGTGAGCTGGCACATCAATTTAACGTTTCAACGAAAACTATCTCGCGTTGGCGCGCATTGGGGCTAGTGAGTCGTCGGCTTGTATTCGATGGCCGAAAACGGGTTGGTTTCCTCCGCAGCAGCGTGGATCAGTTCGTCAAGGACAACGAACAACGCGTACAGCGAGGGGGCCGATTCAGCCAGCTTACCGATAGCCAACGAGAGGAGTATGTGGAACATGCTAAGCAATTGGCGGGTTCCGGGGGTGGACAGGCGGAAATTGCACGCAAATTGGCTGGCCGTACCGGGCGAAGTGTGGAGACGATTCGGGCTGCTTTGCGGCACTATGACCAGTCGCACCCGGAAGAAGCCATATTTCCCATAGGTGCAGGACCTTTGACTGAGGAGCAAAAGACGAACCTATATCGGGCCTATCGGTGTGATACTTCGGTGGACCAGTTGTGTAGTGACTATAGACGCACAAAAACGACGATTTATCGAGTCATTAACGAATGTCGTGCTGAGCGAATTATGAACTTTCAACTGGATTACATAGACAACCCAAGGTTTTCTCGCAAAGGAGCCGATAAGGCTTGTCTGGGTTTGATGCCCGCGAACAAGACACCGACACGTAAGGCGCGACGGCCGAGTGGATTGCCTCCGTATCTGGCCAGTTTGTATGAAATTCCCCTCTTGAGCCGGGAGCAAGAGCAGCACCTATTTCGCATGTACAACTATCTGAAGCATAAGGCTTCCAAACTTCGCAATCAACTCGATATGTCGCTGCCCAAAGCGTCACTGATGGACGAAATAGAGTTGCTCTATGAGCGTATTGTGGAGCTTAAGAACCAAATTTCCAGGGCCAATCTACGTTTGGTCGTATCTATAGCCAAGCGACATGTGACGGCAGACCAGAACTTTTTTGAACTGGTAAGCGATGGCAATGTTTCACTCTTGCGAGCTGCAGAGAAGTTTGACTTTGCTCGTGGCAATAAGTTCAGCACCTACGCCAGTTGGGCGATCATGAAGAATTTCGCTCGAACGATTCCTGGTGCATACCGACAGCAGGC
>JBDOMT010000495.1:0-3883 GCA_039831705.1 Pirellulales bacterium | reverse complement strand
GTGTTTGGGAATCCAGCTACACTGTATGTGTTCACACGCCACCGATGGATAACAACTTACGTCGATCCTGACCACAAAATATTCCAGAAAAAGCTGTTTTGCTAAAAGGGTGGGGAAGTCAGGTTAGCCCCCGGTTTTGTGGCGTGTTCTGAGGTCAGAACCGGGGGCTAACGCCCTGCGGCTGATCCGAAAATGTAGCTGCAATGATGCACTGTGGAGAATATCCGGGTTAGTTCAGGTTTTGCACTTTCAGAAATCGTTGCAACCTCTAATTTGCCAGCATGGAAAAATGCAAAAGTCGAACCAAGTTCGAGCAAAAAAACCCGCTGGCCCACAATGTGGACCAGCGGCTAAGTTCAACCGATCTGGAATCGGATTTATTACTTTCTGCGACGCAACAACAAGGTGGAGCAGAGGCCAACCCCAAGCAACGCCACTGTGGCCGGCTCAGGGATGTGTGCTACCTCAAATCCAACATGCATGCTGGTGACCGACAAGGCGGTCGCCGTATCCATACCGAGGGCTATTAAAAGAGTACCTAAGGATGTTGCCGCCCCACTCGTCAAAGCAACGACATCAAACGGAATGAGCGAAACGTCATTGCCGCTGAAGTCAAGAGGAATAGCAGGTGCACCTGTAACCCCAGCGAAGGTACCAGGATTGGGAACAATGGGAATCCCAAATGCGGTTCCGTCCAGTGGCAGATAAGTACCATCGGAATCAAAGGAAAGGAAGATCCAGCCCGCACCGACACCGGGAGGCGAACCAGGTCCCCAACTCAATCCCGTGATAAACCAGGCACTATTGTCGGCCAGGGAATCAGCGAGGAAGCCACCATCATCGGTGGTCATTGAGAATTCGACATAATCCAAGCCACCAACAGTCAAGCTGGGTATGGCTGGACTTATAGAAACGCTCGAATCAACAGTTACTCCAGAGGGAGTACTGGTTGGGACTCCGAAGGGAACGAGTGAACCGGGATCGTCGCCTTGGAAGTTGTCAGCTGTCCAACCGAAGAGTGTCCCAGTCGGGTCAGCGGAAACGGGCGTTGCATAGCCCACCACAAGAGAAGCCACCGCTATAACGCCGATGGCAAGGAACGCTTTGAAAGTACTCATTAGCAAACCCTTCAGAAAAGATGATAAAAAAACGAACCTTGGCAAATGACCTAGTTGTAAATAGATACTTACCCCCTACTCTCCAAGATAGCTGCTCATGCAAGAACTTCAAGCTTTTTGCGGAAATTTCTAACCATTTTTTCGCATTTTTTGGTTTTCAATTTGGGGTCGCCGATTAAGAGCCGCCCGTCGCTTCGCGGATTTTTTTCAGCGCTTCGGCAGCAACCTCTCGAACCTTGGGATGCTTATCTTCCTTGACGAGTTTTTCCAATTCTGGAATTGCGACTTCCGCCTTGGCTCCCATGATTCCCAGGCCCCTCGCAGCCACCGCGCGCGCCTTGAAATCGGATGCAGACAATTGTTCAATTTGCGGCCCGGGGAATAGCCAGGGCGTCGTCTCGAGTGTTGGCTCGGCTGTCACATGGGTTTTTTCGCAACCGACGGTTGCCAGAATCAGCAGAAATCCAAGGAGCAGTTTTGACATGGTTATTTTGTAGAATTTCCTATTCGTGCGCATCAGCCTTACATTGATACCTAAACACTCATTGGCTCCTGCACGGAAGGGAAGCAAGTTCAATCATGCAAATACCCACACTCGCTAAGGAGTCTCAACTACTTCCTCCCCCTGGACCGTTGACAAAGCTCGGAAAGTAACCAGATCGATACCCTCGCTCAGATAGTGAACCGAACCATCGCCGTAAAGAAAATTGCAGCCACTGGGGTGGTCACTGCGGAAATTGCTCATAGCTGACTTCCCTTTAGGGGAGGTGCTGTAGCTGGCCGGGCAACGGGGGTGGAACAATTGCGAGAGTTCGAGATAAGTTTCTGTCACCGGGTACTTGTTGATGGGATCGACCGTGCAGCCAAAAATACTGGTAACAATCAGGCCGGGAATCCCGGTGATGTTTGGATGAGGAATAATCCAACTGGCCCACGCGGTAGGGATTTCACCAATTGCATTATTTACCAGCGTGGTGCAACTTGCTCTTTGGCACACGGGCCAATTTGGCGAACTGGCCGCTTCGCCCATGGCGAAGGTATTGCTGGTGCCGTCGGTGATATGCTTGACCGAAACTTTCCAGTTGAAACCAAACATCCCGCGCAACTCAGTGGGCATGAGGCCAGATCCTCCGCCCGCAATAGCAGGCGTAAGGCAGATGGCGTCACTTGATCCATGCGACATAGCGTAATCGGTGGTACCGTAGGTGACATCACCTAGGAAACTCAAGACCGGATCCGTTATGGGGTTTTCACCCGGTGAAGAGGGACAATCCAGAACGGGAATCGGTGTTGACTTGACTTCCGACGCTTGGTCGTTCCACTCCTTGTCGAAGTTGTACAGGTTTGACAGATTGGTCTGCTCCAGATAGGGCAGCAAAAGGACAAACGTATTGGCAAAAACGTCTAAGTCCTCGACTACCACTCCCATGGGAAATTCTTGCTGTGCCGAATGATAGTTCTGCAATCCGAGCCCCAACTGCCTCATGTTATTGGTGCATTGCGAGCGCCGTGCCGCTTCGCGTGCTGCCTGAATGGCAGGCAGCAACAAGGCTACCAGAATGCCAATGATAGCGATGACGACTAACAACTCGACGAGAGTAAAACCACGATGGTTAGGCGAGCGAGCCATGTGACTTGTTCCTTGTGAATTGAAAAGCCTGCAATCCGCGTTTCCATACATGCGTAACATGCGGGATATGAAGAATTACTCTGAAAGCAATGCTTCAGTACGCATTGTAAACGTCCGTTTACATGGGTGTCAAGCAATTTGTCGAGAATGTTTAACGATATTCAACGCCCCGTACTTGGAACTAAATACTGTCGTGGAGCTACATACTGTCGCTTTCCAGGCAATTTACTGAAAACTGGCCACCGCAACCTGCTTGATATGTGTCAGCCATTTCTCCGCGAACTCCGGGTTCGCGATATCGAAGCCAAAAGCATTGCTCATCGAAGCTTGATTGGAAAAGTAATATCCGCATAAAGAACAGCAGGTCAGGATGATGAGCATGCCCTTGTCTGTAGACGAACTGTCCGTAGTGGAATAGTCGTTAGAGGAGTGATTCCTAGAGGATTTCAGAACCTCCTGTTCACCCAACGCTTTTGCAGCCTCTTCGAAATAGACACTGCGGAAATCGTTTAGATCGAGAGCCCGAATCCCTTCGGCCCCGGTGGCATTTTCCCATCGCAGCACGGCGACAAATTCCGGGTTCGCCTGCAGAAACCGAAAATACCGTTCTGTTAAAGTTTCAATAAATTCCGTCAGCGTCTGGGATTTCTTCTCTGGCTTTACCACGATTTCACGAATACGACCGTAAACGTGGGCTAGCATGGCCATGTAGAGACCATCCTTGTTGCCATAGTAATGGTAGATCATACGGCAGTTGACGCCCGACGCCTGGCAGATTTCATCCACACTGGTACCGTCCCGCCCCTTCTGGGCGAACAACTTGACCGCTGCCTCCAACAAAAGGCGGCGGGTCCGTTCGGGATTTCGCCGGATCGTCGGATTCAGTTCTTGTTCCAGTTCGATGGACATCGGCTGGCTTCTCCCCTATTAATTCTGCAAAACCCTGATGCTCAACGACTTTGCAGTACAGTATAGATGCAGATTATCCTTACGACAAGTTATCGGCGTTTGCGGCGGCCCAAGATTGACGGATGCCGAGCGGGTGTAGAATAATACCCTTGAAAGGAATCCTCATGAGTGAAGCAGAATCCCCCGTATCCACTAAGCCATCACCTAAGAGCCGTCGATATCCAGA
>JBDOMT010000241.1:0-17496 GCA_039831705.1 Pirellulales bacterium | reverse complement strand
CAAAGTAAAACTGACCACGAGAAAATCGTATGGTTTTCGTACGTATGGAGCCATTGAAATTGCCTTATATCACAACCTTGGACGCCTGCCTGAACCAGAATTTACCCACAGATTCTGGTGAGGAGGCTAAAAAATAGGGCGAGAAATGTCGTTTGAGAGGGAATAAATAGTACCATTCTTGACATTCTCTTAGGTAAAACTATGTTTTTCTAACGGTTCTAATTGAAGAGCGGACCTAAATTTTACAGGAGTCGAAGGGATGGAAACGGGTAATACACGCATCTTGGTGGTCGATGATTCAGCGGTTATGCGCGAATTGATGTGTCAAACGATTGAAAATGCCGATCGTATGGAAGTTGCCGGCACAGCCTATGACGGTCAGAACGCGCTCTCTCAAATAGAGGAGCTTTCTCCTGATCTGGTAACCCTGGATATCATGATGCCCAGGATGGATGGATTGCAGACGCTCGATGCTATTCTCAAGCGTGACCCAATACCGGTTATCATGGTTAGCGCTATGGCAACGCGTGCCGCCGATATTACCCTGGATGCACTCGATCGTGGTGCCATGGACTACATAGCTAAGCCTGAGAATTTGGCCGCTGCACAGGGAGAGTTCCAAGAAGAACTCCTACGAAAAATACGCGCATCTAGCGGCATCGATATTCATCGAATATTGGAAATACGGGCCAAACGTAGACAAAAGCGTGCCAGTCGTGCAGTAAAGAAATCTCCAGCCCCGACCGCTGCACCTCCACTTGCCTTTCAAGATAAGTGCATAGCGATAGGAATTTCGACTGGGGGCCCACCTGCGTTGGCCGCAATGTTTGCCACCTTGCAGCCACCGATGCCTCCCATCGTCATTGTGCAGCATATGCCCGGGCATTTCACCGGGTCGTTCGCCAGTCGCTTAGATTCGCTCTCCGAGCTCTCCGTCAAGGAGGCACAAACGGGTGATCGATTGCAACCCAACCATGTGTTGCTAGCCCCTGGTGGCGTGCATTTAGAATTACAACGGCGTGGGAATTCGGCTCAGGTAATTATCTTGGACGAAGAGCCCGTCAGTGGACATAAGCCGTCGGTTGACGTCATGATGAAGTCCGCCGCCCAGATATTTGGCAATCGTTGTCTGGGAGTTATCATGACCGGTATGGGACGGGACGGATCCGATGGATGCCGCGATATCCGCAAATGTGGCGGTTATGTGCTGGGGCAGGATCAGGAGACGTCGGACGTGTACGGTATGAACAAAATCGCCATGACCGAAGGCAATGTAGACCAGCAATTTTCTCTCGACCATGCTGTGGGAACTATCACCAAACAAGTCCGCAGATTATGGCGTGTAATTCCTAATAAACAGCTAGCCGGTTTGAGATAGTTGCTAGAGGCTAGAGGTTTGAGAATGCACTTACGCCCATTCATTCACTTACGTTCCGTCCGCAACCACCAGCTTTTCTGGTGAGTACCCATCAGGCTCTGTCGTTTCGTAGTGAATGGGGTATCATAGCTCAAAGGGGGTGGCCATCTGTTTATGATCGATGATGCTTCGCGGAATACTTGGGGGGTTTGGGGGGATACCCCCCAATGCACCCCAGGGTGAGTAGCCACTTAATCGATGTTCACAAATTTTACTTAGCCAATTGGCAGGATCATTTAGTTCGAGGCGGAAGAGCAATGGATATTCAATGGGTAGTTCATTGGGGGGCATCCCCCCCAAACCTCCCTGTGTCTCTGCAAACACCACTGTGTTTCTGTTTGGCCTCTTTTAGAGGGTTTCTTCTAGCCATCTGCTCTGCAGGTGGTCGCTGACTCATTCATCACGCAGCCGTGACACTTGCAGCTAGATCGTAGCGGCCATATTTTTCGATGCTGCGGATGAGTGCGTCGATATTTTCTATCGGCACATCGAATGGAATTTCCGGGTCTTGATTCGCTAGAATGAATCCATATCCATCCTTGGCTTCGCTGATAGCCAATTTGGACTGCAATTCTACGCGAGCACTCGACCAGCGTCGCATTTTCATGTTGTTGATGTTGGCAATCAGGGCCACTTTAGACATTGCCTTTTTCTTGCACAGGGTGAGATTGTCCTCTTCACCAATGAGTAGTGCCACCGCGCCACTATCAGCCAGCAAATCGACAAAAGGTTCTGCACGGCCAACCGCCTCGTATCCAACCATCCCATCGAGTTCGCGAATGGTCTGTTGAATTACGAGAAAGGCATAATCGGTAAACATGCCACGTGGCAGTAGGGTTGCCGATGCCATGCCGTCCGCCAGGACCACAATATGTGCACCCGCACGGAATTGCAATTATCTCGATTACCGTACCTATGGATCGCGACTCGCCACCAATCTTCTCTGCTAATTTTGACACTTCATCAGCAACAACCGCAAAACCGCTTCCCATTTCTCACGCACGAGCCGCTTCAATACTCGCATTGATAGCGAGCAAGGCGGTTTGCTTGGCAAAACCCTCAATCGTCTCGACTGCATCTTGGACAGAAGTCGTACTGCTCACCAGATGCGACAGTGTTTCCAAGACACTTTGGAGCGAATTGACCGATTCGTCGAGTATCTGCTTTGTGGTAAGGCAGACTTCTTTAGACTCGGTGCATCCGCTGGCGACCGCATCGGCCACGCTGATCAATTCGCCATTGGTGGTGGCAGAATTTTCATCGATTCCCTCATCCTCAACCGGTTTCAGGTGCGATTGGACCGCTTAGGAGGAAGCATCGATGTCAGCAAGAAAATTTATTTGTTGGTAGAGTTCCATGGGAACTTGCACATCGATAACGGGTTGGCCATTGTCGTCCACATCGACTTGATCCAGAATTGCGCTTGCCATGAAATTACTTTTCAATAAATGGAATGACTCCCCCGTATGTCGTCTTACTGAGGTGAACCGGAGCGAACCAGATTGCATAGATCAATCAATTCGGCAACGACTGTCTCGAGTTCCTCGCCGACGAGGCCATCGCGCACAGCCCCTTCTAGACGTGCCGCATAGGGAGTTGCCGCGTCAAAACCGTAGCTGCCCATGGCTCCTTTGATCTGGTGCGCTGTCCGTTGGAGTAATTCGCGATCTTTCGTATTCAACGCGGTTGAGATTGTTTCGATCCTGTCAGGGATCTCTTCGACAAACATTTCCACCAGTTCGCCAAAATCAGGGTCGCTGCCCATACTGGAGTAAAGTGGTCCCAATTCCTTGATTGACTCAGCCATCATAATCTGCCCCTTTGCTTATATTAATGGTATTAAAACACGTGTGTAAACGGTCCTATAGTCTATCTGGAATTTGACATGGACATGTGCAAGTTTGATTCAGCCTTTGGCACCAACTTCCTGGCTGCGATTCTTCCAAGTGGAGAGAATCGCCAATTTCCATCGTTTGGATCGATCGATTGCCTGGCGGACCAGTTCAGTTAATTCCTCCTGGTCGATTGGTTTGACAAGATAGTCGATTGCTCCATGTTCGATTGCCTCAAGAAGTGCGTCTTGCGTTGAGTGGCCGGTGAGCATCATCGCTTGTGTACTGGCATTTCGATTCCGGGCACATTCCAACATTTTCAGGCCCGAGATTATTGGCATGTCCAAATCGGTGACCAAAATATCGACGCCACCTTTTTCAATCCGATCCCAAGCCATTTGTGGATCGTTGAATGCGACCACCTCTATTTCGTCGTCGAAGGTACGGGTGAGCACTCTCTTCAAAAGCAGGGTGATCGCCTTATCATCATCCACAAGTAACAGGGTTGTCTTCTTAGGGATCATTGTTCAATTTCCATGTGGGTAAATAGACATTATGGAACTTAGGTGGCTGAAGCCGAGAGTAGATCGACCAGATGTTTTGTGAGCTCATCATACTTAGGCTTGGTCAACTGGGCGGAAGCACCGACCTGTCGCCCTTTCTTTTCGTTGTCCGAAGATACGATAGAAGAGAAAAGGATGACGGGAAGATCTTGGAGCACGCTATTTTCGCGAATTTTCTTAGTCAGGCTGAATCCGTCCATGCGCGGCATTTCGATATCGGTAATAATCGCAGCCACCTGATCGCGAATTTGGTCGCTTGTAGTCGCACCGGCAACTTGTGACAGGTAGGTCCAGGCTTCTAATCCATCATTGAAATTTTTCAAGTTGGTGAAACCGTAACTGCGTAACGAATCAAGAACCATGCGACTGATGGTCATCGAATCATCCACAAAGACGATTGGCTTATTGGCGAAGTTCGATTCAACGGAAATTTGGTTGTCAGGGTTGCAGCTATCGTTGATTGCATCGGTGATCACTGCAGTGATCGTTTCGAAGTCCAAGATTTGCACCAACGTATTTGCAAGTTCGATGATGCCAGTAACTGGCACATTTGACCCTACCAAAGATGGTACGGGTCGCGTTCGTTCCCAACTAACACGAAATATGCGATCGACACTTTTGACCCGGAAGGCCACCATCTGATTGTTGAAGTCGAGCAAGATCATGGTCTCATCGGCTTCTGGAGGCGCATCTTCTCCTTCCAGGAAGCGGTGCAAGCAGACCAGCGGCGCGACCTGATCTCGAATCTGCACGACTCCTTCAACCGCAGGATGCGATTGGGAGACTTTGGTGACGCCCTCGATGGTCAAGACTTCTCGGACTTTAGCAACGTTCACGCCATAACGTGAATTGCCTACAACAAAGACGAGAATTTCAGCCTCATTGGTACCCGCATCGAGCAAGATGCCTGTATCCTCTATCACCGTATTAGATTTCGTTGCCGTGGCCATGTCTTCCCCATGGTTTTTGAAGATTAGTAGGGTTTCCTCACTAACCATAGGTTGCGGTCTAGCGACATCAAGTTGATGTGGCAAATAAATTGGCCTTTTAGAGTTGTGTTTGGTTGCTTAGCACAGGTTGATTATTCTCATGACCGCCTTTTGCTTCGCGAAAGGTACAATTCGGTGTTGTTTTCGTGAATCGAAAGTCGATCGGACCAGAAAAAGGTGGATCCTAGCAACTGGTAATTGATGCTATCCTGACAACCGGCAGAGACGTCAGAATTGCTTTTGCGAAATGGTGCAATCCGGATATCCGGTATCACCCACTAAACTTTCGGTTCCCAGCCGGGCTCGTACTCACGTTGCCAGTATGCCATCGCACCTTGATCATCGAGGATATGTCCATTGGTCGCATCACAGTTGAGTGTGCGTCCGGTACGATGGGCAATATTGCCCAAATGGCAAAGCAATGTACTTTTGTGGCCCTTCTCGATCTGCGCATTCAACTGCATAGGTTGATTATTGCGAATGGCCGCTAAAAAGTTGGCGATATGTTCGGTGTCTCCTCGAGTACTTCCAGCACTGTCAATCTCCCGATTATTGGCATCGTAAAATGTGTATTTTCCATTATCTGCCAGTGCCAACGAACCCTGTTCGCCATAGAACAGGACGAATTTATCTTCGAGATGTCGATTGCAGCTCTGCCCTTGCCAGGTGATAAGCTTTTTGTCGACAAACTCAAACCCAACCGCCTGCGTATCGGGTGTCTGCTGATCATCGTCAAATCGATAACGGCCACCACTGGATGATACGCGGATGGGGAAGTTCACACCGAGTCCCCAACGGCATAGGTCGAGCGTATGAACGCCGTTATTTCCTAATTCGCCGTTGCCCCAATGCCAGAACCAATGCCATTGGTAATGCACTCGATTATCAAAGTAGGCTGTACGTGGAGCGGGGCCTTGCCAAAGCTCGTAGTCCAACGGATGGGGGATTTCTGCCTTTTTCCCGATACCAATCGAACCTCGTGCGCTGGCATAGTAGGCTCGAGCTGAATAAACCCGCCCAATTTTACCTTCCTGTAACATGCCAATCGCTTTGATGATGGATGGGCTACTACGTCGCTGCGAGCCCATTTGCACGGCACGAGAGTATTTTTGTGCTGCCTCCACCATCAGCTCGCCTTCACGAGGATTATGACTGCACGGTTTTTCAACGTAGACATGCTTGCCTGCGGAGCAGGCCAAGATGGTCGCAGGGGCATGCCAATGGTTGGGAGCCGCGCACACCAGGGCATCGACTTCGGGATCATCGAGAATACGTCTGAAATCACCAATTTCTTGAGGCCTTGCGACTCCCACTTTTTCAACTGCGGTGGCTCCCTCAGTGGCCTGTTGGGTGTCGACATCGCACACATAGCGAATTTCAACACCTGCTTGTTGGGCAAATTGGGTCGCCAACGCTGTGCCGCGTCTAAGCCCCATCACTCCGACCACAACACGTTCCGAAGATGTTTCTTTGCTCGTGGCTCCAGTTGCGGGTTCTTCAGCAGCCTTAACACCAGTTGTCCCTGCTGATGTGGCAGCAGCTAATCCGGCCGCTCCAAAAACTGTCTGGCCAAGAAATTGACGTCGCTTGATCTCATTCGACATTCGATCGGCTCCCATGGGGCGTAAGGATGTTGGTGTTTCAACCGTAGACACCCATGATTCTGTGCATAACCAAGACGCCATGCAATGCTTTGGGTAATATTTTACTGAAAGACCGATTGTAACGAATTGGCAAATTGCTATCGGTCAGTGCAATTTAATCATTTGCACTGGCCAATCTATACGAGGACTGCTACTGGGCAGGACTCCCAATTTGCAGCGTTTCGGAGAGTATCCGACTAACGATTGCAGGCTCGTGGGCAGGGAGAACTTTAATGTCATGGAGGACAGGCAAGTGATCGCTATGCAAAAATTGGGTATTTCATCATTCTTTATCTTTCTAATGGTTGCCGATCCAGGCAACGCTCAAGAAATTGCACCCGAAAACGGCGACTTCTCACTCGCTGGCCTGGTCTCTACCGACATGTTCGAGGATGACCAACTTCAGCCGTGTACATCTTGCGACGACTGTGGATGTGGCTGCGCTTGCAGTAACGCTTGTTCCGATCGTCTATTCGGATTGTTTGCCCTAACGGACCATTAATGAAAATTTGAAATTCAGAGACGCGTGGGGATCAAGAGTTTACAGTCAGCCCGCATATTTCACCTATTTCTGCTACGGCGTTCCAAGTCATTCCGTGGCTGCGTTATGTTTCGGCCTCGGGCACCGCGGCGCAGCAGTGGTCGCCTCAACGTGTAAAAAACACGCCTGCGGTCGCAAACCTCACATGCCTTGCCACGAAAGGACTTAACCATTTCCTCGGTTGGCTACGGGGCCTCGCGACGAAACGGATGAAATATCCGGGCTAGGCAAAGCGTTTTCTTCGGTTATCCTAGTGCTTTGTCATACTTATCTTTTTGGATTGGCGTTTGAATATGCCTTAGTCCTGCCTTTGCTTATGAATTACAGCGGCAATCCAAAAAGCAAGGCTTGACTGGACACAAGTGCTAGAAGCGAAATGTCTTCTCTCCCGGAGAATTTATGAACTCACGTAATTCGCGCATTGGACTGATTC
The DNA here is from genome assembly GCA_039831705.1 of Pirellulales bacterium. Lineage (GTDB taxonomy): Bacteria > Planctomycetota > Planctomycetia > Pirellulales > Lacipirellulaceae > JAJRWS01. The sequence goes on along the minus strand of JBDOMT010000241.1, from coordinate 10,078 downwards.
TGTTTGTGCTCTACTCGCTCCTCTACGGTGGGTTCGTACTGCTGAATGCTTTTTCTCCCATCACCATGGAGTCCACTCCCATTTTTGGAATCAACCTTGCAATTCTTTATGGCTTTGGCTTGATCGTGATCGCATTTCTCTTTGCCCTCCTGTATGGATTTCTTTGCACGTCAACGGAGGAAGAGCAGTGATCTATTCTCCCTCCTATTTAGCCATCGGAATCTTTTTATTGTTCGTAGGGCTTACGCTGGGGATCAGTTTTTACCTTGGCAGCAAAGCAAAATCATCTGCGGGCTACTTTGCCGCACACGGCCAAATCCCATGGTTTGTCAACGGCATTGCTTTTGCGGGTGATTACCTCTCGGCGGCATCCTTTCTAGGTATTTGTGGAATGATCGCCTTCTATGGATACGACGGCTTTCTCTATTCGGTAGGATTTTTAGCCGGGTGGATTGTCGCCCTATTTGTAGTCGCCGAGCCGATGAAACGCCTGGGTAAATTTACCTTTGCCGACGCGCTCAACTCGCGCTTTGATTCACGAGGAATCAAGGTCGCGGCAGGCATCAGTACATTGGCAGTTAGTATTTTTTATCTGATACCACAAATGGTAGGTGCCGGTGTGTTGGTGCGACCATTGCTTGGCTTGCCCCACTGGGCGGGTGTTGTGATTGTCGGTGCAGTGGTCATTCTCATCGTCGTCACTGCAGGCATGGTGTCGACGACTTGGGTTCAATTTCTCAAAGGCTCCCTGTTGGTCTTCTTTAGTATTATTCTCACGGTGATGATCCTGCAGCGTGGGTTCGAAGTCTACGATGGGCCTCTGGAACCGCAAACGGTAACGAAAACCAAGGATGGCAAAACGCTCATCAACGGTTTGCCGAAAGGCACCGGGGAACATGAATCGTCACTCCGACCCGTCGGTCACATCAGCAAACTTCCGGGGGGAATCACGAAAACGGGGCCAGTAGGACCACTGGAATTCTTCAACATTCTACAAGACAGCGAAATTCTTCTGTCTTCATCTAAAAAGACGACTGCCGAAGATGGTAGCGTCACGACCACCTACACCCCCCAGCCGACTCCCGGCAGCCAGGTGCTGCGGCCCGGCGAACACCCAAAGTTCAAAGGGATTCGCAGTGACAGTTTCAAAGACAAGCTGAATTTTCTCTCCTTGATGTTAGCTCTGTTTTGCGGTACGGCCTCGCTACCACACATATTAATACGTTACTACACCGTCAAAGATCAAGCTGCGGCACGAAAAAGTACGATCGTCGGTATTGGCTGTATCGGTTTCTTCTACGTTCTTACGCTCTACATGGGATTGGGTGCGATGACCAGTGGCGCCATGGATATTACCGACAGCAATATGGCTGCCCCACTGTTGGCTCGTAGTATGAGCGAATTGCTTTTTGCGATCATCTCAGCCATCGCTTTTACCACCGTTTTGGGTACCGTCAGCGGCCTGATCCTCGCATCCGCAGGGGCAGTTGCTCACGACTTGGTATCCAGCTTTACCAAAGAAAAACTGACCGATCATGAGCAAGTTCGAATTGCCAAAATGGCCTCGGTCATTGTGGGTGTGATTGCCATCGTATTGGGTATTTTGTTCAAAGAGCTCAATGTTGGCTATTTGGTCGGCTGGGCATTCAGCGTTGCCGCCTCGGCCAATCTTCCTGCACTGGTGATGCTGCTGTTTTGGAAAGGTACGACCAAACAGGGAATTATCGCTGCGGTGATTGTTGGCATGACCAGTTCGTTGGCCTGGATTCTGTTGAGTGCCGACACTTTTGCCAATGTCTACGGCCTGCCCGCGAGTGACGCCCTGGTGCCCTTCAGTCAGCCCGGGATCGTCACCATCCCACTAGGATTTCTAACACTCATCGGTGTGTCGCTGATGACCAAGTCAGAATGCGCGCAGTCCTAAGTTGATTCGAATGCCTTTTCTGCACGTCAAAGGTTCAATTTGCGCGCGTGGTGCGCGAATTATTTAACCCGGATATTTCATCCGTTTCGTCGCGAGGTGTTTTAAGTCCTTTCGTGGCAAGGCATATGAGGTTCACGACCGCAGGTGTGTTTTTTACACGTTGAGGATCGTGGACCGAAATATAACGCAGCCACGGAAGGACTTGGGACGCCGCAGCAGAAACGGGTGAAATATGCGGGTTAACGCAGAGGCGCAGAGGACGCTGAGAAGGGCATTAAAATCACCTCCGGGCACTCCACACCCCTGCGTTACAACCAATTGCTTTCACCTTGATAAGATCGTAGCACTAGGGATTACTCTTTCTGCTCCTCACACATCCACTGATCCACCAGTTCCAAGGCACTCTGTCGGTTGTTGATATTTCCTAGCAACTGTTGATCGCGGACATGGTCCAAGATATGTCGAAAGTTGGGGCCGGGCCTAATTCCGTGTTCGATCAGATCCGCGCCTGCGATGAATGGCTCTGGATTGAGTTGCTCGGCCGGCCAGGCAAGCTTTTCGTGACACGCCTGCACTCCACAATGTTCATCGCCCAAAATGGCAGCCGACAACACTTGCAAATCTGCGGCACCCGCATGAACCAGAAGTCTCTGTAGTTGCGGCCATGGGGTTGAGGGAATGTTGGCAACTTGAGGTAAGCTAGAAACAAGCCATCTGGCACGTTCAACTTCTTTATTGGTATACCGCATCCTGCGGCCCACCGTAGTAACAAAGTCAGAATTATTTGCTTCAAGGGCCAAGCACGTTTCGAATAACAGCGCCGCCAGTGCGACTGGCAGCGATGAGGATTCCAAGCATTCCAAGTGGGCAAGCGTATGTTGCCAACGGGTACCGTCGACTTCCGCTTGTTCTTCCAGTTCAGGAAATAGCGGTTGCAAAAGGTTCGTCTTGTGCATTAATTGCATTCCCTGGCGACGGGCCGGATGCACAAGCACACGACGCAGCTCCGCACCAATGCGTTCTGCACTAACCACAGTGATTTCTGCGGCCATCGTTTGGATAGCCGCAAGGGTTGGCGGATCAATGTGAAAATTAAAGGTTGTGGCAAATCGCACCGCCCGTAACATTCGCAATTTGTCTTCACCAAATCGGGCTGCCGGGTCGCCAATGGCACGAATCAAATGCTGCTCAAGGTCTTGTTGGCCATGGACATAGTCGATCACTCGTTCATCCAGTGGATCAAAAAACAGGCCGTTGATGGTGAAATCGCGTCGCTGAGCGTCTTCTTCTGCGGTCGAAAAGATGATTTTCTCGGGATGACGACCATCCAAATAGATTCCGTCATTACGAAATGTGGCCACCTCGATCGGATGGTTTTGCTGGCCACCCAACACGGAAATAACACCAAAAGCGGCTCCAATAGGTATCGTACGCCGCCTACCAAACAGAGCGCGGACTTGATTGGGATGCGCGCTGGTAGCCACATCGTAGTCCTTCGGTGTTCGGCCAAGTAATTGATCACGCACGCAACCCCCGGCCCACAAAGCCTCGTAACCCGCCTGCCGCAGTTGCATCACAACTTTGACAGCAAACTCACGTTGAACAAGAGGTGAGAACATGCAAACCCAGTGCAGAGTAAATGGGAAGAAAAACTAGTGCTTGGTCAAACTAATATTTTCGGGTAACGATCGACGTGAGACTTTGTCCCTCCCAGAGATGATCCAATTGCGACCCAAAAATTTAGGTTTGACCAGACTCTGGATTTGAAGATCAGGGTAGGTGCGGCAAGCGGGCATTGAGTTGGTCGAGGATTCCGGTGCTGTCCCCAAAATTTCCGACTTGCACGCCCACCCGCCCGAGCATTGATACGTAGAGATTCGTCAGTGGGGTCTCTTGCGGGTAACGCAGGTGGCGTCCTGAATCGATGGTACCTCCACCACTACCGGCGAGAAGGATAGGGAGATCATTGTGGTTATGTTTATTGCCGTCACTCATTCCGCAGCCATAGACGATCATGCATTGGTCGAGCAGCGTGCCATCGCCTTCTGGGATGGATTGCAACCGTCCCAGTAAATAGCCAAACTGCTCGATATGAAAGCGATTTATCTTGGCGAGTTTGGCCTGCTTCTTGAGGTCGCCGCCGTGGTGTGAGAGTTCGTGGTGCCCTTCGGGTACATCAATGAAACGATAATTGCGGTTGCTGCCTGCATTGCTGAACATGAAGGTGGATACGCGAGTTATGTCTCCTTGGAATGCTAAAACCATCATGTCGCTCATCAGACGAAGATGGTCGCGGTAGGTGTCGGGGATACCAGCAGGCGGAGCGGCGGCATCCAGGTTCAATCGTCGTTGTGGCCGGGACTGGTCAGTTTTGAGTTGACGCTCGACCTCACGAATACCGGTGAAGTATTCATCCAGTTTCTGACGATCTTTAACATTCACCCGGCTTTCCAGCCTGCGGGCCTGATCGCGCACAAAATCGAGGACACTACAACGTTCCTGCCGGCGTTGCATGCGGATTGTCCGATCGGCCCGAGTATCGTTGCGGCCGAAGAGTCGTTCGAAAACGACACGAGGATCGGTCTCTTTGGGCATCGGTGTTTTCTCAGATCTCCAAGATATATTGTGAGAGTAGGCGCAGCTATATCCCGAGTCACACAAACCGGGCTTGGCCCCTCGATCTGCACCGAGTTCCAACGATGCCAAAGGAGTGTTCTGGCCGATTATGCCGGCAGCAATTTGGTCCACGGAGGGGCCAAGGCGAATGTCGGCGCCACCTGACTTAACGGGTTGGACTCCGGTGAGAAAGGTGGCGCAGGAACGAGCGTGATCGCCGCCGCCATCGTTGTTGCCTCGTGCCTTGTCGTGGGTCAGGCCGCTGAGGACTAGCAAGTTGTTCTGAAAGGGCTTGAGTGGCTCGAGAGTCGGCGGCAAGGTGTAGTTCGCACCTTCGCGTTTCGGAGTCCACTCCGGGATTTGTACGCCATTGGGGATGTAAATAAACGCCATTCGTTTAGGTGGCTGGGGTAAAGGACTGGGTGCGGCAACCATTGGCTGTGATTCGAGTAGCGGAAGGGCAACGGATGTGCCGATACCGCGCAGGAACACACGACGTGACACTTGTGATTTTAACATCATGACGATCTTTCTTGTTGCCCAGGAACCAAATTTCGATTGCCCAATTGGTCCTTCCTACGTTGTCACTTCATCTGAAACGGGACCGACCGAATAACCTCGAGTACCAAACGCGACATGCGGTAGTTGTCCTGCTCCACTGCCTTGACGATAGTTTCCAGCGCCGACAGATCATAATACTCGACTCCGCGGCCAAGTGCATAGGTGAGCATTTTTTCAGCCAGACACCGTACGAAGTCATGTTTTCGCTCCAACAGTGCAGTCTTAAGCCCAATGGGGCCGTCAAAAAACGTACCATCGGGTAAAGTGCCGGTTGCATTAATGGGGAAGTTACCGTCCTTCTCGCGCCAAGATCCGATTGCATCGAAATTCTCCAAAGAAAAGCCCAGTGGGTCCATGATGCGATGACACGAGGCACAAGTTTCGTGACTTCGATGTTTTTCGAACCGGTCCCGCAATGAGGCGGACGCAACTTCTTCCACCTCTTCACTAAGGTCTTCGACATTGGGGGGAGGTGGTTGGGGTGGGGCGCCGAGGATCTCCTCGAGGATCCACTTGCCACGCTTGACCGGCGAAGTACGAGTGGGATTGGAAGTGATTGTGAGGATGCTCGCCTGACTAACAAGGCCTCTGCGTAGGCCATTTTCAAAATGTACGCGGCGGAACTGGTCGCCCTTCACACCAGCAATTCCGTAATGGCGAGCGAGTCGCTCGTTGAGTATGGAGAAGTCAGCATTGAGGAGTGTCAGGATGCTGAGGTCTTCACGCATAACGGTGGCAAAAAACCGCTCCGTCTCTTCTCGGCTGTCACGACGGCGTTCATCGTCGAAGGCGGGAAAAAGTTCGGGATCGGGTACGACCGTGTCGAGATGCGCGAGCTGAAGCCACTGAGTGGCAAAATTTTCCGACAGCGCAGAGGCATGTTCATGGGCAAGCATGCGACGGACCTGCTCCGCTAGGACCGTGTCATTGTGCAGCTTTCCCAATTCGGCCATACGGAAAAGCGCGTCGTCCGGTCCACGACTCCATAGGAAAAATGAAAGACGCGAAGCCAATTCAAAGTTGTCCAGCGGCACGATGGATTCGGTATTATGGTCGGGTGGATTCAGCACCACGTGGTATAGAAAGTGGGGCGAAACCAAGATCGCTTGCAGGGCCACCTGAACCCCTCGCTCAAAGCCCTCGCCATTCGTCAAAGTATGATCGATGATCTGTAATAGTCCGTTCAACTCATCTTCGCCAACTGGGCGCCGAAAGGCACGGCGAGCTAGTGGTTCAAGGATGCGCCGGGCACAGGGCTTCCAGCCGTCTTTTGCGCTGGGGGTGCAATTGAGTAAGTCTTGCGTATTCGGTGGCCCTTGGTGAGAGTCGGTGATTACCAGATCAGTGATTTTCTCGGCCGCGGCGAGATATTTTTCGAACAAGACAGGTGATAGGGAAAGCACATCACCAATATTATCGAAGCCGTACCCGGTGTCGTCGGCAGGAAAATTTTGTGCGGGATTTGTGTCGATGCCAAATAAATCGACGATTACGTTGTTGTATTCCGTACGATTGAGACGCCGCAGCGTGACATGGCCGGGATCTTGAGCACCGATCCCATCGAGCGACGACAAGGTATCGTGGAGTGCCTTGGTAATGGCGAGACGTTCACGGTCAGTCGGTTGTGTAGCTTCTTCTGGTGGCATACGGCCGCGCTGCAGCATTTCGAGAATGCTTTCCCAAGTTTCACGATCTCCAGAAATCGGGTTCTGATCACCATAAACAGAGAGGTCCAAATCTGCTTCGGGTTCATCACTACTGTGGCAATCCGTGCAATGCTGCTGCAGAAAAGGACGAATTTGATGCATCCATGGGTCGTCACCGCGAAGCGGACTTGGTGTGCCGAAGAGGGTTGCACACAGCGCGAAGACGAAATAACGGCCGTGCGCAGATAGAACCGTATCGAAAATACGCATGGAGGGTATTATCTTTGGAGTAACAGCAGTCGTCAAGTTGTTCCAGTGCCGTAAGGTAGACAGGAACAGTGAACAGCTATCCTGGAATGCCGGGACGAATTTCAACCCAATCCCCAAACATCCTATGAAAACCCTAAAATTTCACCGCTCGTTTATCAGCTTCCGGATTGACACGTTAAAAAAGCAGCCCAAGACGATCAGCCATGAGCCGCCATTCACGTTAAACAACGCACGGATTCCGCTGGAGTGTCGATGTCGGATTACCGAGAAGGCCACGGAAACAGCGCAAGAATTTTTCCTTGGGGCAAATTGCAAAACGGAACGTGTGGGGGTCGAACGTGACATCTGGACCTCGCCCAGCGCAGATTTCGTACCGATATGCTCACGTACCCAGTGGATGGTCCTGAAGACTTTCGATCAAGTTGGCAAGGGAGTGCCACTCTACCCACCGTCGCTGGGAACTCAGCCAGAGCGGCAAATCGTCAATGTGAACGAAGCATTCGATAGTCTACGGATCGATCAGGAGGAAACCGAAGGTGCCGTGTTGCAGACGCCCAAATTGATCGTCGAGGCCGTATTGGCGAATCGAGTCCTCAATGGGCGGACCCAAATTGAATCAGACCGTTACATCGCGATCCTCGACTATCCGATAAAGACGATGAACGCTAACGAACGTGACAATATCTACCAACCAGATACGGGGCCTGTCCTGTTTCCAGACCTTTCTCGCGAACCGTATAATCTAATCGAAGGGATGAATCTGGCATTCGTAGCATTTAACACGGCGGATTGGATCGAGTTACTCGTGCGCGTTCCCACATTCGTAACCGAAGACGTCAGCGTGTATCATTATTCTCATGTCGAGCGGCTAGATTCGAAGAACCAAATCATCGCGCTGGGCTAGTCCGTCAATTATTGTCCCTGAAATGGGTCTTAAACCCTCGCCTTTAGGCGAAACCTTTAAGGTTTTACAGTGCAGTAAAGCAAACAGTATTAAGTGGGAAAATATTTTTGGGTGGCACCGACAATCGTTCGAGTAAGTTTGCGCACAGGCAAATTCCACTCCGAACGACTGTCGGTGCCACCCTCATGTCCCTGTATCAACATCCGAGAAGGACGTCAGTCCGTAGCGCACGAAACTTTTAACTCACCTGCTTTAGCGGGTGGTAGTTGAGTTCTTGCCCTCACGGACAATCCAATCTCGAGGCGCGAGGAAGGCAAGGAGCTTTGCTTCAGGGCTTTTTGGACTTGGTGTATACTGATACTCGAAGCGAACTGCTGGTGGCATCGAAGCAAGAACGCTCTCGATGCGTCGACCGCTCTGCAAGCCATATTTGGTCCCGCGATCGTAGAGTAGGTTGAATTCGACATAACGGCCCCGTCGGTAGAGCTGCCAGTCGCGTTCGCGTTTTCCATATTCGCAATCGCTCCCGCGTTCCAAGATAGGTTGGTATGCGGTCAGGAACCGATCGCCAATCGCTCGGATCAGTGCAAAGCTGTTCTCAAAGCTCCCTTCGCACCAGTCATCGAGTAACAATCCACCAATGCCACGCGGCTCTTGCCGGTGTGGTAAGAAAAAGTATTCATCGCACTGACGCTTGAGAAGTCGATAGAGCGCATCTCCGCCACCACTTGCAATGCATGCATCGTGCGAAGTCTGGTGCCAATGTTGGGCAGCCTCTTCATCGGGGTAAAAAGGAGTTAAATCCCAACCGCCACCAAACCACCAGGTCGCGGAGCCGTCTCCACCCGTGGTGGTAAAGAAACGGAGATTTCCATGGCAAGTTGGGGCGTAGGGATTTCGAGGGTGGACGATCCACGAAAAACTTACCGCCTGAAAGCCTCGCCCTGTGAGTTGGGGTCGAGCCGCTGTCGCTGCGCTCGGCATCTGATCGCCTACCGAGTGGGTAAAGTTCGCTGCAGCTTGTTCGATATGGGCACCACCCATCATGACCCGAGGCTGTGCGAGGGCCCCGCTCACCTCAGGATAGGACTCGGTGCCGAAGTGAGCTTCGCCATCAAAGGTTTCGAGATAAGTGCAGATTTTCTTTTGTAGCCCCAAAAGATAGGCTCGAACTTGTTGCGGCCGTTCCAGCTCATCTTGTACCTGTATCTCATCCGTCCCAGGGCCTGTCGGCACACCGTCTTTTTGGGTCATCTGCATCTCTCTCTGGTTCTTCACTAAACTTAGCCCGGATATTTCATCCGTTTCGTCGCGAGGCCCTTGTTACCAATATAGCTGAGCTAAGTCCTTTTGTGGCAAGGCATGTGAGGTTTGCGACCGCAGGCGTGTTTTATACACGTTGAGGATCGCAAGCCGAAACATAACGCAGCCACGGAAGGACTTGGGGCGCCGTAGCAGAAACGGGTGAAATATGTGGGTTAGTAGCCGATTCGAGTAAACTGAATCCCAACAGTCCTCGGTTTACCTGTCAGTTTGGATTCCGTCAACCTTCTACCTCATGGAACAGGTGCATGCCGAATACCACGGAAACATACGATTCGCGATATCTTGAGGGGATTCGCTACTTCAATGAACGCGAGTATTTCGAAGCCCACGAAGTTTGGGAAGACTTGTGGAAAGATGATACAGGACCGGCGCGGCATTTTTATCAGGGATTAATTCAGATCGCCGTTTGCCTGTATCATTTCGGCAATGGCAATGCGATTGGTGCAAGAAAACTTTTCTATTCCAGCCACAGACATCTCGACGATTATCCGCCATCCTATTTGGGTTTGGACTTAAAGAAGTTGTTGATGGATTTGCAGGTCTGTTGTGCGGAAATACTGGCTAGCGAAGAGAAGTTTCCCAAGGTCAAAATCAGAGCCGAATTGATACCTGAAATACATCTCGACCATTAGCCTGGATCATTAGGTCCGCTTACCGACCAAAACAATATGCGGTGTCTGAGTTGGCCTTGTTGAGTAATTATTGTCTCCTACGGGGATCTAAAAACCCTCGTCTTCAGGCGATCACTTCAGTAGAACTAGGCTACGGAAGCGTACTTCGATACCGGGCAAAGCGGGCATAATAGCCGCGCAGCGGCGACAGCGTTTAGCC
>JBDOMT010000343.1:0-17506 GCA_039831705.1 Pirellulales bacterium | reverse complement strand
GTCGCCGCTGCGCGGCTATTATGCCCGCTTTGCCCGGTATCGAAGTACGCTTCCGTAGCCTAGTTCTACTGAAGTGATCGCCTGAAGGCGAGGGTTTTTAGATCCCCGTAGGAGACAATAAGGAGTACTGCAGATAGCATCAACAAGGTCCCATGTTCCATGGCTCGGGAGCCGCCTGGTTATGGTAGCCAGCAACCCACCGAGCAGAAAGATGCAGCAAACCACGCAGCGCATCGGAAGCATTGAAACTCCCTGATATCGCAAAAGGTTGTTCATCACTCCATTGTAATTCGGAACAACCATTTGAGGAAGAAAACAGTACGGCGATCGGACGTTGCGAAATTATTAGAATACAAGCACGACGCGCAGGCGAGTTTGTGTATGGACCCCACTTGCTTGCGCTGCGTGCTCGTATATTTTTGCTGCCGTCGCTTAAAACCCTAAACTACGGAAGACGGTGTCTCTTCCGTCACGTTTGAATTTTCGCGCCCCATCCATAACGAGGTCGCGATAAACCAACTGATCGTCGCCACGAGCATGGTCGTTTTGAGTGTGGAAAGCTCCATCTTATCGCTGTAGTACATGATGGCAGGTCCAATGATCGCAGCCAAGGAGAGCCAAGAGGCTAGTTGTAGGATTTGTCGCATGGTTTTTATAGGTGAGAGTTGAGTGTGAGAGTTGAGCGATAGGGGTGCTGGGTTAACTCTGTTGTTGATAAAACTTGCTCAGGACCAGATAGAGTACTGCGGCGATAAACCAGCCTGGCAAGCTGACGAAGTAAATCTGGACTCCGGCCGTCTGCACCAATCCCACGCAAGCTCCCATCGTCAGGAACCAGGTTAAGCCGGCGGCCCAGTTGAAGCGGCAACCACTCTGCTCTGCATAGTAGGAAATCAGGCCGAACCGTTTGAACAGATAATGATCGACGAAAATAATCGCTCCCATCGGCATCAGAATCATGCCATAGATGGCGACGAAGCTCAACAGTTTCATGGCGATGGCGGGGAACATGCCGGCGATCGTCGCGATCGCACCGGTACCCAGCGTGACCGCAAACCGGGATCGACTCGGCATGATCGCCTGAAACGCCAGGCCGGCACGGTAGATGGTTGGATTGGCGGTGGTCCATCCGGCAATAATTACACAGATCAAACCGGCCGCGCCGCAAGCCTGATAGGCCAAGGGGCCAGGTAACACGTCGGTGTTGGTGGGATCCTGGTGCAGTTGATATGCATACAGGAGCGATGCAGCAATCCAGGCCATGAAGTGGCCCACGTACATACCCGCTGCAGAAGCAACACCATACCAGGATTTTCTGGCAAACCGCAGCACCGAAAGGTCAGCCATACCGATATGCATTGCCATATTACAGAACCAGGCAAAGAAGGTCACGTGCCAGAAGGTGAACTTGGTCTGCCCCGGTAATGGATCACCACCTTTCCAAATGGTGGTCTCGGCAAGTTGCCAAAGATCTTTCATCGAGTGAATTTCCGCGCCGGTGGCAGTGATGAAATCCTTTAGCGCTACTATTCCAAATACCAGGAAGACTAGCACCATCCACGGAGCTGCAATATTGGCAAATTTGGAAACCGTCTTGTAACCGAATGCAGCGACGACCGAAATAACCGCTCCTACGATAAGCACGGCAATGACCCAACCCGCACTGTTGGGGTAAACATCTTCCAGTCCCGGCATAGGAAACTTGAACCAAACACCCACCGCGGTAGCCGAAACGGTAATCATCGAACCGGCCAAAAAACAAAACATCACGCCATTGGCCAGATTATAGAGCGTCACCAGATGGCGACCACAAATTTTCTCCAGCTGATAATAGAGGGTCAACCGCACCCGGGTTGCAATTGGCGCGGTAAGCAATACCCAACTGAGCACCGCCAGCAGATTGCCCAAAAACAGGCCCACGATTAGATCGTAAGCACTCACCCCCGCCGCCACAAAGAGCGGACCGATCATCAACTCGGTACCGGCACAATGCTCACCTGCATACATGCCAAGAAAACTCTTAAAACCGAGCAGGGCCGAATCGGGAACCGGTTCTCGCTCGAACTCTCCAGTGGAGGCAGCTTGGTCTTCACTCATAAATGGTCCAATTTGTAAACGTTGTGCTCGTAATTCTACTGAGTCACAGCTGAAATATTAGCGTTAATTAGCGTCTATTGCGGTTTTCAACTGCCATTGAGAAACCTCTAATGAACACGATTGAACGCTAATATAATTTATTGTCCAAGTTTGGCTTGGTGCAGTAAACCGTTACCTCTGCGAGAGCACGTTGCGCTCGTACTGCTTGATCTCGTCTATCCAAGTTCTGTCGACTGGCACTTCATGACGCTCGCAAAATTGATCCCACACCGCGCCAAAGGGAAGCGTGGCCAACTCCTGAGTCAGTGCTAAGCGGGCGGTAAAATCGCCCTCGGCTTCCAATTGGCGCAGTTGTTCGATCGGCTCCAACAGAGCCAACAAAAGCGACTTACTGACACTTCGCGTGCCGATCACCCAGGCCGCTACCCGATTAATCGTCGCGTCGAAAAAATCGAGTCCAATGTGGACTCGATCCAAATAGTTGCTCCGCACCAGTTCCTGAGCGATGGCGCGTACATCATCGGTAAGCAGCACCACGTGATCGCTGTCCCAACGCACCCCGCGGCTGATATGCAACAACAATTCGTCAACCCACTGCATCACCGAAGAAATCTTATCGGAGATCATTTCGGTCGGATGAAAATGGCCCGAATCGAGACAAAGCAGGGTGCCATGGGCAATCGCATACCCCAGATAAAACTCGTGCGATCCAACCACATAGCTTTCCGAGCCAATGCCAAACAGCTTCGATTCCACCGCATCCAAATTATGACGCGGATCGATTTTTTCTGCGAACATCTGGTCCAACGATTGAGCCAGTCGCTCGCGCGGCCCCTTGCGGTCCACGGGCCCTTCTTTGGATCCGTCCGGAATCCACACATTGGTGACACACGGCGTTCCTAATGCTGCCCCCATTGCAGCGCCGATTTTGCGGCAACAAATGCCATGCTCAATCCAGTATGTTCGAATGGAATCGTCCACATGGCTGAGAGTTTGGCCATCGGCAGCAAGGGGGTGTGAAAAGTAAGTCGGATTGAAGTCGAGCCCCATGCCATGCTGCTTGGCCCAATCGATCCACGATTGAAATTGGGCCACCGTCAGCTCGTTGCGGGCGATCGATTGCCCTACGTTCTCCGCATAGGAAGCATGCAGATTCAACCGCTGAGTCCCCGGAATCAAACGTACCGCCAGATCCAGGTCGGCACGCAATTGATCCGCCGTACGGGCCTTGCCAGGGTAGTTGCCGGTTACTGCAATACCGCCATCCAACTCACTGCCGTCTTCTTCGAACCCGCCCACGTCATCCCCCTGCCAACATTGGAGAGAAATGGCCGTCTGACTCAAACAGTCTAAAGCTGCCTCGGTATCGACGCCCAACTCAGCATAAATATCCTTGGCAAGATCGTAGTCAACACCCGCTTTTGATTCAATGGAACTCATCGATATTTCCTTTCGTTATGCATTGTATGATCGCTTTTCGCTCCGCCAAAATTTCGATGGCACACAGATCCATTCGCGAAGTGAACGGACGACCTTGGTTTATCCCAAACACCCTTAATCGTAGGCTCGCCCCTTACTATAGGTATTTATGGATACGATGTTTTGGAAAATGGTGCAGCAAAGGTATAGTCTCCCGACCCTAATTCATACATGCAAACACCGTCACCTTTCCGCCGGTAGCGTACCCCAGTCGCATCGCCCCCTTCGGTCACTTGTGCCGCAGTGGTTGCAGGCATATGCAGTTCAGCCGTCGTGTTGGTCGGTATCGCGACGTGGAGTATAAACTTTTTCCCCGTGATTTTCCATTGCGATGTATTTCTAATTCAACCCGATCACCCACAATGACAGGGAAAGCAGTGAAGACGATGAAACCAAGGAGGCAAATGGAAACACTGTTACGGACCATGATTTCCCCTTTGAAGTTCCGAGAAAATTAAAATTTATGGGAACCTGGTCGGCATTCATTACGTCAAACCCTGTAGTTAGCCCGTTCTCCACCCCTCATCCAAATTAATGGAGGTACCGATGATGTACCAAGTCAAACTACTTTCGCTGGCAATGGCCGTGTTGACAATGCCTCAAACATTCATGTCCGCGACCGACACCCGAGTGGTGATTACCGTGGAACGTCCCCAAAAGGATCCAAGTAATCCAGTGAAAAGTCCTTTTCAGGGGGAACGGTCTGCAGTCGACGTCGCAATCTTGCTGGATACGTCCAATTCGATGAACGGCCTGATCAGCCAGGCCAAAAGTCAACTTTGGACAATGGTGCAACAGTTTGCCAAGGCCAAAAAAAATGGTCAAACTCCTCTCTTGCGAGTCGCCCTGTTCGAATACGGCAACACGCATCTGCCCGCAAGTGAGGGCTACATTCGTCAGGTGGTGCCGCTAGTGGACGATTTGGATAAAATTTCCGAGGCACTCTTTGCGTTAAGCACACGGGGTGGAGACGAGTATTGCGGACAAGTAATCGACGAAGCAATCACACGCCTCGATTGGTCAAGTGAACCGGATTCGTACCAAGCCATTTTTATCGCCGGTAACGAACCGTTCACTCAGGGCACCATGGATTATCGTAAAGCTTGCCAGCGGGCAATTGAGCGAGGCATCGTGATCAATACGATTCATTGTGGCAATCACCAGGCCGGGGTCCGCGGGAAATGGCAGCATGGGGCCCAGTTGGCAGAAGGAGAATTTTTCAATATCGATCAGGATCGTACGGTGGTTCATATTCCATGCCCACAAGACCAAATCATCATACGCCTTAACAGCGAACTGAATAAGACGTATCTCTGGTACGGCTCACTTGAAAAACGGGCTGATTATGGTCGCAACCAAACCACCCAAGATGCCAATGCCGAGGGACTCGCTGCTAGTGTTGCGGTAAGCCGGGCAGTCACCAAAGCAGGCCCCGCCTATGGCAACCGCAATCGTGACCTGATTGATTCCTTAGCCATGGATGAAGAAATCCTAACGAAGATTCCGGCCAAGAATCTGCCCAAAGCCATGCAGAAAATGTCTCCGGAAGAGCGTACGGCCCACCTGCGGCAGATGGCAAAAAAACGTACCGAATTGCAAAAACAAATTCACCAACAGGCTGCGGAGCGGGAAACCTATCTGGCAAAAGAGCGTCAACGACTAGAGGAAAAGTCCAATCACAAGACGCTGGGAGAGGCGGTGGTCTCCGCCATCGGAAAACAACTCCAGCAGGCAGGCTTCGATACGAAGGACGCAGGCAAGGCGGAGTGAAGAAAACGTCTGTTGAGATGATATCTGAGTACAAGTACGACGCGCAAGCGAGTGTGTGCATGAGATCCACTCGCGTGCGCTGCGTGCTGGTAAATTCTTTTTCGCCACTCGCCTAATGGCCACTTGCCTAATGGAATGACAAAACTGGCTAAAGCCCATTGTTTGGCAGTCGCTCTGTTTGGTTTCGGTAATTCTTCTCATGAGTGTCAGCACGGTGTTTGAAATACAGGCGTGCAACCAGATTGAGGCCAATACTGATCAGCAAACCGACGGTCGAAAGATGATAGACAATACTCGCCACTACGCCTGTTGCCACAATGGCGACCAACGGAGCAATGAACCAGCATGTAATCACCCAAATAGCACGGCCAAATTTGGTATCTGCGTTACCACGTGCATAGACCCGGTCGGATAGGCCGCTTCCCAACACGGCTGCAAATGCAACATAAGTCGTAGAAACAGGGAGCCCCTGGCCAGAGGCGAAGGCGATAACGCTGGCATTGACACCGGTAATGACCGAGGCTCGCAACGTATCGTAGTGGATTTTTTTGCCTGCCTCACTCAGTGCGGGCTCCGGCGCCAAGACACGCTGCTCACCGTGTATGTGCAGAATACGACGAGCGAGGGATTTACACCATTGGGGCGCGTAAAGAGACACTTCATCGAACTGACTGCCCGTATTGACTTCGGCTCGAGTTACCCGTTGGGCATAAGTGGTGAACATCCCCATGGCCATCAAGACACCACAAACGAACAGAGTCCATATTGGAATGGGAATTTTTGTAGCCAAATTCGCCAACTCGGTAGATTGGCCGCCATGCCACCACAGGTTGAGACTAGCCAGTCCAGGTGAAGCGGCATTGGCCAAATCGTTTTGGCCAAAGGCAAAGGCCATGCAGACCATCCCTAACACGGCCGTCGCGGAAAATAGATGACGATAGCCGCGGCCATTGGTCATCACGAATACCAGATGTGTCAAGAGCGTGAACCCTCCCCATGCGGCCAGCAGCACCAATGAATCGCCATACATTTCGAAAGTTTCGGACTTCAGCGACTTGATAACCGGCACATGTTTTAAACCCCTGAATACCATGAACCAGGTTAACCAGGTGAGCATCGCGCCGGCGATCCAGGGTCCATGCAGCAACACCATTTCGCGGTCTTGCGATTTGTGACGCATCGCTGCGCGAAAGACACGCATGACCATAAACGACGCCATACCACTGACGATGATCGAAAACAAGATTGCAAGTGTTACCGAACCGACTTTGTTCCAATGGACATTTGTCGGCCCCGCCAGGAACAACGCAGCGCCGACCAATTCAAAAATCAAGCAGGCGGTGGTGCTAACCGGCATGCCAAAACCCGAAAATCCATATAACAAAATCGTGTCGACAAAATAGACACTCACATAAATGGCCAACGCCATCTGGATGGTGAGCACTGAGGGATCGAATATACCCTTACGTGCAGTCTCCATCACGGGTGCCGAAAAAGACGCACCCAAAATCACCGCCGTTCCGGCAATCATCACTGCCCTGCGCCGACTCATCACACGTGACCCGAAGACCGCGTTCACGAGGTTCGCGGCATCATTCCGCCCAACCTCAACGCAATCCCATATCAACATCCCCAAACCGACAATCGCAGCCAGGGCGACAAACTCCGGCATGATCCATTTTCTCCAGTTTTAGATGGGTCAGGGATCCCAACCTTATCTTGACTTCCTACTCTGCACTTTACACTCTCAACTCTACCAATCAATTCTCTAGTGCTCATTGATGTACTGCTGTAACGATTCCACCAAATCCGATTATTGATCGGCTAAATTGCTTTCTTCCCGCAGATCATGGAGCAGATGAAATCGCTTGACAGGAAGGACAACACAAGTTGACATTCCATTCCATCGCGATAGGCTAGCTACAGGAAATTTGTTCATCCTGCATCGAGTCACTTCCATTGAATCCAACCTGACTTTGAAACAAGCATGATCCATTCGTTCCAACGTTTTATTCCCCGAGCAAAGCGCTCGTTCTCACAGTGGGTTGGTAAAGTTGGCCTGATGTGTCTTTGCGCATCATTTATTCAGATGAGTCCCATACTCGCTCAGTCCCTGCCCCAAGCCAAAAGGCAGATCCAGCCGGTACCGCTCACTGCGGTCCAGTTGGAAGATTCGTTTTGGTCACCCCGTCTGGAAACAAATCGGCGGGTTACCGTTTGGTACAATCTTGAAAAATGTGAGCATACCGGACGTCTGGCCAATTTTGCCAAGGCTGCAGGTCGTCAGCCTGGTGATTTTGAAGGGATTTTTTTTAACGATTCGGATGTCTACAAAGTCATCGAAGGAATTTCCTATACTTTGGCCTTGCAGCCCGACCCCAAATTGGAAGCCCGGCTCGATCGGTTGATTGATGATATTGCCGCCGCTCAAGAACAGGATGGCTATCTCTACACCATTCGTACGATTCAACCTGATCGAGTCCAGGAAGCGAGCGGCAAAACCCGCTGGAGCCAGCTGGCTCACAGCCACGAACTGTACAATGTGGGCCATCTCTATGAAGCGGCCGTCGCCCATTTTCAGGCCACTGGAAAACGGACGCTTTTGGATGTGGCCATTCGCAGCGCCGACCTGATCAATCGTACCTTTGGTCCGCAGCAGGGTCAGCGGATCGATGTGCCGGGACATGAAGAAATCGAAATAGGTCTGATTCGACTTTACCAGGCGACCGGTAACAAAGGCTACTTGAAACTGGCCCAATTTTTTCTCGACCATCGGGGTAAGGCCGAGGGGCGCGATCACCTTTATGGACCTTATCACCAGGACCACTTGCCAGTTATCGAACAGTCGACCGCCGTCGGACACGCAGTTCGCGCAGTCTACCTGTACATCGCCATGGCCGACATGGCCAGGCTCACCGGAAACCAAGAATACGCTGGGGCAATAAAATGGATCTGGCAAGATGTGGTTTCCACCAAGCTCTATCTTACCGGCGGCATTGGTGCGCGTCATCAAGGAGAAGCTTTTGGTGAGGCTTACGAATTACCCAACGATACGGCCTACAACGAAACGTGTGCCGCAATTGCCGCGGCACTCTGGAATCACCGCATGTTCCAGGCGGAAGGTGACAGCAAATACATCGACGTGTTAGAACGTATTTTGTACAACGGTTTTCTTTCGGGCATCGGGTTGGAGGGTAACAAATTCTTCTACCCCAACCCACTGGCTAGTGATGGCAACACCCCATTCAATAAAGGCATTTGCGAACGGTCACCCTGGTTTGACTGCTCCTGTTGTCCGGTCAACGTTGTTCGGTTCATACCATCGATAGGGCAATTCATCTATGCGACACTCGCTACTGATCTGTATGTCAACCTGTTCGTCGGTGGTTCGGGAACCGTGAAACTGAACGACCGGCCGGTAAAAATCTGCCAGCAAACCGACTATCCCTGGCAAGGTCAGATCGCGATTCGTGTCGATCCTGAATCAGCGCAAAAATTTGCTCTCCATCTGCGAATTCCGGGCTGGTCACAAGGACGACCAGTCCCGGGGGATCTTTACACTTACCTGAATTCGGCCGCAGACCGTTTCTCACTGCGTGTCAATGGTAAAGCCGTGAACCCCAAATTACAGCAAGGCTACGCCGTTATCGAGCGAACCTGGCATCCGGGCGACAAGGTGTATTTAGAATTGCCGATGCCCATCCGACGTGTGGTGGCCAGCGAAAAAGTTGAAGCAAATCGCGGTAGGGCAGCCCTGGAACGTGGCCCTCTGGTCTACTGCCTGGAAGGGATTGACCACCAAGGCCAGGTGGCAAACCTGGTGTTGCCTGACGACGTAGCCCTGACCGCCCGACATCAGCCCGACTTACTCGGAGGCATCACACTACTGGAAGGGCAGGGAAAGACTTCAAGCAGCAAAGATCAGGAACAGACTACCGTACCAATAACGGCCATTCCCTATTACAGTTGGAGCCATCGTGGAACAGGGGAAATGGCAGTCTGGTTGCCGCGTGAAGGGAAGTAGTCGTTTACAGCCTCAGGGTTACTGAATTATTATGATTAAGATTTAGAGCAATGGGGGATAGCCCTACACAATGAATAGTCACAAAAAACGAAAGGTTTTCGAAACATGAAATACTGCATGAATCTGCTACTCTGGAACAGTGAAGTCACCGACGCTGAGTTGACGGTGGCTGAGCAACTTAAAGAAATGGGTTACGACGGAGTCGAGTTGCCCCTATTTGCCGCTGCACCGGCGGACCAGTTTGAGAAACTGGGAAAACAACTCGACAACCTCGGTTTGGGTCGAACCGCCGTGACCATTCTGGGGGCTGATGCCAATCCGATCAGCCCTGACAGGTCTATCCGAGAGCAGGGGGTCGAAACGATGCGTGCAGTGCTCGACAACTGCGCTCAGGCTGGAGTCGAAGTGCTGGTCGGGCCTTTCCATTCGGCACTGGGTGAATTCAGCGGCAATCCTCCCACCGCGGACGAGTGGAGTTGGGGAGTTGAAAGTGTTCGAAAAATGGCTGAGTACGCGAACCAGGTCGGTGTGCGGCTAGGCGTGGAACCGCTCAACCGTTTTGAGACGTACCTCTTGAATACTCAGGCCGATGCGGCCCGATTTGTCCGCGAGATCGATCAACCCGGATGCGGCATGCTCTATGACACCTTCCATTCTAACATTGAAGAAAAAAGTATTTCCGCTGCGATTGCATCTTGCGCCGATGTGATCGCCCACGTACATATCAGTGAAAACGATCGCAGCACACCCGGCCAGGGAAATGTCAACTGGCAGGAAAACTTTGACGCATTACACACAGCCGCCTACGACGGATGGATGACGGTCGAAGCATTCGGTCGGCGCTTGCCGGAGCTGGCGGCTGCCACCAAAATCTGGCGCAAAATGTACGATTCCGAAATGCAATTAGCCGGCGATGCGCTGGCTTTCATGCAGGCCGAAGTCGCCAAACGCTGGGGGTAAGGGCGAAGCTGTAGGCCGGAACGAGCGGTAGCGCTGTTCCGGCATTTCTTTAGGATGCCATGCCGAACAGCGCAGGGTTTGTTCTGGCTTACGGAGTTCGTTCCAGCCTGCTACCCATAGCAAAGTGAGCGGCTGTCGAGTAATTATCAGAATACAAGCACGACGCTCAAGCGAGTGGGTACCTGTGTGTGAAAATACCCACTTGCTGGCGCTGCGTGCTTGTAAGGTCATTGCTGACTCTTGCTAGTAGGACTCATTCAACTGAGCCCTCGTCGTACCATACAATTCATGGCACGCTTCGCTTTAGGCCCGGAGGGCCGATATATCCCTAGCCGGTGGTGTAAACCACCGGATGGATTAGAGAATATGCCAGCAGAGCCGGAGATTTACTCATGGAAATAGGTCCCCTTAAGCACGTACCATTCGTGGCTGAGACCTTTTTCGCCTCAGCAACAGGAAGCCGCCAAGCAGAGCCATTCCTAGCGTGCTGGGCTCAGGAATCGACACGATCGTCGAGAGTGGGGCGACCGTGCCGAAGTTGGATAGCCAAACAGCCAAATCTGCTTCATCGACTGTCCCGTCCCCGGTAGCATCGCCCTGAAAGTGTGTGTTTCCCGTTGCAAACCCCTGTTGCCATATGAGAAAGTCCCCACCATCGACATCCGTATCCAAATCGAAGTCGGCTAGCAGCGTCTCAGGCAGAACAAGGACTGGAATTATCTGTGTGTCCCACGTGTCGCCTGTGTTCGACCCATTTTCAGCTCGAACTCCTACGAGAAGATTAAATATGCCAGAATAATCGGCAGCGGGGGTGATGGTTACGAGCCCCGTCTCGGCGTCGGTCGTTGCGGTTGTCCCCACAGGTACCTGGGTACTGTTCTGAGCAAAGACGACCGAGTCGTCTTCGACGTCGACCGCTTCAAGCTGTAATGTGCTGGAGATACCCTGCTCGATAACGAAAATGGACGAATCAAGGTCCCGCAGAAACGGTCCCCCATTGATCAAATCGGGTGTCACCGTCACGTTAAAAACTTGGTCAAACGACTCGACGCCGTCTGATACCGTCACCGTGACTTCGGCGCTCCCGCTTGTCCCCTCTGGCGCACTGAGCATGAGGACCGCGTTTTCGATATCTGTGAATATCTCTACCGAATCCATGAAGACGTCGGTGATGGGCTTGTCACCTGCGCCGGTCGGCACGTTGCTAATCGCCTCGCGAACTGCTTCGCCCTCGACAAGTTGTCCGAAGATTGAGTGGTTGAAGTCGAGGTGCCGGGTCGGGACTTCCGTGATGAAGAATTGCGAATCGTTTGTGTCGTCGCCCGACTTGGCCATTGACAAGACACCCGACCGGTTGTGCTGCAAGTCAACATGGAACTGATCGTCGAAATTTCCCAAACGCGATCCGCCCGTACCATTGCCATTGGTGATGTCGCCCGTCTGAATCATGAAACTGTTAATCACTCGATGGAATGGCACACCGTTGTAGTCGCCTGACGATGCCAGCTCAATGATTTGCTCCGTCACCCGAGAAGCTCGGCTTTCGAACAGCTCGAAGACCATCTCGCCAAACCCGTTCGAGGTGATCCTCATGCTCCGGTTCCCTTGTGGGACCGAGAGCGATACCAGCGGGTCGTCGCTGGTTGCGGAAAAAAGTAGCGGATGACCATCGGCATCGGAGCCGAGCAGTGGAATGTGGAGGGCTGATCCCGAGAGAAGCGTTACATCCGCAAGCGGCTCAAGAGTTGGAAGTGCTGCTTGGCACGGGATGGCCGTCCAGGTAGCCGAGATTAGCATCGCAACCAACGTAAAAACAGCAACCTGAGGCTGCCAACGACCACGAACCATGGTAACACGAATGGAATTCGCCGTGGTTAGTACGCCAACAACGACAGACAGAACCGCAACGAAAAAATGCGGCCAAATAATATTCAAATTCATACTCTTCCAGTTTTCAGTTAGGAGTGCACGCCTATCTCGATTCACAGCGTCTATCTACTCAATTTTAGTCGAGCATTGCAAACCTGTCGAATTATTGGCGACATTTTATAGAGTATAAATATCGGATTTTTCGGCAAAATCCGATCTTTCCTGCTGGATAGGCAGGTGGCGTCAAACGATATGTACGCTGTACGGTCACATGGAGTTTTCTTTTAGCTACCTAGACTTTTACTATTGAGGTAAGTAGGGTGAGACCTTTCAATAGGTGAACGCATGTTTTACAAATCTATTCGTACGATCGTTACTGTTAGCATGTTGCTTACCGGCTGTTTGCATGCGGCAGAAGTCGAGCTGCCACCAGATGAGATATCTTTTTGGACAGGTCCACCGATCCCCGAAGATGTGGAAGAGATTCCCTTCGTTCCGGGAGTGCAACATCAAACGATCCATCGAGCAACCACCGATGGCTACAAGTTCCTGCACGGCGCGGCGATCATTCATCACAAAGGCGTGCTTTATGCCAACTGGGCAAACAGTCCTGCAAACGAGAACGGTCCACGCGAAACCCTCCAAGGTCGGAGATCGTCCGACGGCGGAAAAACCTGGTCGGATGTCGAAGTCATCGGGCCAGGATTTGACGGAGACGAGAGACATAGCCACGGTGTGTTGTTCATTCATAAAGATGAGTTGTGGACGATTTGTGCGCGTTTCGGTGTCGGAACGCCCGGCCGTCGCTTTCCTGGTTTGCAGGCCGAAGCATTTGTGCTGAATGAGCAAACAGACCGGTGGCAATCGCGAGGCGTTGTGATGAAGAACTGCTGGCCTTATGACGAACCGGTGCCGATGCCCAATGGCAACTTTATCTCTGGCGGACAAGACAAAGATGGTTTGCCAGTGGTGGCAATCAGTCGCGGAGACGATCTGACGAAGTGGAAATCGATTTTGATTCCCTTCGATCCGCAGTTGGATCCTGGCTTTGCAGAAACAACCGTGTGGGCCGAAGGACCCCACATCATCGCCGTCATTCGTGGTGGCGGCGATGTGGCATGGATATCCACCAGCAACAATTATGGTAGCACCTGGTCGAAGGCCGTACCAAGCAATATGCCGATGCCGCGTGCGAAAGCTTACCTCGGCAAGCTGAGCACCGGACAGATTTACTTTCTGTCAAACCTGAAGAACCGAGATACGCTGGTTATCTCCGTCAGCAAACCTGGCGAAGAGACTTTGAGCAAGATGTGGCGAATTCGTCACGGTAAATCTGTTCCACCTCGGTACTCTGGCAAGGCCAAAGGTAAGCAATGGTCGTATCCGTATGGCTATGAGCACCATGGCAAGTTGTTCGTGGTGTATTCCATTGGCAAGGAAGACTGCGGCTTGTCCGTTTTGCCCATCGAAACAATTATGCCGTAAGCACCCGCAGCCAACCCTGATCTATTCGGGATATGCAATTATCGAAATACATTTGTGTTAAGATGGCTTGCTTGATTTTCACTTGCATTTATTGAACACAAGTCAAAGGCAAATATGCACTCCAACTGCTACGGAATCCTCGCCATCTGGCATGATCTTGATCCTTCTCGTGTGCTTGAATTCTGTGAATGGCATACCCGCGAGCATATGCCCGAACGGCTTTCCGTTCCTGGTTTCCTTTTAGGGTGTCGATACGAGTCTGTCGAAAATCCACCGCTTGTCTTTAATTATTATGTAACCGAATCGCCCGCTACTCTTACATCACTTCCTTATCTTAAACGATTGAACAATCCAACCGAATGGACTACTCATATAATGCCTGCGCTCTGTGACGTATACCGCGCAGTCGGCCAAGAAGTAGCAAGTACTGGTTCTGGGCAAGGTGGTTTAATCGCTACGCTTCGCTTCAACATAAAAGCTAATCGCCACCAACATTTTCAATCCTGGTTTGTCAAACATGGATTGCATGAGATAGTAGATAATGCGAGCATCAACAAGATTCATCTATGGCAAGCAGATACTTCTGCTAGTGCTATCGAATCTATTGAAAGTAGCGCACGCGGTGGCAACTCTGTGGTGCATGAATGGACTGTAGCTATTGAAGGAACCGATATACAATCTGTCCGTGCCGCTTGCGAATGGTTGCAACTTCAGCAATCTTTTACGGAATCGCTGCATAATACGGCGTTGGTCGGATTCTACCGCCTCATGCATCGATTGGACTCTTGACCCGCATATTTCACCCGTTTCTGCTGCGGCGTCCCAAGTCCTTCCGTGGCTGCGTTATGTTTCGGCCCCGGGCACCACAGCGCAGCTGTGGTCGCCTCAACGTGTAAAAACACGACTGCGGTCGCGAACCTCACATGCCTTGCCACGAAAGGACTTAGCTCAGCTATATTGGTAACAAGGGCCTCGCGACGAAACAGATGAAATATCCGGGTTAAACCGAATTGACCAAAACACATTGGGGCACCCCAGACTGACCGCTCGACTGGTATGCCTATCGATCTACTCCTTGGGATACTCGAATTTTCTGCCCAAGGCTTTACTCGCTTTTTCATAGATGGGTTCGAGCACATCACTCATATCCAGCCGCCCGCCCTCAATCTCCGGTGAATAACCAACTCGGTCAGCAGCGGAGACTGGTTTGGCAGGATATGCCAAAGGTGGATTCCATGTGTGCTCGTCGATAATCGCCATTCGCTCCCGGATTCCGTCCTTGGTTACGTTCCAAACCATGAAATCCTCCGCCAAACTCAGTGGCCCGTCGTAGGTCGAACGTACTCTTTCCAGCACACTTGGCGTTGTGTCAGTGTCCTTAAAGAAGTGATAAGCAACAGCATGACGCGGCTTGACCATACTCATGACTTTGCCGAATGCCTCTGGAGCCGTGTGAATTTGCGTGCCTACCTGCACGGCAGCTTCAGGGGTAAGCCGATATTTTTCGATCAGATCGGGAACTGCGATAAAGCACTCGTGAATCACGAGGTCTGCGTTTTTGGCGTTATCGATAAACCATTTGTTGGGAAATGTGTCGCTCCCGTAGACGATCTTCAGGCCATTCCACTCAAGCGAATAACTGACTGATCCGTCAACGGCATGAATGGCCGGGAACGACCGGATGACGACGCCGTTCTCTTCGTAAACGATTTGCTCCTTCTTGTAATCGAACTCATGGATCTCGGTCGTGAAGCCACGCACGTCCGTCTGGCCCAGACGGCCAGCGAGGTCCCAGGCATACATCTTCTCCATCGCCTCGATTGCGGCCTTGGTACCCAGTTCCGGTTCGCACCGCTCGGGCCCCAGATTCTCAGTGGAGTGAATCGTCCGGCCAGTCCGGCACTAACGAACAGAGACCCGATATCTCCAAAATGGTCTGCGTGCAAATGTCCGATAAAGACCTTGTCCAGAAAAGCAGTCGGAATCTGGGGGGCAAAAAGCCGTTCCCCGGCCCCGTCTCCAATATCGAAGATAAACTTCTCGCCGTTACCAAGTTCCACGAGGAAGCAGGCTGCTGCCTGTGCGGGACGCGGTGTCGGCATCCCGGTTCCACAGGCGATGATCCGTATCTCATTGGGATCGAGGTCTTCGCCGTTGGGAGTGTAGAAGTCTCTAGCCCGCGCTTTGGTTGGCGAAATCAGCGGTTCGACCTTCTTGGTTTGCGTGTCGGCTGCTGTCTCAACCGGTGCGGCGACCGATGATGAGATCGGCGATGGCCCGTCAAGATTCCAGAGAAACGGCGCAGCGATCAGCCCAGCTACAAAACTGACTACGACAATAAGTACGAGCTTCGATTTCATCATTGAGACCTCTTTGTTGAAGGCACGCAAAAGTCCAGCAGACGATTCACTGCATGATAATGAAGGCCTATCATAAAGTCGATCCCTCTCATGATCGCTTGCTGTCCATACTTTTTCCGCGAATATCCGTTTCCTCCACAACCCTTTCAGGGAGCGGATAATTGTGCGTTAACTGCGAAATTTGCGGTATAACCGGCACGACTATAAACTCTCATCGTCCGCGTGGCGAATGTCGGCCAAACGTACCGATGACTCTGAGGACCGGACGGTAGAGCCACAAAAGGATTTGTAGCATGTTTCGAACATTTTCGTTCATATTGATTCTCCTCGTGCCCACGAATAGTTTCGGTTGGGATTCGACTCCTGCTCTCGACGACGCCGTGACGAAGTGGACTTCCCCATTTCCTGGCGGCAAACCGCCTTCCAGCGACTTGATTTCCCGAGATCAGGGAGACGACTCTGACTGGCTGTCTCAGCGGCCGTCGAGTCTTCGTGACTTCAATGGGATGATCATACGCGGGCAGGACGAGGGAGAATCGGGAGGCGGTGATTCCAATGATCCAACGGCGCCATCATGCAACTACGGTTCCAAAATTTGTTCGGCCCCGAATCGTTCGATGCGAGCGGCTACTCAAACCAGTTCATTCTGCAGCCTGTCATTCCACTGATGATTAACGAAGACAGTTTCTTTGAGTATCGCATCTTTCGACCAACGATACCGGTGATTGCTCCGTCAGCAGACCCTGACGGTCCGTCAGGTGTGCAGGGCGGCCTCGGCAACACGACAGTGATCGACCTTCTCATGCATCCCATGCCGGAAATCAAGAGCACGCTCGGCATCGGCGCCACCTATATTGTGCCAACTGCTACGCATCCACAGTTGGGACTCCGTGAGTGGGCATTCGGCCCGAGTGTTGTCTTTACCACAACGGCTATCGATAAATGGCTGATTGGTGGACTCTACTACCAACCCTTCTCCATGCAAAGTGATGCCTATCAGGTTTTATTTCAGCCGCTTGTCATTCGAAACTTGCCCAACCAATGGTTTGTGGGCCTGGGTGATGCCTCTTGGAAGTTTGATGACCACAAGGGGCAGTATGACATTCCTATCGCTCTTCTCTTTGGCAAGGTGGCAAAGATTGGAAAACACAACTGGAACATTTTTCTGCAGCCGTCCTACACACCGCGGGGATTTCGTAAGGGTGAGGAGGGCGGGATTTTCCTGGGAGGCAGAGACGCTGGTGGGGGCGGGGGCAGCTCTTGGAGTATCAAACTCAACTTCACTCTCTTGGTAGCCGGTAAGAAGCTGTACGATCCGATTCTTCACCGATTGACCACTCACTAGTTCCTGTTGATAATAGTCTATTTTATCGAGTCTTCCGAGAGTGGTCCTATTTACGATAGTGTCAACCGTGATTTTTCTCTCGCCATGATTTTATTGAGTCGCAACCGCCGTGAATTT
>JBDOMT010000507.1:0-3892 GCA_039831705.1 Pirellulales bacterium | reverse complement strand
AACCCTTGAATCAGTCTTTCTACCTCTATAGACTGTATTTCTAGGACCGAAATCAAATTTCCTATCAGTCATGAATTGGTTTGAAGATTGAGAGTTGTACTAACCAGAGTTCTTTCAGCCAGTCAACGCGGTGATTTGGCCATTGCGCTTTCCCAACTGAATGCAATGCGAGAGCATATTGATGATGTGCAGATTGCGCTACTCTGCCGTCAGCCGGTCACTGATGCACATTGGTTTGAAAAAGCAGATGACGTGCAACCCGAACTTTTCGCAATTGAACCTCAAGAGTCTTTTATCAGGCGACTGCGGCGGGTCTTGACTGTTTTGATGGGCATCGGCTACGACCGCAAAACTAAACAAGTACTCCAATGTTTTAAAGCGTCAGATGCGCTCGTGTTTTGCGGTGGCGGTTCTCCAGGAGGCTATGGTATTGGCAACCTGATCTTGCACGCGATATGCCCACCTGCTTTCTGGCACATGGCATTCCCGTTTATCAAAGTGTAGCGCAACGATTATTGCATGCAGCGTTGTTCAAAAGAGCTGCGCTGGTAACCGTTCGTGACCCGCTTTCCATGCGCGAGCTGGAGAAAATGAATACTCAGGCCGTGTGTAAACAAACTGCTGATTGGGCCTGGCTATTAAAGGCTGCACCGACCAATGAGGTTGAAGACTTACTGTCAAAGGAAGGTATTCAAGACTCCGGTCGAATTCGCATTGGTATGAATATCCGGAGTGGCAGTGCGATCGACGCCGATGCCCGTGCAGGCACACTTGGCGAAAAGGCCGGATCACAAAAACTGGCGAAAACCATGTCGCTGCTGATAGAGCAACTCAATGCTGAATTGGTGATTGTATCTATGAATCAAGCGCCTGCATCGGATGACCTGAGCTACGCTCGTCAGGTTTGTGCACAGGTTGATGATACGTATAGGGCGCATGTGCATCTGTTGGAAGGAGATTACTCACCTTCACAGATCAAGGGTGTGGTGGCGATGTCTGATTTGTTCATCGGTACGCGCCTGCATCCTTCGATTTTTGCCATATCTTCTGCGGTGCCGACCATCACACTTCATCAACAGGCAAAAGTTGTTGGTATGATGCAGATGACGAATCTTGAGCAGTGGCACATACCTGTGGAAGAGTTTGAGCCAACAGGGCTGGTACACATGGTGAAAAAACTCCACCTTTCTCGAGACAGGGTACTTAAGGAACAAAATATGACCGTTGATGAAATGCAACGCGCAGCTTTGGCTAACGTCAAAGTTTTTTCCCAAAGCATCAAACCCCGGTAGCACTGATAGTGAAGATTTCAGTCATTGTTCCGGTATTCAATACATCGCGTTTTATCGACAGGTGTATCAGTGCATTGCTAGAGCAAGACTATCCGATGGGCGACTATGAAATCATTGCCATCGACAACGATTCATCGGATGACTCCGCCGACAGACTCGGGCGCTATCCCATCACGATCATAAGAGAGTCAAAGCCTGGCTCATATGCGGCCCGAAATGCCGGTATGAGAATTGCCCAAGGAGAACTGCTGGCATTTACCGACTCTGATTGTGCGCCCAGAAAAGACTGGCTCTCGACGATTGCCAGCGCGTTGTCAGATCCATCTATTCTTCTTGTTCAAGGTAAACGATTACCCAATTCCAATTCTGACTTGATGCAGGCGATCAATGCCTATGAGTTGCGAAAGGATGAGCTAATTCTTGGTGGAAGTGATCCGCGTAAATTTTATGGCTATACCAATAACATGGGGATGCGCCGGACCACCTGGGATGAATTTGGCCCTTTTGTGGAGCGGGACAGGGGGGCTGACACGATTTTTGTACGGTCCGTTGTCGATGCCTACTCGCCTGGTGTGGTCCATTATGTGGAAGGCATGATTATCGATCATCTCGAATTGGGCCACTTGCGTGACTATTTGAAAAAGATGTTTATCTACGGTCGAAGTCGAAAGCGATATCGCCATATCAAGGCAACCGATTCTCTCGACTTTTCAGATCGTCTCAAAGTGTTTAAGGATGTGGTCCATGCGAACAAGTATTCACCGCTGCTGTCGGTGCTGGTGATCGGTTCTTTGGCTGGTTGCATGTTGGCATGGCAAATGGGCTCCGCGGTTGGGACGCTGGAAACATTGTTACCGGGTGACCCATGAAGTTAACGAATCGGCTCAGTATCATCATTGAGTGGAGTAATGCGCTATTAAGCGAGGCCGACCGGCCAGCACGAATGATACAGTCACTGCACCGTCAGGCGATCGCGTTTCGGGCGTTAGACCCCGAGGCTTCAACGGTAACACTATTTCCAATCGAAGTACTGATCTGCTTTGATTCTGAAAAAGTGAGCAGTGAGACCATCATTGCAATGGCGCCGGGGGCCGAAATAGGTGACACAGAATCACTCAGTATTCGACACTGTGAATTCCCGGGTGTTGAGTACTATGAGCTGAAGAATCTTGGTGCAAAACAGGCGCATGGCGACCTGTTTTTATTTATGGATAGTGATGTTGTGCCAGAAGACGATTGGCTGAAGAATATCTGGGAGCGCTTTGAGTCTCACGACTATAAAATCGTCGCGGGGATCACTTAAATCAAGCCAAAAGGCATCTACCAGAAGGCCACCGCGCTGCATTGGGTATTCAAGCCCCCTCCTGTTTGGCGGGACACTCGATCTGCCGAGTCATTTTGGGCGAACAATGTATGTTTTCGCCGTGGGACTTTTGAGCGTTACCCGTTTCCTGTCTTGCAAGGTTCATCGCGTGGTGCCTGCCAAATGCTCATGGATTCACTCAACGCAGATGGGGTACCCATTCATGTCAATGGCGCCGCCCGGGTGACCCATCCCGCCCCGGCGGGCATGCGTGGTTATCTGGAGCGGGCACTGGCACAGGGTCGTGATCGTGTGCTTTGGCATCAACAGTTCAGTTCATGGTGGATGCAGTCAGTACCTGCAGCTTTTTTGCGCTGGCTCAAGCACACGGCAACTGTGACCGTGGAGGCTGTGCGGCATCATCGCCGTTACCAGTTGGCGCTGTGGGAGGTTCCGGCCGCACTCGCAGTTTCATGGTTGTACTACAGTGTTTTTTTAGTCGGTGAAATCCTTACTCATGTGGCACCTGATTACGCCAAAAAATCCTTTCACGTTTAATTGCATTTTTGGGGGGATTAGACACGGAGCTGGCCGCCATTGTGGTGGTATCACATGACTAAAAAAGTCCTTGGTTGATTTTCCATAAGTGTGGGGTTAAGCCACTGGCGATAGATTTTCTGCTAGTGTGTGTCGGCAAAATCATAAAAAGCGACCATCAATTTTGACAACAGATAACCTGAAAGCCAATACCATATTCACCCAGAAACATACTGGTTTACCATATATCTATCGTGCACTTCTGGCACTGGGTTTTGGGTCGCTGGTGACGGTTGGGTTGATATGGTTGATTAATGGCGAATTGATCATCGAGCTGGAAGAAAGTATCTTGTTTTTTTCAGACACGCGTCAGATTTAGCTAACCCGCTCGGCTCAATCGCCATTGAAGAGGCGATAAGAGACCTGACTTCTCTCGGCGGCACGCTGGTGACGACGTTGTTGACGCTCTACGTTTCTCGGTACGAAGGCTGAATGTGTTCTCAATCTGGCCATAGATAACAGCATCGGTAAAGAAGGCTACAAGATATCCGATGGCAAGAATGGAAGCATTGTCATTGCGGACAACGATGAGTTGGGGCTATTGCATGGCTTAGGCAAGTTCCTCAGAATTTCAGGATATGCACGGGGCGGATTCGTTCCCGGTGCTTGGCGCGGCAGTTCTGTGCCTGACAAACCTTACCGTGGGATGTACTGGGCAACTCACTATCAGAACACTTTTGAAGTGGCCCCATTAGAGTTC
>JBDOMT010000050.1:0-17571 GCA_039831705.1 Pirellulales bacterium | reverse complement strand
CCGGATTGGTCATTGCCGCGGTGATGGCGGCGGGCATGAGTACACTCGATTCAAGCATCAATGTTTCGGCCACGGTCTGGGTTATCGATTTTTATAAGCGACTCATACGTCGTGACGCCAGTGACCAGCAGTTGCTGAACATGACCCGTTGGAGTTCCATATCGATAGGTGTTCTCGGTACCCTGGCGAGTTTATTGATGATTCAAGTAAAAACAGTGCTCGACACCTGGTGGAAATTTTCCGGCATTTTTGGCGGAGCCATGTTGGGCCTGTTTTTGCTGGGAATATTGGTCCGTAAAGCCACCCCACGCGGCGCCGTGATGGGCGTTCTGGCAGGCATCCTGGTGGCCTTGTGGGGCACCCTATGCCAGGATCTCCCAGGAGACTATGCGCGGTTCAATTATCCGCTGCACGCATTTTTAATTGGCCCGACCGGAACCTTGGCTATCGTGCTGGTCGGTTGGGCAGGTTCGTTGGGCCAACATAAAGCGGACAGTGGAGAGCGGAAAGCGGAGAGCTAACTATCGCTTTGACCCTTTTCGGTTCTACCCTTTTCGATATATGAATCTGGAGTGGTTCCAGGTAGATCCATTTAGGAAATTCCAGGTTAAGAAATGGTGTTCGGCGACAATCATACACTTGTATCTGGTTTCTTTTTATGGTAGAAACTTGCTGTAACTGCATTGCCAATTACGCTTCAGAGGTCTTATCATCTAACCGCTGTTAGCCAACTCGTCTTCTCCCTGTCGATAAAAAACGACACTGTTATTGCTGTTGAAACTTTGTTCTCACAACTCGAACCTATTTTCACAAGGCAAATTCCACCATGGCGACGCGAAACATACGCGACGGCTTTACACTTGTTGAACTATTGGTCGTGATTGCGATCATTGGCATCCTCGTTGCGTTGTTGCTTCCGGCCATCCAAGCAGCACGCGAGGCTGCTCGCCGTACGCAATGCACGACCCAGTTACGCGAGCTTTCGCTGGGATGTACTAACCACCACGATGTGCATGGGCATTACCCAACAGGTGGCTGGGGCTGGAACTGGGTTGGCGATCCCGATAGAGGCTATGGCGGTGACCAGCCAGGTGGCTGGATCTATAACGTGTTGCCGTACATCGAACAGGGTAACTTGCACGACATGGGTTCTGACGGCATGCCAGACACGCTCTCCACCCAGCAACTAGAAGGTGCCGGCTTGATGCTCGCCTTGCCGATTACCATAATTAATTGTCCCACACGACGCCCATCGACCTCCTTCGTCTTCCCGTCGAGCATCTACAATGCAAAAGTCACAGGCTTCGCCGGACGCAGCGACTATGCAATTAACTCGGGCACTAGATTTACGGAGTTTAAAGGTGGTCCTCCGAATTTTGAGCAATTGCATAGGTACCGATGGAAAACCGATATACAGGCTGTTGTTGAATTACTCGATGGCATCTCCCATGAACGCAGTGAGGTCAGCATTGCTCAGGTGGAGGACGGAACATCGAATACGATCATGCTAGGCGAAAAATTTATTCCACCCGAGGATTATCACAATGGGGAAAATTCCGCCGACAACGAAACCTGGTGTACGGGCTTCAATAACGATAACTACCGCATTGGTCTGTTTGAGCCTATTCCGGACAACGATCGTCCGCCAATAGCGGCAAACGATCGCTTCGGAAGTGCGCACCCTACCATTCTTAACTGTTCCTTCAGCGATGGCAGCGTCCATTCACTGAATTACGACATTGATCTCGAATTGTTTCAACGTTTATGTTCTCGAAACGATGGCGAGGTGGTAAATCTGGAATTCTGAGCCCGAACAGCCCTATCGTCCGTTCCAGCCTACCCGTTTTCCACTGTCGTTTCCGTTTCCGCCAAACCAACCATCTCCAGTAGCTTCAGCGCGTTTCTGGTAGTGGCGATGCCGGAGTGCAGTTGGTAATCGAACTGCATTTGCTGCTGGCCTTCTTCGGTAATGAACGTTTCGCGAAAATGGACGGACTGGCAAGCTTCTTTGAGCAGGGAACTGCTGGCCAGCTCCAGATCGTGAGTGGTGATGGCGCCGATCGCGCCCTGATGCAGCAAGTGTCCTAGCACGCGTTCCACAGCGATATGACGCTCCGTGCTATTGGTGCCCAGGAGAATTTCATCGAGCAAATACAACACCAGTCGAGCTGGTGCATTTGAGTCATTCATCGAGTCTTGCTGCACGGTGTTGTGTTGAACCGTTCCGTAAAGAACGGCCAAATCAACGATTTCTTTAAGCCTCTTGAGTTCCGCCATAAAGAATGACACACCTTGCTCCAGCGAATCGTCAATCCGCATACTCGTTGCCAGCAACACCGGTGGCAATGTCAGTTGTGCCGCGCAGACAGGTCCACCGGCCTGGGCCAATGCTACATTGGTGCCCAGTGCACGCAGCAATGTGCTTTTGCCTGACATATTCGAGCCGGTCACAAGGAGCACCGTCCCCGATGGGCCTATGGTTACGTCGTTGGCCACACGGATGCTCTCCGGGAGTAGTGGATGCCCCAAACCCATAGCGTGTAAACTCAGCGTCTTTAGTTTTCCATCCGGAGTATCCACCTGGGGCATCGACCATTGCGGGTGGTCGTGGGCCAAGGAGGCTAGCGAGTTGAGCGCCTCCAGTTCAGAGAGTGCCGTAAACCAAGCTCGCACCTGGCCGCCCGTTTGTCGCTGCCACCGTTCCACCAACCACAGCACATGAAAATCCCACATGGTCAGCGGCTGGACCACCATGTAAACCATGGGAGAGTAGCGGAAGTTGGCTAGATCCATGATCCGACCGAGTCGGGCCAGACGATGGTGCGGCGCATTGGGCCCAGCAGGAAAATTCTCCATGAGTCGTTGTAGTATGGAACCTGTTTTCGGTAGTAGGTTCGCCTGAGAAAACAGGTTGCTATAGGATCGTATTTCGTCTCGACGTGAACTGACGTGATCGAAGAAGGTGTGAATTTTTCTGCAGTAGATGAAGCTGATCACCATGCTCAAAATAACCGGCAGTACCCAAAGCGATGCGGGGATCAGATTGAAAATGCCCATAGCAAAAAAAGTCAACGCCCCAATCGGTAAAACTCTTGATAGACCAACCAGCCAGCGGTGACTATTTAGCCAAGGTTCACTCTCCGCCCA
The DNA here is from genome assembly GCA_039831705.1 of Pirellulales bacterium. Classification (GTDB taxonomy): domain Bacteria; phylum Planctomycetota; class Planctomycetia; order Pirellulales; family Lacipirellulaceae; genus JAJRWS01. The sequence goes on along the minus strand of JBDOMT010000050.1, from coordinate 14,424 downwards.
GCCGACAAACCGGCTCACATCGGCATGCCCTTGCGCTGCCCGCAGTCCCAAATATTCCATTTCTTGACGTAATTCCAATTCCGGCGCCAACTGGCTAACCGCTGCTTGCCGCTGAGAGATGGTGCCTGGGCTTGCTGGTTCGAGGAGCCAATCTCGCAGCCTCAGGCGCCCCAATGAGGTGTGCGCAGTGCAGACCAACTGATACAGCGATGCATGTCCAAATAGATCCAAATCGTGAGATAAGACTTCGGCTTTCGCGGGCAAGTCAACTTTGGCAGTGGGGAACTGATTCCATTGTCGCTTCAGACGAGCCAACGCATGACGATTGATCCTACTCAGTCCCGCCAAACGGTCTTCCTGCTGTCGCAATTTGGTAGACCATGAAACCAAAAATAGGAACAAAATCAAAAGCAAGCCTGCTCCTATGAAACCTGGACCAATAAAATCCGACCATGCAAACTCTTCGAAGGACCAGCCTCCGGTTGGCCACCCCAGATAGAAGCATAGGGCTGCGGCCAAGAACGAAACGACCCGCCCCCAAGAGACCCAATAGGCACGGATTTCTGCATCGTGACGCTGGCGATCGAAAATTTCTGCTCGCTGTTGATAGGTTTGCAGGGGTGTTGGTTCTCCGGAATGAGGCATCGTGATCTCCTGGAGTTGATAATTGCCTATTGTAAAGTTTACGAGAATGTTGCATAAGGGTTATGAAATCGACCAGATGCTGCACTCGGTACTTCAAAAGTCAATCCTTGGTGAACCGGAGATGGCGAGTGGATAAGCCGCCTGCCAGGAGAGTTGTCACATTGTAGACGTCTGTCAGGTAGGCTTCATCCGCTTAAATTGGAACGAAGTCAATTTTCTGGATGACAAGCTCTTCTGTCTTTGCCTATAATCGGAGATCTGTCTGTCTGCCCCTGGTACCCACTTGCCCGCAATCCATCCAATGTGAGGAGTCGACATGTCCCGCGCCACACGCCGTCAATTTTTGCAAACCACCGCAACTGCTGGTGCTTCGTTGCTGCTGACAGGAACTCGTGCCTCTGGAAAGGTAATCGGGGCCAATGATCGCATTCGTATCGCCGTGGCAGGTCTCAACGGCCGTGGCAGAAATCACATGGATGGTTGGTTAGGGCAAAAAAATGTTGAAATTGCTTATGTCATCGATCCCGATCGCAACGTATTGACCTCAGCACTTAGCAATCTCAAAAAGAAGACGCAGGGAAAATTCACCACCCAAGGTGTGATTGATTTTCGCGCCGCCCTGGACGACAAAAATCTAGATGCCATCTCCATCGCCACCCCAAATCACTGGCACTCCTTAATGACCGTCACGGCGGCACAGGCAGGTAAGCATGTCTACGTTGAAAAGCCGATGAGCCATGATGTGTCGGAGGGCCGTCTGGTAGTGGAAGCTCAGAAAAAATATGGCGTCGTCATTCAGCATGGCACACAAAAACGTAGCAACGCCAGCATCGCCGGTTTGCACGAAGCGATCCAGGCAGGCAAATTTGGCCGTTTAAAAATTTCTTATGGCTATTGTTGTAAGCCACGAGGCGGAATCGGGTTCAAACAACCCTCGGCACCACCAAGCAATCTGGCATGGAGAATATGGCGAGGTCCCGCTGTCATTGATCAGTACCATGCAAACCTGGTGCCTTACAATTGGCACTGGTTTTGGAAAACGGGGAATGGTGACATGAATAACCAGGGCACGCATGAACTGGATGTGGCGCGCTGGGCTCTCGATACCGACCAGACGCATCCCATTCGAGCGATGGCCATTGGCGGACGATTTCAATGGAACGATCAGGGGGAAACGCCGAACACCATGTTTGGCATTGCGGAGTACCCAAACGGCCAATACTGCTATTTCAACGTCCGTAATGTCAATTACGAAGGCTACCAACGTCAGGTGGAAAACGAGTACTACTTTGAGGATGGCGGCAAGATCATTCGGGGCAAGTACTACGCCAAGGGAAATTCCGAAGGTGAAAAAATTGAGCTTCCCGACGGCCAGGTGACTCCCGGTGGAAATTGGGGCAGCTTTATTACGGCTTGTCGGGCTGGTGATCCTTCCATGGCCAATGGAACCGCCTTAGAAGCACATTACGGTTGTGTGCTGGGGCATTTGATGAACAATTCCTACCGCCTGGGCCAGCAGGTACCGTTTAATAGCAAAGCGGGTAAGTTTGGCGACAACGCCGATGCGCACGAGCACTTCCAGAAGCTCCATGAGGTTATGTCAGGAGGAGTGGGAGTGCCTGAAAATGGAGCCCACTACACCGTAGGGCCATGGTTGACCTTTGATCCCGCAGCAGAAAAGCACACCGGTGACTTCGCGGCAGAGGCCAACGCTCTGATGAGTGATCCACACGATGCAGAATTTCAAATGCCTACGATTGATACAGTATGAGGGGAGCCTCAGACAAATTGTAAATCTGCACTAGAGGGTTTGGGGGCATCACCCAAACCCTCCTGTGTTTTTTAAACCTCTTCCTGTCTCCGCATGAAACAGGAGAAACTTCACATTTGTTGGAAAGTATAATCATGAGTAAAGTAAGCGCCAGCTATTTATCTATCCTGGTTGTTCTTTTGAGTTTCTTAGGCACACCCATGCCAGGGAATGGCACAACATCGGCTGCGGAGAAAGATTTTTCACGCAAAAACATCAACATTGGAATGATTGTCTCCGACCTGCCAAAGTCGCTGCACTTTTATAAAGAGGTCGTGGGCCTGGTGCAGGTCGATCGCACGGAGTTTGATGTTGACGCCGATTTTGGCAAGCGCTCGGGCTTAACCGATTCCCTCGCATTTCATGTGGAAGTGCTGAAATTGGGTGCCGGTGAAAATTCCACCAGTCTCAAATTAATGACCTTTGGCAAGCAAGCAAAAAAGCAGGAGAATCAATTCATCCATTCCCACACAGGCATTCAGTACCTCACGATTTACGTGACCGCATTGGATCCAATTCTTGCCCGGATTAAGCAGCATCAGGTGAAATTGCTCGGCAAAACCCCCATTCCACTAGGTGAAAAAGCCAGTTTCGTACTGATCCAGGACCCGGATGGTACTTTTGTCGAATTGATTGGCCCGATGAATTAAGAGGCTGTCTCAGAATTCTCCGTCTCAGAATCCTCCACGGATGAGTCCTGCTGCGAAGGTTCCTGCAACGGAGGTTCCGGTTTGCCATCGACGATTTGTTCGGGATTGATCTTCGCTTCGATTTGACGCACGATGGCTTCGGTGGAGGAACGATCAAACTTGAAGTCATCCAAGATCAACTGTTTTTGCCGATCGTCTTGCCAATATCGGACTCGTGCTATTCCTTTGGTTCGCCATTGTTTTTTGCTGAAGGTGATGATTTTGTCATAGGGGATCTGCAGTCCCCTGTGGGTGCTCAAACCCTCTTCATCCGCAGCAGTCCAGCGTCGACTGGCTAACAACATCCGAAATCCAAACAGAATTCCCACCAAACCTGTCAATCCTGCCATCGCGAACTGGCCAATCCATGCGTTTTCCGGCTTAGGTTCACCAGGATTATCTTGAGACCAGCCATTTTCCGTGGCGATTTCTTTCCACTGAGCTTTCCAATCGCTCTGGGTCATTTTTTCTTTTTTGCATGCTTCCCTGACCTCTATATACTTGAGAGCTCGCACACGTTGGTTTGGATATCCGATGGCACCGTCGTATACACAATAAAATGCGAACCCTATGCCTGCGATGGCAATGATTCCCATTCGAATCAGGTATTTTCGACAGATGTTAGCCTTGACGTTCATTGAGAATACCTCTGCTTATGAAATATTTGGGCTACATAGTATAGCCCTAAAAAATCGCCTTTTAGGGTTGTCGGAGGACAAAACGCCTGTCATGGTAATGTTTCTTGATAGAAAATCTGGTCTAACTATAGCAAAGAGTATTCTCCGCGAAGGGAACCACCATGAAACCTATGTTATGTGTCAAATTCTTGCTGTCAAAAGGGCTTTCACTGATTCCCTGGACCAGTTGTGCGATCCTGCTGCTAGGCCTCCTTGGCACCGTGTCAGCGGATGCCGCTCCACCCGCAGGGTTTGAGGCCCTATTCAATGGCCATAACCTTTCAGGTTGGAAGGGCCTGGTAGGCAATCCGAAATCTCGGGCGAAGATGAGTCCTGTGGATCTTGCCACTGCTCAACAGGCGGCTGACGAGCGGATGCGAGCTCACTGGAAGGTAGTCGATGGAGTGCTGGAATTTGATGGCCGGGGAGACAGTCTCTGTACCGCCAAGGATTATGGTGATTTCGAAATGTACGTAGACTGGAAAATCCTGACAGGCGGCGATAGTGGCATCTATTTGCGTGGCAATCCCCAAGTACAAATCTGGGATACAGAGCACAAGCCACTGGAAAAACATGGAGCAGACAAGGGCTCCGGATCGTTATGGAACAACAAGCAGCACGCCCGGTTTCCATTGGTGAATGCCGATAAGCCAGTGGGACAGTGGAATACCTTCTACATCAAAATGCGTGGCGACCAGGTTACGGTGAAACTCAATGGCAAGTTGGTCGCGGATGAGGTGGTCCTGGAGAATTTCTGGGAGGTGGGAAAACCATTGCCGCAAACGGGACAAATCGAGCTGCAGAATCATGGCAACACGTTATGGTTTCGCAACCTGTATATTCGTGAATTGCAGGCCGTAGATGAGACGGCCGCAGAAAAATCGGCAACGGGTGCATCGAACCAGGCACTGTCTATCGTTCCTGCCGATGGTCCCATCGACTTGTTGGAGAACAACCTGCAGCATTTGTACTCCTGGCTGAGGGAAAATAAATACGAAGATCCTCAGGAGGTTTATTCGCTCAAAGATGGTGTATTGCGGGTGAGCGGTCAGCAGTGGGGTGGCTTGACCACCAAGGACAACTATGCGAACTACCACATGGTGAGCGAATTCAAGTGGGGTGAAACCACTTGGGGCAACCGCAAAGGCAAGACTCGAGACAGTGGCATTCTGGTTCACGCCTTTGGGCCCGATGGCACCTACAGCGGTATCTGGATGGCGTCGATCGAAGCTCAAATTATCGAAGGCGGAGTGGGCGACCTATTGGCGCTGACGACAAAGGATCCGGTATCGGATAAAACCTATCCGGTATCCTTGACGGCCAAAGTTCGAAAGGATCGTGATGGCGAAAAAGTTTGGGCCAGGGAGAATGAAAAGGGAGCGGCAGTCACCATTTCCACAGGGCGTATCAATTGGTGGGGTCGTGACCCTGATTGGTCAGACACTTTTGGCTTTCGTGGCAAACAAGACGTAGAGAGTCCGGCGGGCGATTGGACACGCATGGATGTGATATGCCGAGGAGAAGAGATCACCATTCTGGTCAACGGTGTCCAAGTCAATCAATGTCACCAGGTTTCCCCTGCGGCCGGCAAGTTGCTACTACAGTCTGAAGGTGCAGAAATTTTTGTGCGTCGCTGGGAATTATGGCCTCTGGGATCGGTGCCTGAGTAGGGGAGCCGTGACTGACAAGCCATTGCCACCAAATGCAAAAGTAGCGATGAGATCTTCGACGCTGGGCTCCTTGCCCCTGGAGCCCTTGACCCTGGGTGTCGAAGAAGAATTCCAGATACTTTGTCCGGACACTTGGGCATTGGTACCGGCATTTGACGCGTTGCATGCATGCTCCTTATCTCTCCCGCATCGGGTGCCCTGCAGCCAAGAGATCCAGTACCCGGAAATGGGATCACGAGAATCCAAGGCGTGGGCTGTCAAGAGCGAGCTTCATCAGAGTTGTTGCGAAGTTGTTACTCGGCCCTGTCGTAGCGTCGATCAATTACTGAACGAAGTGCGTTCGAATCGGCAGCAGTTGTTCGAGATTGCCCGGCAGACAGGTTTACGAGTCGGCCTGAGTGGCGCCCATCCGGCTTCCTGCTGGAGTGATCTGCCCATCACTCGCGAACCGCGCCGGCTTCTTTCAGAGCAACTGTTCCAAGAAGCACACCGTCAATGTCTGGCCTTTGCGCTGCACATCCATGTCGGGGTGCCAGATCGTAACTTGGCATTACGAGTGATGAATGACGCGCGTACCCTGCTGCCGATTCTCTATGCACTTTCTTGCTCCTCTCCACTTTTGGAGGGGCGCAATTCAGGACTCATGTCGAGTCGTATGTTGCGCGCGTTTGGATTCCCACGCACTGGCATTCCCGATGCATTTCATGATTTGGATGAGTTGGACCGCCTCATGAACACCTTACTGCAAGCCGGGGTAATTGCCGATGCGGGCCAAATTTGGTGGGATATTCGTATTCACCACAAATACCCCACGGTGGAATTCCGGCTTTGCGACGCGGTGCCTTTACTGCAGGATGTAGCGAGCCTGGCGGCCTTGATACAAGCTTTTGTGGGCGATTTATTGGCTTCTTACGAAAAAGGGTATGAAAGTTCACTGATCGACCGCACGCTACTGTGTGAAAATCGTTGGCGTGCCGCCCGCTTTGGAACCAAAGCAAAACTGATTGACTATTCGTCCGGTAAATTAGAACCTTTAGGTAAACTAGTAGGGCGACTGTGCCAACGGCTCGAGCCCCAAGCAAGTCAGCTAGGGATGATTGACCATCTCCATCGAAACCGTAATATTGCATGCCATGGTTCCGCCGCTGAAAGGCAATTGGCCCTGTGGGAAAAAGGGGCAGAATGGGAGCCAATCGTACGGCAGTATGTGGCAGAGACCGAAGCCGTTTAAGATGACATCTCATAACGTGTATAGCCAGTAATTGTAGTACAAAGTGAGGACTCTCCCACAGAGCCAACAATTTTATACGTCATATAATACAGAGGAGTTTAGTTAAAATGTCATGTGAGTCTAAAGTTGCGATAACGGATGAAATCCAGCCACTAGATTTCCCTCCTTTTGATTTGGAAAACCTTCTACGTACGGTTTTTGATCCGGAACCGGGGCTGCGAATTGCGCTGCTTATCGACCTGGACGATTTATCTTTAATGCGTGATATGGCTATTCTCAAATCAGCAGACCATCCCATTCAGTCCAAAGCAATCGAATACTTTTACCGACCCTTGAGAGAATCGCTGCTGGAAAAAATGGATCTCCAAGGAGGCCATTTGTACGTTTACCAAAGAACGTGCGGGAGCAATCTGGAGCTGCCGCCAACGTGCGTGAATGAACTGGGTGAAACGGTCGAATTTTCAGAAGCCGTGTATACGAAGTACGATATCATTCTTTGTCTTTCGACGGATTCGGCCACCGCGCCCCTGACGGCGCATGCTAAGAGTTATGGTTTTCGTGGGGCGACGTTGCATGGTATCAACCAGATCATTTTGGAAAGTGGTCTTTGTGTCGATTATCACGAAGTGAGTCGTCAGGCAGAATTACTTCGAGCAGGGATGACCCGAGCAGACCGAGTGGAGATTGATTTTCAACTCCACGACCGTAGCGCAACTTTGACACTGGAACTGGGGGGCCAGGAGGCCCAGAAGAGTCACGGGCTTTGTTTGGGACCAGAACCCGATGTGGCAAATCTTCCTGCAGGCGAAGTCTATTTTGTACCCACCCGTGCCCAGGGTGAATTTCCGCGTACCTTGAGAGACGGCACTTTGGTCATGCTCAAAGTGGAAGACGGGGCCGTTCAGGATGCCGATCTCATTCGTGGAGAGCAGGCTACTCTGGATTCCTATTTGGAACTCATTCAATCCGATCCGGCCACCGGACGAATTGGAGAGCTTGGCTTTGGTACGCAAATCCTACCAAGAGCGGGAGTCGATATTCAGGACGAAAAAATTCTCGGTACCGTGCATGTGGCCACCGGCCGAAGCGACCATTTGGGAGGCGACATCAAGCTTGACAGTTTCCGAAATGCACAAAATGCCACGCATGAAGACATTCTATTCGATCCGATAAAAACTCCACAAATCGCCGTGCCGCAAGTACGAATGGAACGCGACGGACAGTGCCACGTACTGTTGGAGAATTACCAGCCGGCCGCCTATATTCGGAATTTGTTGGAGTGAGGCTCCTACGGCAGAGCCGGAGGCTTCCATTGTGAACCGCTCAAAGCGGTAGCTTAGTTGGTAAGGTTATTGGTAATTCTAAAACATACGACGTTGGTCACTTTTCTGGTCGTTCTTTTCCTGGTTCCGTATGTACTTCTGAATCGTGACTTCATCAATTCCCACACTGGACACGAAGTACCCTCGGGCCCAGAAATGATAACCCTGGAAACTCCGGTGACGTCCCATGAAATCGCGGGCTACTCGGATAGCACTCTTGCCTTTGATAAACCCAACGACATGGGACACCGCATACTTCGGCGGGATCCGTATCAACCTATGTACGTGATCCGTACGTAGATGTCCCTCCAGGATCTTGCACTCTCGCTCTTGAACCAGCGAGTGAAATACTTCCCCAAGACTCTCGCGGACCTTTCCATAAAGCACTTTGCGACGACATTTCGGGATGAACACAACGTGGTACTTGCAGTCCCATACCGTGTGATTTAGACTGCTGTAATCTGACATTTAAGGTCTCCTTCTCTATGAGCTTTGAGCGGCTCACGAGATGGAGGCCTCTTTTTATCTACGGAATTATCAAATTCTGCCAGTCCCCCGGCGGAGCCGGGGGTTTTCTCAAGTTCATAAAAGTAAATCCCATGTTCAATACCCGTCGCAGGTACATCGACATCTGGGCGAGTAGCAATCGAGCATTTACTGGGATACAAGCACGCGCAAGCGAGCGGGTGCAATAAATTCACCCACTCGCTTGCGCTGCGGGCCAGTATCAGGTGTTATTAGAATGGGCCCTTGGTGACTGGCATGGGGCTCCATTATACTGGCTGCCAAGAATAACCGTTACTCCAGCCGAAATTATACGATGGCCTCAGAGACTCTTCCTGAAAAACAACCGAACGCTGATCGAACCGACGAACAGGGCGCCAGCCCGGGTCAAACGGGCAAGACCAACCATGTCCAGGTGGACGACCAAAAAGAAGGCAAAGAGCCCCACAGTCATGTTTCTCCTTCCGGGCAAGATCCTCTTTCCTGGCCTGCGACGACATTGAAACCAACACGAATTCGTTGGCGTTACGCAATCGGCATTCCGCTAATCCACCTGCTGGCGTGCTTTGCCTTTGTGCCCTGGCTGTTCAGTTGGACTGGGGTGGTACTTTGTGTGTTGGGGTTGTACGCCTTTGGGACGTTGGGGATCAACCTGTGTTATCACCGCATACTCACGCATCAAGGTATGGTTGCATCCAAGTGGTTGGAACATGGATTGGCCATCCTGGGGGTTTGTACGCTGCAGGATTCGCCTGCCTGCTGGGTGGCCATGCACCGGATGCACCACAAATATTCCGATACCCAGCCCGATCCTCACAGTCCGTGGGTCAACTTTTTTTGGGGCCACTGTGGCTGGCTGATGATCGTCAATCGTGACTTTCGCAATGTAAACTATTACGAACGATTTGTCCGCGACATCCTCAAAGACCCGTTCTACTTTCGATTGGAGCGCAACAGTTGTTGGACATTTATCTACGCGGCTCATGCCCTGCTGTTTCTTGCCGCGGGGTTTGTCATTGGTTGGACAAGTAGTGGCAGCTCAAGCCAACCGGTCATGGACGGGTTGCAGTTTGGTTTGAGCCTGATGGTATGGGGTGTTTTCATGAGAACCGTGTTGACTTGGCATATTACCTGGTCCGTCAATTCGGTTACCCATGTCTGGGGCTATCAAAATTACGATACCAAAGAGAACAGTCGCAACAACATCCTGGTAGGACTGTGGAGTAACGGCGAAGGGTGGCATAACAACCACCACGCCGACCAGCGTGCTGCATCGCACGGACACCGCTGGTGGGAATTTGACCTTACCTGGCAAACGGTTCGTATGCTGGAACGAGTGGGCCTGGTAAAAGACGTAGTCAGGCCTCGTTGCTGGACAAAGGCTCCTCCGGCATAGACGATCGCTCCCATTGGGGGCACGTTGATTTAACGCCCAAAGGTGACGATCACATCAACCACCGGTTTTGTGGTGTGTTCTGAGGTCAGAACCGGGGGCTAACGCCCAGCGGTTGATTAAATCAACAAGCCCCATTGGAGAGTGCCATGAATGATATTGGAGTTGGACTCACGCCAAGCACGAAGCGCAAGCGAGTGGGTCCATGGCAAACGTACGAAATTACCCACTTGCTTGCGCTGCGTGCTTGTATTTATAAGATTCTCAACCCAGAGTCGCGCATAAGGTCGCACAGCTTACATTGAGGCTTCGTCAAACGAATCTTTTCAGGTAGCAATAATCGCAAGTCCTTGTTCCGCTGAAGGGTGCTGCGATTGCTACCTGAAAAGTTCGGCTTGACCAGAAACTGCCTACTTCCACCAGTTGCCGTCTTTGTCCATCGAAAATTGTTCGTGGACTGTGTCCAGAGAATCGACCTGCTCGATTTTGTCAGCTACGTGCCATGGCATGATTTGCACACCTCCGGAAGCGCTAATCACCCAATTCCGGCCTTTCTTCAACAAGCTGGCGGTGGTGGCGACTTTTTGCGGGGCCGGGTAGCGAGCCAGTGGTTCTTGGTCCAACAGATGAGGTAATTCGAGTGAGGCACGCTCCAGAAGGCCTTCTTTTTCAACCAGGGCGGCCAGAATGGCCAGGTCCATAATATTGCGCAAATGGCCAAAAGCGGAGTCGTGGTTGGCAAGCTCTTCAAATCGATCGGTCATCGTTTGGGCCCATACGGCAGCCGCTTTGCCCTTGGATCCCGTATGGCTGATCTGCCCCTGAGCATTGACGTAGTCAGCTTCGGTCATGCACTGCACTCCCGAACCGCGTAATTGCCATGATAGATGCTGGACATCGGTGGCAAGCGGTTCGTATTTTGGTGCCAGCCACCAACGGGGAGTTGTGTTGTGCATCCCCCGACCACCAGCCTTCATCAGATGCAGATAGCTGGGCATGCCGCCAATCGGAGCCGGTTGCATATTCATGGCCAATCGCTTCATGCGAAAATCGGCGGCTACCAAGACTCGGGCAAAGTGGCTGGTTGCCGGAATACCGGTAACAGTCACCACTTGTGCTCCCACAGCCTGCTCCAGGCGTCGGCCGGTCGTCTCTGGATTGCCTATCGAGTGCAGACGACTGGCAAGCTGTCGAAGCTGTTGCAAGCCTTGAGAAGTCGGGTCGATCGAACAAGAGATGGGTTCCAGTCGTGAAGCCTGGCGGGTACGAAATGCCACCATCAAATCGTCTAGTAACAAGACGGGCCGACCGGTGGTCAGTCCGACCACATTGCCCATGGAATCGAGTCGCCAGCCTTCTGCCGGGCCTACCAGCACGATATCCTGTCGTTCTGGATAAACCAGCAGGTATTTAATTCGTTGCAGCCCGGCCAGTAAGGCAATTTTTTCTGGAAGTGGTACTTGGCTTCCATCTTGAATGCGATACGCAGCAATTTCATTTTCCAACTGTCGCAGGGAAACGGCACGCAATTCGGTGAAAGGCTGCAGATTCGCAGGCGCTTCCTGAATGGCCGTTTCGCGGATTTGGGCCAGCTCCTGTTGTTGTTCGACGGTCGGTGCCGAGAGCACACCCTCGGGATCAATCGAGATTCCCCCCACGGAGCGATTGGAACCACCGAAAAACTGCCCATGAACCTGTCCGGCAGGGCCCCCCAGCGTGATCGCCATGGTCAAGATGGCAATCCAGGGGAAAGTATTTCGAAGCAAACGAACCATCTGTCTTCTCCTCATCCGAATCATACTTAGATACACCTTGCGGCGTTTAGGGGTTATGTAGCAGATCGTGGGGGCATACACCTTGCCCCCTTTCAGCCTAGTTGCTAAGTCGTTGACATTCAACACTTTTGGCCATGGAATACCCTTTTTCCACGATGGGCTCAAGGCTCTCTCATGAGTAAAGTTGGGCTGAGAGGCCGGTTGATACGGCCGAGGAGGTACCAGGATCCCTAAAATCAGCCCAGTCCGTCCGTCAGAGCCAACAAAAGGGCCCGAACAGCCTTGTTTCTTGTCCTTATGCTTGATTGACCCACCCTTGCCAGAATATGGTAGTAGGCATGAACGGTTACCTGATAATCCGTGAAGGATCGACATGGACTGATGTCGTACGCCTGGTGCCAGGAGAATCGGTCACGATCGGGCGAGCGCCTACCAATACCATCGTCATCAAGGATGAACGATGCAGCCGAGCCCACGCTGAAGTATTTCAAGCTCAGGGGGAGTGGCAATTACGAGACCTGGATAGTCGCAACGGCACCTTCCTGGAAGATCAACGGTTGCAGAGAGACTACACGCTTCAACCGGGAGAAGTGGTTCAAATAGGCGACTCCCAGTTGGTATATGTGCACGAATTGGCTGAAGCATTTCCTGAGTCCACTACTTTGCTCAAGACATCACGGTCTGTGGAAGATGCTGATTCCGAACTTGTTACCGCTCCCATGGACGACGACAGTATTTTTGATTTCCACGAATCGGCAACCATCACCCATCGTCAAGGGCAGAGTCGGTATCTCGACTCACTTTCTTTACACGACACGAATGAACCGATTTCTCAAATCGGGCGTGCTGCTACCAAGTTGTGTCAATTGGCTTTTGAATTGGCCAAATCAACCGATGCAGTAAGTCTTGCCAATGTGGCACTCACCGGACTCTTCGAAGGAACCCATATCGACGCGGGCGCCATACTGCTACAAGGACGTGATTCTAGTGGTTTCCGCCGTAGTAAAAAATTGGACGCGGTAGCCTCACGCAGTGATAGCGATCACTCCTACCATCGCGTTTCGGCCTTTCTTGCATCCACCGTGTTGCGCGAAGGTCAGGCGGTGATGGCACGCAATGTTATGGATGACAGTCAACTCGGCAATCGTGATAGTCAGGGTGAAATCCTGGCAACGAGCGTCATCTGTGCACCGATACGGTTGGAAGGTGAAGTATTGGGCTTGGTGCATCTCTATTCAACCGATGTCAATCGCCCTACCGATCCAGAGGATTTGGAATATACCCTTGCAGTCGCAGACACCGTGGGAGTCGCACTAGAAAATTTGGACAAGCGTCAGGAATTGGCTGAAAATCTCAATCAAATACGTTCCGAAAACGTCCATTTGCGTGAGCAACTCGGTGTCCAAAGCGAGATTATTGGCAACAGCGATATCATGCAGCGCGTCGAGCAGCAAATCGCGCGTGCTGCCCCAAGTCGCGCAACGGTATTGGTGCGAGGAGAAAGTGGAGTTGGCAAGGAGTTGGTTGCACGTGCAGTCCATTTTTCCAGCCCCCGTCACCAAGGGCCTTTTGTTTGTATGAACTGTGCTGCCTTGTCCGAGACGTTGCTGGAAAGTGAGCTGTTTGGTCATGAAAAGGGCGCATTTACGGGAGCGACAGAGCGTAAGATTGGCAAGTTTGAATCGGCCGATCAGGGTACGCTGATGCTCGACGAGATTGGTGAGATGTCACCTTCGATCCAGGCAAAATTTTTGCGTGTGTTAGAAGGGCATCCGTTTGAACGCGTAGGAGGAAACGAACAAGTTCAAGTGAGCGTACGCGTAATCGCCGCAACCAATCGAAATTTGGAAAAAGATGTCGGAGAAGGGAAATTTCGACGCGATCTCTACTTTCGACTGAACGTGTTGGAAATCCGAGTGCCAGGCCTGCGCAAGCGACCGGAAGACATCCCCGAGTTGGCGGAGTATTTTCTACATCGCTTCAACGAAGAAACGGGGCGCAAACTGTTAGGATTCACACCTCGCGCGATGGAAGAACTGTTGCGTTACCGCTGGCCCGGGAATGTGCGCGAATTAAAAAATGTGATAGAACGGGCCGTGGTCCTGGCCCATGGTGAGTATGTCGATCATGAGGATCTGGTGCTTTCCCGGATCAAGACGGCAGGCGATACCGATATTGATTATGACGGGGAGGGAGGCAATGAAGATTATACTACCAAGTCGCTCTCCGACGTGGAGCGGGCACACATTCTAAAAACACTCATCGCGACCGGTTGGAACAAGAGTCGGGCAGCCAGTTTTCTGGGGATCGAACGGTCGACCCTCGATCGAAAGATCCGCCGCTACGAACTGGCAAACGAACGGCCCCGATAGAGTTGACTGAATGTGGAATCCGGAGTGCGGAATCCGGAATGTAAAATTGGAGGTGGGCTATTCAGAGAGTGGAGGGCTTTCCACTTGAGCTGGTCGATCCCATTGCCTATAATCCGCCATTCGTGTTCTCCGTAGAGAAGGCGGAGATTGGAATCCTTGTTTCTAGTGTCTGGTCAAGCCTTGCTTTTGGGGTAGCCGCAGCCATAAGTACTGGCAGGGTAAAGGTTTATTTGTGCGTCTACCCAAAGTGATAAGTTTGACAAAGCACTATACATTTGAAAACTGAAATCGTATGCAACGCACTTTTATTCTGCTGAAGCCCGACTGTGTTCAACG
>JBDOMT010000274.1:0-17599 GCA_039831705.1 Pirellulales bacterium | reverse complement strand
TCTCCAATCGGTGCGACAGACTGGACTTTGGAGCACCTGGCTCAAACCAAACGAACTCGAATTGCCGGTCGCATCGAAACTCTATTCGATTGGTTCGAACCGGCCTGCATTGTGCTGCTGGCAAGCGCCGTACTGCTTATCACGTTGGCACTCATGCTCTCCCTGAACCAAATAATCGGTAGCCTGGCATGAAACCATTCCGCAATACCAACCAACTTACCTATCCAGCAAATCGTTCCGGCTTCACGGTCACCGAAATGCTGGTCTCCGCGCTGCTGCTCATCAGTGTCATGTCACTAGTGGGACCGCTGGCGGTTCGCACTGGACGACTGTGGCAACAGACGCGTCATGGACGCTTGGCCTTGGAGGAACTCTCCAATCAGCTCGATCGGCTCACCCACCTGAGCGCAGACAAGAGAACAGTCGCCTTGGCCAAACTGGCACCCACCCAATCCATTCGCGTGGCACTCTCCAATCCACAACTGAGCGCAAAAACCATCCACGATCAGGATGGCCAGCGACTGGTACTACAACTCACCTGGGATCGGGCAGGCGCCCCGGGCAAACTATCGCTGACCGGATGGCTCAAGGAGATCTGATATGAAAAAATGTTTGATGTTTGATCTGAAATTGTTGATCTTAAAAAAGAAAACTCCTCACTCGAACTGCGCACTCTCCACATCAACAATCAAACATCTCACATCAAACATTCCGTGTGCTTTTACGCTAGTGGAAATGCTGGTCACGATGACGGTCTCCACGACCCTGTTGGTGCTGGCCTCGGGGATGATCCATCAGACCATGACACTCCACACCCAGGGACGCCTGCAAGGCGATCGTCAGCGAACGGCCCTACGCCTGGCACGCCAATTTCGCCATGACATCCAACACAGTCATCAGGTATCACTGCAGCAGGATGGGGCCGCCATGACTCTGGAAATTCGGCAACCCACTGCCGTCACAGTAACTTACTCCACGCAGGATAGCCGGATCGTCCGCGACCAGCCTCATGCCAACGGACAGCATCAGCGCGAGCTGTTTTTATTCGCCGCCAATGACCGGGCCCATTTCGAATTGCTAGCCGATCCACGCCGCGCAGCCCTGGTGGTTACGCACCCAGTCGACTCCATCACAGAAAAGGAGCGTATCGAGCTTCATGTCGAAGCCGTTGCAGGTCGCCGGCAGATCGAATCCTTCACGACTCGACAACAACCGGCAGAGTTGCCATCTGCGAACCCTTCCGCAACGGAAAAAGTTCCGGGCGAGAAAAGTCCATGAGTATTCCCATCACAGCGCAGAGCAAACAGGGGCGGACCCAACGCCAGGCCTCGGTACTGGTCTGCATGTTGGTCTGCGTGTCGATCGCTACTGCCCTGGTGACCACCACGCTCCAGTCCGCCCTGCGGGCGCGGCGTGAGTTACGACTGCAACGCCAACTCCAACAAACCGAACTGTTATTGACCGCAGGCCTGGAACGGGCGGTCGCTCAATTACATTCAGACGCTGCTTACCAGGGCGAAACCTGGAAACTTGACCCCAAAACACTGCCAAACTTGCCACCAGCACGCGTGATCATCGGAGTCACCGCAGTCGATGAAATGACGGGCGATGGAAAGGCGGGCGATGAAGAGACTGATCTCTCCATTCAACCAAAAGCGTACCAAATTCACGTAGTCGCTCGTCTTTCCGATGGCGGCCCACGAGGCACCCAGTGCTCCGACACATTGACCCTCCCTATCTCCAACGCTCCACCCTAGGAATAAATCCATGTTTTCATCCCAAACATCCCAGATCAAACAACCCAGATCAAACATCTTTCATGGTTTTACCCTGGTAGAACTCCTGGTCGTGATCGCCATCATCGGCATTCTGGTAGCTATGTTGTTGCCAGCGGTGCAGGCGACTCGGGAAACGGCCCGCCGCACCAGTTGCTTGAACCACATCATGCAATTGGGATTGGCGGTACACAATTATGAATTCAGCACCGAACGGCTACCTGCAGGTGTCCTCAACCCTACAGGACCGATCCGCAGTGAAACAGAAGGCCAGCATGTCAGTTGGATCGTGCAGATCCTTCCCCATATTGAACAGCCCAACGCCTACCGACTGTTTGACCAGCAAGCCGGCGCGTATGCGATAGAAAACGAACCGGTGCGTAAGTTGCCGCTACGCCTGTTGATGTGCCCATCGCTTCCGGGACACGAAATGAACGCCGACGACACGGCCGCCTTGGGCACCTATGCGGGTTGCCACCATGCGACCGAAGGGCCCATCGATGAGGACAACAACGGACTGCTCTTTTTGAACAGTCAGCTTCGCTACACCGACATCCTGGACGGCAGCTCACAGACCCTGCTGCTGGGTGAAATGCTGCCCCGCGAAACAAGCCTAGGTTGGGTTTCGGGCACCCGCGCCACACTCCGCAACACGGGCCGTTACGAAACCTATCATCAGCGTCTCCTACCGACTGGCCCCAAACCGATCGAAGAGCCAAATCCTCTACGAGTAGGCGGTTTCGGCAGCTCCCATCCGGGTATCGCCAATTTCGCTTTCGCCGATGGGTCGACTCGGTCTCTCTTGGAGGACATCGATGTCCAGGTGCTACAACAACTGGGAAACCGGGCCGACGGCAAGCTGCTGAAAGGGTTTTAAACAAACCTTGGCAACCAACTGCGGACCCATCCGAGCACTTTTCGAAAAATGTGTGCTGGGATAGCTTTAAATACACTGCCAGATGTTTTTTTAGGACCACAAGAATCTAAGGCGAGAGGCAGAAGAGAATTTACCATGGAATACGCTTCCAGTAACCTAATTCCGCTCAGCGCCTTCACGGGCAATTTTCCACAGATGCTTATGACTCCGAACAAAGAGCGCATCGTTGGCAATCGCAGGTGATGCCAAAATGTCTTCGCCAAATTCATCTTCCGAAACGATTCGACCCTTCTCATCAATTTGCACGACGAAGCTTTTTCCCTCGGAATTCATGCAATAGAGATAATTGCCAGAGATAACCGGCGTGGCCCAAAATCGGCCACCAAGTCGCCGCCGCCAAAGAATCTTACCCGATTCCAAAGCACCACAGGTGAGCACGCCCGCACCACTGATAACGAAAACCTGGCCATTCGCAATGAGAGGGCTTGAATAACCGGGCCCCAACTTCGTCTCCGCCCAGATTACGGCTTCGCTGGAATTGCCGATTTCAGAAACATCGAGCGCGCGTAATCCCCCGGCCGGCACACAAAGCAGACGATCAAAGACTGGCGAAGTGGAGGTACTGCACGCCATGGGGTATTCCCAGAGCAGTTCCCCGGTTCCTGCTAGCAACGCACTCACTCCCTTGCCGGACTGCAGAACCACGGCGTCCGCCTGCTTGCCACCATGGTTTTGCGTAATCACAATGGGAGAAGACCAAACAGATTGTTGAGGCCGCTCCCTATCCCACCGAGTCGCGCCGTTGTGGATATCGATGGCCGTTACGAAGGAGTTCCCCTGTGCTTCACTTTGGATCACCACCACGTCGCCCGCAACCACCGGCGAACTCGACAATCCGATATCGTTGCCTGCCCCAGGAAAGTCGATCGAAAGTCCGCGTATCCAGAGCAAGTTCCCATCGAGATCGAGGGCGACTACATCGCTTGATGAAAAATAGGCAAAAATGCGGCTACCATCACTTGCCGGAGTTGGTGCCGCGACCGCCGACGTTCCGTTACAAAACGTCCGTCCCGTCGCCCAAAACTGTCGATGCCAGATTCTCTCTCCCGACTCTGCATCAATCGCCACCACATGCAATCGACTCCGGTTGAGTCCGTCTGAGCACGTAACAAACACTCTTCCCGATACTACGATTGGGCTCGATACGCCCCTTCCGGGCAAATCGGCGCGCCAGGCAATGTTCTGGTCATCCGCGATGGACCACTCTAACGGCAGGTTGGCCGACTCAGCGACACTCCGAGCGCCCGGACCACGGAACATTGGCCAATCGCTAGCATGCGCGTTGATTGAATTCGCCAGAATCGAAGCTACTAATCCAAGCGTCAACGATTTTACGATCAATGAGTGCATGAGTCGGGTGCCCTTTCTTATCTTTCCACGTCTATGGTGAAACCGCGATTGGCCAATGGCCACCGCCCAGCACGTCCGTGATCCGAAACCGAAAATTCCAAGGCCGCGCCCAACTCTCGGTCTGCTCGTTCTGGCAGATCTTTAGTAAAATCGTGTTCTTGCCGGGCAGAAATGTTGCTGGCGAGATGTACTGATCGAATTCTCCGCCCATGTGATAGATGTTTTTGCGAATCAGAAGTTCTCCATTAATCCACAGCTTGGTCGCGTTGACCGTTTCATAGCGGCACTGAACCTTTTGCTTTTTGGCAGAGTTGAAAGTCACCGCCAGGTAGGCAGTGACCCCTTTTGCTTCGATGAGAATCTCATTTAAATCGACAAGCCCAATTTTCTCCAAGCGCTGAAACTCCGATCGATACGATTGCCAACGGACCAGGTCGTGCTTACCCTGATACTGCTTAGCAAAATCAAGCTTGTGTTCCGGCGGAAAGATCTTATCGAAACCAGCGCCTTGGGTGTTATCGAATGGCCCGATCATGGTCCACTCGGTAACATATCCAAAATGTTTCTCCAGATCTTGCGAGTCGCCTAATTTTTCAAGCGATTTCACACATTGCACCGTTTGCGTAAGATCACGCGCCGCAGTAAAGGATCGACGGTAATGGGCCCGCTTCAGATCGTCGTTTGCAGCTTTTTCGGCCTCGACAATCAACTGTGCGATCGCATCATGGCGCAATTCCAGGCTTGAGTCCTCCACCATTTTTGGCAACAGACGATCGCGTGCCGCCGGGTCGATTTGAATGAGCCATTCGAATGCCGTTCGTCGAGCTCGAGACGGGTTCGATAGGTCGATAACAAATTGGCGCAATTCCTCCTTGGGAAGACGCTTCGAATTTCGGAGTTCCCGCTCGGCAATGGTGTCTACCGCCGCTCGCAACCAATTTTCGGCGAGCGGCCCAATATCGTCCATCGCCGCTAGGATGGTTGTTATTTGATCTGCCTTGCCCTGTGCAACAATATTCCACGCATGCTGAATTTCCGACTGACTAACCGTGCCTGCGCCTACCCGCCTCAAGCTTTGGAGCGCGGCATCGAACTGCTCACTTGCAACCGTGGGACATGTATGTCCGACCATCGTCCAAGCAGCAAGAACCGTCATCGACTGAATGAATTGACGCATGGGCATGGTTACAATTTCCATTTGATGGGTGCCGCTCTTAATCTACTGTTTATGCTAGTAAATATGAGGGTTGGTCACTCTTCCGGCACGATGGCAAACAGGTGAGTCCGGTTGGACACATAGAGCACATTGTCTGCCACGATGAGGGTACTGTAGACGCTGTTGCCCATGTTGCGTTCGCCGAAATGGGGAACTAGCTCATCGTCTACTTCGCGCATGGCGATGTTTGGGTCGGACGAGTGGCGGAAGATGGCCACTTCGCCATCCTCGTCGCCGATATAGACCTTATCTTCAACTATCAAAGGAGTGCCCCAGGCTGCGGCAAGCATGTCGTAGGTCCAGTGGACCTTGCCCGAGGTGGCATCCAGGCAGTGGAGCAAGCCACTGAAGTCCGCGATGTAGAGGATGTTGTCCTTGATGGCGACGGTGCCGCAACTGCGGTGGATGGTTTCCTCAAAATCGATTTCGCCATCCTCGTTGGAATCCACCTTGCTGTAGTGCCAGATGGCTCCCGAATTGGGGTTGGGGCGAGTCAGGTCCCCCAGTTTGAGATCGGCGGATTGCAATCGTTTGGGTTCGATTTGCTTATCGGGATCCGCCGCATTGAAGACCAACTCAGGACTGATATCACCCCGTTTGGTCGGATCGATGCACCACAGGTGGCCATCTCCCTCACCATGCTCGGGATCTTGTCCCACCGCCACGTAAACCCGACCTTGATGGACGACCGGAGTTGCAATGACATTGTTCCGAGTTCCGCGACCCCCCAGTTCCCACAGGGACGTTTTGGGATTGGCATCAAATTTCCATAGAAGGCGGCTTTTACCTTCCGTTTTCCCACCTCCTTGGGGATCAAAGCTGTAAATCCATCCATCGCCACCGGGGAAGATCACTTGAGGCTGCCCATCGATGACCGCGTAACAGGGCGATGACCATTGTCCGTGCAAAATATTCAGGCCAGGTGAATTGTCGGTCCAAACCACTTTACCGGTGTGTTTGTTTATGGCAAAGAAACTGGGCGCATCAGGGGCGGGTATGTAATTGTGCTCCACATCCACACCATTGGAAGTATTGACAAATAACAGGTCTCCCGCCGAAGTCACCGAGCAACTGCACATGTTATGTTGTGATATGCCCATCGACTTCATCATGTCGAATACCCAAACGGTGTCGGCTTCATCCTCACTGGTGAACGGTTCGTCCTTGTAGGGTCCGTCATTTTCGTTGTCGCGAAAACCGGCCGTATCGAGGCATTGCACCTCTCCACGACTGGTCACGAACCAGAGCCGGTTTCCTTCCACCAAAGGAGCGCAACAGATTCCCTGCAAGGGCCAGTCATGAACTCTGCCGGAGGGAAGTTTTTCGCTGCTGTGCTGCCACATGAATTTGCCCGTTTCGGCATCAAAACAGAGCAGACAACCTAAATCAACTTTTGCCGGATAGCGTTTAAGCCAGCCACTACTATTGTTGGTGCCCACATAGATGAGTCCGTCCGCCACCACAGCATTTCCATAGGTCTGCGAACCCAGCTTGGAGACCCACTTGATGTTTTTGGAACCGGTAGGATCCCAATCGCCGGTTTGAAAATCAAAATCGCCGATTTCCCAGTCGGTAGGGATGTTGTACCCCACCGGCGTATTGTTCCGCAGCGAAGTACCACCCCACTGGGGCCAATCAACGGATGCAGCCAATTCTCCAGAGGAGTTAACTGTAGAAGATGGTGATTGGGCGAAAGTGGCAGGCAGCTTGAGTGATGCGTCTCCCAGTACCCACAAAACAGCACTGACAAAGACAAGCCCACAAACAGTAGCGGCACAACGGACAAATTGGATCATGGCGTCGGTGTTTCCTCATTTGAGACAACTTGGATATTGTCGATATAAAATTCAGTTTCCTGAGCATTTCCATACAGGCCTGGACTACCGGAAAGATTGGGTGCGTGGTCAACCATCTCGACCGTCCATGCGTCGGGTTCTTGTTCGTCACGAAGCCAAACTTTACCGCGTACGATAGCCTGGGGATCTTTTCCTGCTGCTGACAATTTTGAGACGACCGAGAATTTCATGCTGTACCAAACATCCGGCTGAGTGGGAAAATCGGTCGCTGCATACGATCGGTAATCGTGAGGGCTCCAACTGTATAAGCGCAGTTGCTTATTCATGCCACGCAGGGTCATGGTGTAGCGACTGTTGATCAATCCCACATCGGGAAGTTTTCCCTCAGCTTGAGTCAGGCGAACATCCGCTTGAATTGTGTAGTTGGAAAGTGTGGTCGGCCCCATCCAGAGCCTACTCCGAGTCCCCAGTTTGTTGTTGGGATTTCGAGGTGTTGGCAGCACACTCCGTTTTGCAGCAACTTGCTCCCCATCGACTTCACGCGGTACATATCGGACTTTGCCGCCAATCCAAGTCAATGGAATTTTACTGCCCGCATTGAAATTGAAATGCCAGGGTAGTGGTGGCACCACACGCAATCGGGCGAAACTCTCCAACTCACCAACGCGGCAAACCACACGAACCGCCAGGTGCTGGTCGCCGAGAGGAGCCGTATAAATCCCATCAGCCGTGATCGACCCTGGCCCTTCGCCATCTTCTTCACCTTCGATAGACCCTTCACCTTCGATAGAATAGTGCACTTGATCGGGTGCTGCCGAGCGTAGATATTGACCGCGCGCATTGTATAAGCGGACTGAGTAGATGAGCTGTCCTTCAGGTGCGAGCAGTGCGTCGTAGGGAACGACTTGCAACTGAGTCACCATCTGATCATCCTTGCCTTGAGTCCCAGCATTCGGAATGGCTGCAGAATTTGCCTCTGGCGAGGAACCTGAGGAAGAGGGAGGTGCCGCAGGGGAGAGATGACCGCCTGAGGATGGTAGCCCATCACGACCCAAATCCCCGTGACCCAAATTCTCGTGACCCAGACAGTACATAGCCTCAGAAGTTGGTAAATAAATACGTCCATGAGAAACAATGGGCGAGCCATCGACACCGTGGCCTGTGAGCCGCAATTTGTGTATTACCTTGACGCCCGATGCGGTCGGCTTGAGTACATACCAACGCCCATTGTTGGTACACAGGTAAACTTTACCATCTGCTACCAGTGGAGTGCTTCGCATCACCGTACCCAGGCGTTTGCGTGCAATCAGACTCCCCGTCTTTGGATCGATCACTTGCAGCTTGGCTCGATCGTCGACGACCCATAACCGGCCATCAACCATCACCGGTGAACATTTGCCGGCCATCACCCCCAGTTGCTGCCACAAGGATTGAGCCGTTATGACTGAATTCCCTTTTCCGGATTTTTTATTCTCCGACTTCGGCTTTCCATCCAGTGCAACCAGTGCTCCCATGGTGTTGCCGGTTAAATTTTCTTCGCTGTGCGACATGAAAATTGTATCATTGACCACTAAAGGAGACGTATTGATTCCACGGCGTGAAAACGGGTATTTCCAAATCGGCAGTCCGGTACGCGGTTGCAAGGCCCAAACGGCCCCATCTCCCGAGCCAAACACGAGTGCTTGCTGGCCCGCCAAATTGCATAGAGTTGGCGTGCTGTAGGTGGTGTCGTAGGGCGCCAAACGGGTACCACGCATCCAACGCAATTGGCCCGTGGCTTTGTCAAAGGCCATGAAGCGATGGGCCGGCTTGGCAAAAGAACCCCAAGCGGGCGTATCACCCCAGCCTATTAAAATGGCACTGGTCAGAACCAGATCTTCATAGATCAACGGAACGTTGGTGCGTCCGCCATAAGTACTTAACAGCCCAAATTCTTCATGCAGACTGCGCGACCATACGAGCTTTCCCGTATCGCCCTCCAAGCAACAGAAATAACCGGAAACCGTTTGCACATAAATCCGGCCGCTCACAGGATCGGCCGTGCAGGATGACCAACCAACACGACTGTCTGGCACATCGCTTAGATAGATATTGTAGCGGTGCCGCCATAGGATTTTTCCTGTGACCGCATTCGCGCAAACAACTTTGGCCCCTTCCTGGGGAGTGCCTACCTGATCGCGGACGATCGTGTAGAGCTTACCACGCAGCACGATCGGCGTACTGCGACCACCCAGTTCGGTGTTTTTCCAGAGCAGATGACTCCCTTCACCCCCTTTGGGATTCCACTTTTCGATAAGCCCCGTTTCTGGGGAGGTACGATCTTGTTGTGGACCACGCCACGTGGGCCAATCAAGGGGATCTGACTTGGCTGATCTTGCCGCCTGGCTGGTTGCAGCGGCACTTTGGGTGGCCTCGGCAGCCGCAACGGCAAATTGGCCATGAGCCCACACTGTGGCTAACAACAGACAGATCCTGCCCAAAGGGCTGGCAGGACAAGTAGCCCAGCCGCAAAAGCGAGGAATCTCACGCTTGTGCTCTCTAGACTCTAGACTCTGGACTCTAAACACTTTTTTATTCATGGTCATGGCGTTGGGTTAACTATATCACGGCTGGAGTGGACGGATGCTCTCTGAAGTGAGCTGTTGCTCCTATGCTTTCAGAAGCTTCCAACCGTCAGGATGGCAAACTTTACCGATTAAGGGGAGGTGACGGAAACCTTTGACTTTACCCACAGAACCTGCGGAGCTAGTGCGCGCGGCAACGCAACCTCTACCTATTCATTATAGAGTACCAAAATAGAACTCGCATCACCACGTGGCAGCAGCAAGTTTCGGCCTACAACGAGAAATACCCCGATTCCCTCCGCGAGCCACAAAGTTTACCCAATAGTCGTTTTCCACCACTTGCCACAAATTGCTTCTGTCTGCTCAAGGGGTCTTCCCTGCATTACCGATACGTTGGGTGTCGCATAGTGCACACCGATGTGTTTCATGCGACTCACCACTGTTGAGTGCGTTAACGAACTGGCCCAATTTTTTCGAGTCATGGATTGTCTCGACCAGTGTTAACGCCTGACCGTGGGACACTGACCTCAGTCCCGCCTTGATGCTATCCGGCATTGCCTTTCCAGGCACTGTCGGGCGTCCGCATTCCCGCCCCCCGGCCAACGCCGATACCAAGTCACCACGACCAGTACCCAGGGAAGGTGTGGCCCGCCCGCGCTACCGGATGTTGTCAAGTTGAGCAGGTGAGTCTGTCCCCAACGAATAGGAGACGTAATTCAATGAAGTCCAAGCTGATGGGAGCACTCATCGTGAGTATCGTGCTAACAGGCCAAACCTACGGGTTTGGGCTGATGGACCGTATGCTCAGCGGTGGCTGCGGCTGCGACAGTTGTGCGCAGCAAAATTGTTGTGAGAAATCGTGTGGCTGTGATGACGGCTGTTGCGGTGACTCATGTTGTGAAGCAAGTTGTGGTTGTGCTGACGACTGCTGCGAAGCAAGTTGTGGTTGTGCCACTAGCTGCTGCAAGAAAAAGCGAAGCTGCTTCTTGAGCAAGCTGTTCAGTCGTAAGAAGGGCTGCTGCGAAGCAAGCTGCGGTTGCGACGATGACTGCTGTGGCGATGACTGCTGCGAAGCAAGCTGCGGTTGTGCTGACGACTGCTGTGGCGACGATTGCTGCGAGGCAAGTTGCGGTTGTGCCACCAGTTGCTGCAAGAAAAAGCGAAGCTGCTTCTTGAGCAAACTGTTCGGTCGTAAGAAGGGCTGCTGCGAAGCAAGCTGCGGTTGCGACGATGGCTGCGAAGCAAGCTGTGGTTGTGACGATGGCTGCTGTGGCGATGACTGCTGCGAAGCAAGTTGCGGTTGTGCCACTAATTGCTGCAAAAAGAAGCGAAGCTGCTTCTTGAGCAAACTGTTCGGTCGTAAGAAGAGCTGCTGCGAAGCAAGCTGCGGTTGCGACGATGACTGCTGTGGCGACGATTGCTGCGAAGCAAGCTGTGGTTGTGCCGACGACTGCTGTGGCGATAGCTGCTGCGGTGGTGGCTGTAGCTCCAGCGCTCCGTCTGCCGATGCAGCTGACGAAGCCGCTCCAATTCCTCCAGCGCCGGTTGCCGATCCAAATGCTCGGATCGCCCAGCCACGCAAGGTGGTCAGTGCCAGCTTTGTTCGCTAAGCAAGAGTATTTAGCAAGGGCATTCCGACGGGTTGGCCAACTAGGCCGGCCCAAGTGAGATCTCCCTCTGAGGACCTGTCTCGGGCTATTGAGCTCGGGACAGGTTCTTTTTTATACCATCTGATTACGTTGACGGTGGAGAGAGACGGGCGCGTAGAACTGGCGCTCGACTGTGAATTGGGCTTGCGTTTTCAAACGGATCAGCCGCCGGGCGTTAGCCCTCGGTTTTGTGGCGTGTTCTGAGGTCAGAGCCGGAGGCTTCCATGCGTCTACAGCTCAGCTTGCCTCAGGACGCTGAGCCTGGCGAAAATGCTCTTGGGGCATGAGCATCTGGCTCAAACGAAAACCAAAATGGTCGCCAATCTTGACCGCTTCGCCAGTGGCGACCTCCTGTTCACCCACATAGAGATGAAGAGGCTGATCGCAAGCCTTGCTGAACTTGATCATCGAGCCGAGTGATAATTTGATGATCTCATGAATGGATTCTTTTTTGGAAGCCAGGCGTACACTCACCGGCACCTGGATCTGAAGAAGGCTGCGCGAATAACCAGGCAGGTGCGAAAAATCTTCTACTTGAATCGTGGCACCTTGTTTGGCCTCATCCTTTTCAGAACTCTCTACAGGAGCTTCGACCGTATCCGAGCCTTCCTCGGACTCCGTGGCTTCCGACAGCAGAGCGTCAGGTTCCGCCAGAGGCCAAATGACCGTCAACTGCCCGGAATGATCGCCCGACTCCAAGGTCAGGGGAACCAACATCGCATCGTCGGCCACTTTGCTCCGCTCAAGTGCATCTCCGATTCGCTCGACCCGTGCTGCGGCAAAAGAATCCGCCATCATGGTTTCAGGAACCAACAGCATGCTCAGCTCTTGGGCCAACGTGCTCAGCTTACTTTCCCCAGTGGGATCCGGGTTGGAGTACCAAGCGGGCAGTAAATCCGTTGCCTCCGGCAGAAAAGCGGCAAATCCAAGCTCGCCAAATTTCAGCCCGATGGCGAGACCCGGTCCGTCTTGCCACTGTGTGTCTGTTGCGGAGGCGTAAGGGATCGATTCACCCACAGAGAGTGAGAACGAACCATCTAAGCAACGAGTCAGCGCCTCGGCAATCTCCTGGGCTTCTGCCTGGCAAGCGGTGATGACGTCTTTGGTAAGTTCGGGCGTCAGA
Source organism: Pirellulales bacterium (assembly GCA_039831705.1). Taxonomy (GTDB): domain Bacteria; phylum Planctomycetota; class Planctomycetia; order Pirellulales; family Lacipirellulaceae; genus JAJRWS01. Next base: position 5,189 of record JBDOMT010000274.1, on the reverse strand, counting down.
TCACTCATGGTAAAAATCTCAGGCAGGTCGGTACAGATTCCCTCCTCATGGAGCTATTCTTGATATCGGCTGAGATGGCCGTCAAACTTTGCCCAGTTTGCAACCTTGAAAGTTGCTAGCAGAACTATTTTATGACTTGAGTAGCCCGTATAATAAAACCATGAGTACCAACGTCCAAGTTGCTCCAAAGTTTGACCTTCCGCCTTATCGATCATTGGAAAATGATGCGTTAATCTTGCGGATTGAGGCAGTTCGCAAATCCCTGGGTTCTGAGCTACTTATCTTGGGACACCATTACCAGCAAGACGAAGTTCTCGAACTGGCCGATCTGCGCGGTGATAGCTATCAACTAAGCCAATTGGCGGCAAGCAGCGAGGAATGCCGCACCATCGTCTTTTGTGGTGTTCATTTCATGGCCGAGACGGCTGACATTCTGGCCAACCGCCCTGAAAAGCTCGCCGCTCGGGAAGGTAAGTCTGTTCGAGTGATTCTACCAGACATGGCGGCCGGTTGTTCGATGGCCGACATGGCAGCGATCGAACAGATTGAAGATGCCTGGGACCAGTTGGGAGAAGTGATCGACACGGGCGAAATCACTCCAGTGACCTATATCAACTCCGCCGCCAGTCTCAAAGCGTTTGTTGGCACGCATGGGGGAATTGTCTGCTCTTCAAGTAATGCACGCGCAGCCCTCGATTGGGCGTTTGCCCGTCGAGGGCGAGTGATGTTTTTCCCCGATCAGCATTTGGGTCGGAATACGTCCTTGGGGATGGGAATTACTGACGCACAAATGCCGATTTGGGATCCGTATGCCGATTCGCTGGGAGGCAATACACCCCAGCAACTTCGCCAGTGCAAGGTAATTCTCTGGCAGGGCCACTGCAGTGTACACCAGGTATTTCGTCCAGAGCATGTGGCCCAGTTTCGAGAAAAGCACCCAGGAATAAAAATCCTGGTCCATCCTGAGTGCTCACGCGAAGTTTTTGCATTGGCAGACGAATCGGGTTCAACCGGCCGAATCATCCGTCTGGTGGAGGAGGCCCCAGCAGGCTCAAAGTGGGCGATTGGCACCGAATTGCATTTGGTCAATCGGTTGGCCGATGAGCATCCCGAGCAGGAGATTCACTTCCTATCACCGGTTGTTTGCATGTGTGCAACGATGTATCGCATCGACTTGGTCCATCTCTGTTGGAGCCTGGAAAACCTGGCAGACGGTACTCCGGTGAACATGATCGAAGTCGATGCCGAAACGGCCCGCTGGTCGCTCATTGCCCTGGAGCGGATGCTGGAACTGTGAGCAAGAGTTGAGAGTGTAGAGATGAGAGTCGGCAGTGGCCAACGACTTGTTACAGTAACAACCCATAAAGTACGGATTGAAAAAGCCCCCTAAAAAGTGGGCAAACAGAAACATCGGGGGGGTTTGGCTTGACCAGACACCTGTCAAACCAGTCGTTGGGTCAGATAGGCCAGGATATCACGAATGGAGATGACACCGGTCAACTGGCCTTTGGTCAGGATCGGCACATGCCGATAGCCGCCAACGTTCATTTTGTGCAACGCGTAGGCGATTTTATCTTTGGCTTCCAGGGTAATTGGATTGGCCGTCATGACCGATTGGATGGGCTGGTCCGACATCCGCATCGCATCGACATTCAACTTCATCAACGCATCCCGCTCACTAAATATCCCCAATAGCTGCTCCCCTTCAACAATCATGACGCAGCCAATCGACTTTTCTACCATTTTTTTCAAAACAGCGCCTATGGGATCTGATGGTTCCACGGTAAGCGGCTGATTGGGATTGAGTGATTCAATTCGATCCTTGAGCAAACCTCGCTCTACGGGCGAATTGGGATTCGGCAGGCTCATGTCGGTCAGAGAATGTTGGCACTGATCACAAAGGTCAGAGCCCTCAGTATTGTCTGAGCCACAATAGGGACAAGCAATCATTCGATTATTCCCACTTTCAGAACTTCCAATTTTTTACACGACGAATCTGGTAGGATTGGTGCCAGTAGCATAGGTGATTGAGCCGCATGCCAAGGATGTATCTGGTACCGGAAGGCGAAACCAAGTCGGCTCCATCCACCGAATTTTGAAAAATTGACACTTATTGGACGGTCCATGTCTCACCCGAATGGAAAAGGGCGGCCAGATCGGCTTGGCCTTTCTCTTTAACCGATTCTTCTATCTGTTGATTGACCATATCATCGTAGCGAGGTGCATCCACGCAACGGAAAACACCAATGGGTTCGGGAAAGCCATCCTCATAACGCATTCGACTCAATAGGTAAGCCAAGCTCGGCTCCGGGCTCTTTTCGTCATGGAACAATAGGTCATCTTCGGTGATGGCCTTGCCCAATTCAACCACTTCTGGCTCCATGCCGCAGAGCCGAATGCCCTTGTCCCGATTCTTACCAAAAATCAGTGGCTTGCCATGCTCCAATTCTAATGTCGTGTCCAATTTGGTCTCTCGGTCTTTAGCATAACTCCATGCACCATCGTTAAAGACATTGCAATTCTGGTATACCTCGACGAAAGCAGTACCCTGATGTTCGGCGGCCCGCTTGAGAATTGCGGAAAGGTGCTTGATGTTGGTATCAATCGTGCGAGCAACAAAGGTTGCTTCGCAGCCAATTGCGATGGATAGTGGGTAGAGTGGATTGTCGATGGAGCCCATAGGAGAGCTCTTCGTCATCTTGCCCAACGGTGAGGTGGGCGAATACTGTCCCTTGGTCAGTCCATAGATACGGTTGTTGAACAGTATGATGTTCAAGTCCATATTACGGCGAATGGTATGCATCAGATGGTTGCCACCAATGGACAGGCCATCGCCATCGCCCGTAATCACCCAAACTTGCAAGTCGGGACGGCTGGTTTTCAGCCCTGACGCAATGGCTGGCGCTCGACCATGAATCGAGTGCATGCCATAAGTTTCCATGTAATAGGGAAATCGACTGGAACAACCGATGCCGGAGATAAAAACGATGTTTTCCTGAGGTACGCCGAGGGTCGGCAGTACTTTCTTCATCTGCGCAAGTATGGAGTAATCGCCGCAACCGGGACACCAACGCACATCTTGATCGCTGGCGAAATCGGCCGGTTTGAGAACGGGAAGTGTGGTTTCAATGCTCATGGCTCTATCAGTTGCTCTTGAAGATGCTTTTTTGTTTACTCAGTTTTGAATACTCTGCACTACGGCTTCAGTAATTCACGAATTTTGGCAGCTATTTCAGTAACGCTAAACGGTTTACCTTGAACTTTATTGAGCCCTATTGCATCAATCAGAAATTCGGCTCGTAAGATCATCTGTAACTGCCCCAGGTTCAATTCGGGAATCAACACTTTGTCGAACTGCCCGAGTATTGTTCCCAGATTTTTGGGGAGAGGGTTGAGGTAACGTAAGTGGCAATGGCTGATCGATTTTTCTTCAGCTTGCAACTGATGTGTGGCCGTTGCGCAGGCCCCATAAGTGCCACCCCAACTGAGCACCAATACGTCACCATGGTCAGGGCCGTCTAGTTGTTGTTCAGGAATGTCGTCAGCGATCAGGGCAACTTTTTTAGCCCGTATTTCAATCATTTCCTGGTGATTGACTGGGTCATAACAGACATTGCCAGATCCGTCCTGCTTTTCCAAGCCTCCAAGCCGATGCATCAGGCCGGGAGTACCAGGGATGGCCCATGGGCGCGCCATCTGCGAGTCGCGTTGGTAGGGCAGAAATTGATGATTCTCATCGTGCAGATGATGGTCGTCGGCAGTCGGATGCTGTACTGGAATTTTTGGCAGTTCGTCCAAATCAGGAATCCGCCATGGCTCCGAGCCATTGGCAATGTAACCGTCCGAGAGTACCAACACAGGGGTCATATACCGTACGGCAATTCGCCAAGCTTCCTGAGCAACCGAGAAGCAGTCGGATGGACTCTGCGCGGCAATGACTGGAATGGGACATTCCCCATTGCGGCCAAACAAAGCCTGATTGAGGTCTGACTGTTCTGTTTTGGTGGGCAATCCGGTGGAGGGTCCGCCACGTTGCACATTGATGATGATCATTGGCAGCTCGGTGATCACTGCTAAGCCAAGACCTTCTCCCTTGAGAGCGATACCAGGTCCGCTGCTGGCAGTTACTGCCATCACCCCGGAAAAAGCCGCACCGATGGTTGCAGTCATCGCCGCAATTTCGTCTTCGGCCTGGTACGTCAGTACATCAAAATGCTTGTGTTTTGCTAACTCATGAAGGATGTCACTGGCAGGAGTGATAGGGTAAGCCCCCAGAAAAAGCCGCTTATCGCTGGCACGTGCAGCCGCCAGCAGACCCCAGGCCATAGCCATGTTGCCCATGATGTTGCGATAGGTGCCCGGTTGCAATTTCGCTGGATCAATGTGGTACTGCGTATGAATGGCTTCGACCGTTTCACCGTAATGGAAGCCCGCCTTAAGTACCTGGGTGTTGGCCTGAGCCACATCGGGCCGTTTGCCAAACTTTTGTTCGATGAACCGTAACGTTGGTTCAAGAGGCCGATCGTACATCCAGTACACCAGACCCATCGCGAAAAAGTTGCGACAGCGATCTGCTTCTTTGGTACTGAGCCCCAGTCCCTCAACTGCCAATCGCGTGAGTTTGGTCATTTCGACGGTGTGCAAGCGATAAGAGCTAAGACTCCCGTCGTCCAATGGATTGGAACTATACCCGGCCTGCCCCAGCCCTTTTTTCTCGAAGGCATCCTGGTTCACAATCAGGACGCCCCCTTCACGCAAATCGTCCAAATTTGTGGCCAAGGCCGCCGGGTTCATCGCTACTAACGCATCCACAATGTCGCCAGGCGTAAATATTTCTTTACTCGAAAAATGTATCTGAAAGCCACTCACACCTGCTTTCGTGCCACGCGGCGCGCGAATTTCCGCCGGAAAATCAGGGAAGGTTGCAACGTCGTTCCCAAGCAAGGCGGAAGTCGTCGTAAATTGAGTGCCAGCTAATTGCATGCCATCACCCGAGTCACCACAGAAACGTACCGTGGCTTCGTCGACGACCGTTAGCTCTTTTGCTGAATCAGATTGTGTTGAAATCGAGGAAGCCATGTTAGCACGTAACTCTGGTTGAATTCAGGATGCTAGTTGTAAATGTTCATTCGCAGGCATAGGTCCAGTGCGGATTGGCAAGATTCCCAACGCCAAACGCATCTTGACCG
>JBDOMT010000299.1:0-3931 GCA_039831705.1 Pirellulales bacterium | reverse complement strand
CGTTGTTGTTGTTGTTGCTGTTGTTGTTGATGTCGCTTCTTTTGGCTCATGTTCCTCTCTCGACTCAATCACTTCGGACTCTAAAAGGATTTCACCATCCGCGCGAGACACCAATTCCAACACTACGGCGCCAATCGAAAGGGAATCGCCTGCACGGATGGGGGAGGTAGAAAAGTCAAGTCCGTTAAGTTGACATCCAGCGGACCAACGAGTAATCAGCGCTACCCCGTCGCGCTGGACAATAACACATTGCAATGGTTGAGCTTCAGAGCTCGGCAGGCAAACATGACATTTTGCGCCAGAACCAATGGTGTATTTACCTTCGGTAAGATCTACCGTACGACTTTCTTTGCTTGGTTCAATGATCCGTAATGCCAAGCATGATTCTTCCGTACCTAGGGTGGAATTCTCGGATAGTGACTGTGTATTCATTGCCGTTTCGTCCAAAATAGTATTGCCCTCTAGCGATCGACTCGAAGCGATGGAAAAAAAATCCTCGCGCGTACCAGTAGGAATATTTAGAACCGTCCGATTAGGCAACTCTACGTCACTATCCGTGCAGAAACCCTTACGATTAGGGCTCTTTTTCCCTTGGAATCTCCCTTATTGCCCGCAAAGTGGCAATTTCAAGCACCTAAACGTTCAATCGACAAAAGATTGTTTGAGAATTTCCTGAGATCCTCAACTACCCAAAACCACATAACCCTTTACGCACATAACACTTACGATAATTCTCCAGCGTCGATTTAGTCCATTCTTCCACAAGAACCCACTTTTGCGACCCTTTCTGTGTCTCGTACGTACTATAGTTACGGTGTCCACTTGCTGATGATCATTGGGACTGAGTGATCAGTGCGCCAGCTGCGGTGCACAGGTATTCTCCCGGCTATGTCCGCTCCAATCCATCCAGCAAACTGCCACTTAGTAACGAGGCAAAAGCTTAAGAATTACAACTGGAACTGTGGCAGCAATTGGATTGCTATCCCATGTCGATGGAGGCTCAAAATGGCCCGCAAAGATTCGATCGTTAAACTACGCGAATTACTCATCAAGCGACGTGACGCAATGCGTAAAGCATTGGCCGGCGACTTAAGCTTGCTCAAATCGCTACGTGACCAAATTGGTAGCGACGTGGTCGATGCGGCTCTCGATGCGGCTCAAGACGAAATTAGTTCACAATTAGCAGAAGTTGAGAGCCGTGAATTGGCCAGTATTGAGCAGGCACTAGATCAAATGCGCAAAGGTACTTATGGCCAATGCGACGTCTGCGATGGAACGATCCCCTTGGCACGACTCAAAGCATTGCCATATGCGACTAACTGCATAAACTGTCAACGAGCTGCCGAGACGGATTCCACAGGAAGCCCATCCAATGCAAATTGGAGTCGTGTGATCAATACAGATTATACTGACAGTGAAGTATCCTTCAGCGACCTAGAAACATCTTAGCAATGAAAACATCTTAGCTATGATTGGCGAGATCCGGAAAACCTACATGCCCAACCGCTGGTTGGTTCGTTGCGTGGTTGTGTTTTTTTTAGTGTGCGCTGAATTGGTAGGCACTGGTTCGGTGGGAACGGTTTCAATAGGGACGGGGAGCTCCACCGTTGGTTCTTTTTTTGCGAGTGTACCTTTCTTCACGGGTGTTTCTCGCCTTTACGCACAACCACCTGCTGCATCGACTCCAGCTACTAGATCGGTTCCAGTAAGAGGCCCTATCCCAATCAGCGTTAGCGCGTCCAGTGAGGACCGTGACCAACTCTACCAGGAATTAGCTCGTGATGTGCAGTTGCTCCAGCGCGAATTGGGGATTTACAAACGTGTTATCAAGCTAATTTCCCCATCGGTCGTTCACATCGAAGCCACGCCTCTGTCGCAACCTAATTTGCAGCAAGACATTGAGGAAGCCGGTTCAGGCATATTAATACAAGTATCCAAGTTGTCTGACAAAACTTATGTCCTGACCAATCGGCATGTTATTAAGCACTCCGATAAGGACCACATCCAACTGGAACTGGCCGATGGGCGACAACTTCAACCTTCCAGGATTTGGTCCGATTCCAAAACCGATGTGGCCATCCTGGAAGTACAAGGCCATGATCTGTTACCGGCTCGTATTGGCGATAGCAGCCAAGCGGAAATCGGTGATATCGTGTTCGCGTTTGGCAGTCCCTTCAACTTGCGGCAAAGCGTGACCCGTGGCATCATCAGCGCCATGGGTCGCAGCAACTTGGACTTAGGCAATGGGGAAGTCGCCTACCAAAATTTCATGCAGACCGATGCGGCCATTAACCCTGGCAATAGTGGTGGCCCACTGGTGAATTTACGCGGCGAAGTCATTGGACTGAACACGGCTATCGCCAGCAGCTCGGGTGGAAATGATGGCATCGGCTTCTCCATTCCGATCAATATTGCTGTACGGATCATGCAACAACTGGTGGAGACAGGCAGTGTCAGACGAGGTTTTTTAGGGGTCACACTAGACGGCTATTTTGACAACCGCGAGGCACGTCGAATCGGCTTACCACGCATGATGGGCACTCGCGTTAAAAATGTAACTATTTCATCTCCCGCAGATCTTGCGGACCTCCAGGTCGACGATATCATCCTCCGGTACGATGGAAAAAAAATCGATGATGACGACCACCTGATTAGCTTGGTTAAATTATCTGAAATTGGAAAACAGGTGGAGTTGGTTGTTTTCCGCAATGGGAAATTGCTCACCAAACTGGCGCAGATTGGCACCAGTGAGTAGGGCTAACCTATTTTCAATCTGCAACATATTGCCTCGACAACTGCTGGCACATCCAACTGGATAGCCACGTCCATGTTGGGCATGCCCGTGGATCTTTGGCGACGATCAATCACCGTAGCGCCATGCGTTAAACAATCACCCGTTTCTACGTCACCATATAGACGATCGGTGGTAAAGAGTTCTGGTGACAATACGGCCATGAGACCTACCACTTCATGCACAAAGATACCTTCCAAGCCCAACCGCTGACGATAAGTGTGGTACATTCCGGGCAGCATGGAGTGCAGCAAACGAGTTGCGGGGGTCAACTCAGCGGTTAGATGGCTCAGCAGGTCGTAACCCAAAATAACTTGGGAACTGATGTCTAAGGGAATGAGAGTCTTGGTAACCGGGGAATGGAATACCTGATGGGCGGCCACCGCATCACAGTAGATATTGAACTCTGCAGCGGCAGTCACATTACCAGGTCCATTCAAAGTGCCACCCACAATCACCAGATGTCCCACCTGAGTTGCCAAGTCAGGCTCACGTTGTAGGGCCACGGCAACATTGCTCAAAGGCCCGCCTGTAACGATCGTTACTCGATCGGAAGCTGCTCGAATTTCGTCGATGATCACTTTCGCAGATGAATGACGGTGATGCAATTCGGCAACACCAAGTTTGGCTCCACAAAATCCATCCAGTCCATAGAGTTCCCGTCCGTCCGTGCGCAACGGTTGGTCCAAATCGGCCGCTCCAATACGAGGCCAATGAGGCGGATCGAGTTGCTCGATGATCGCCTGTACATTTCGCGTTGCCTGACGAGCTGAAACATTTCCACCGGTGGCCGTCACTGCCACCACTTCCAGTTGCGGATCACTCAGTGCCAGGCAAACAGCCATGGTGTCTGCTACACCCGGGTCGATATCGAGAATAATCTTCCTTGCCATCATCACCCTTGCCTGTGGAAAATGGTATGGAAAAGCAGAGTGGTAAAGGCTCCCAGTATGAAATTCGCCACTTCCAGCAACTAGCCCCAGCGCCGGGTATTCTAAGGTGCCATTCAGGAGCTGTCGATTATACGTAAGTTTTGGCCAGTTTGGCACAGGATTTGCGCAGTGAAATGAGTATTTTATGATTTCAGAACCTCATTTCATGGATGGCATTTACAATGAGCAAGGAATTGGCTTTAGAATT
>JBDOMT010000332.1:0-3935 GCA_039831705.1 Pirellulales bacterium | reverse complement strand
TGTCTACTAGCAATAGCGAAGTGAATGTCTTCGTAATGGAACCAATTTCAAAAACAGTATTGCCATCGATGCCTTGACTCGTACCGTTACCCAGCCGCCCCGCACTAATGACTTTGCTGCCAGTCTCATCGACCAGGCCGACCACGAAGCCAAATTCAGCTTCTTGGAATTGCTCCTGGAGAAATGCCTCAATGTTACGGACATTCGCATCGGCGAACGGCTGCGGTTCTGCATTCGCGGCTGAAGCGAAAAGTAGCATCAATGTAACGAGAACGAAATGCTCAAATCTTCCAGTGAACATGATGAACCTCACCGTGTTGGGCATACGAATTCCAATCCTTTCATTCGCCGTGCCACCGTCAACAGGCTGTTCTTCAGGCAGCCATTTTCTGCTGAGCTTGAGCTGGCTGCACTAAGTCAGGCACTTGTATTTTCAGTTCCTCTTGCGTTGTCAGCGGAATTATCTGTGGTTCTTCTATCGACGCAGACTGACCAAATACCATGCGTTGACACATGGTGTAATTGATGACTGCGCCTGCTATGACGCCCATTGCAGAAGCTACGAAAACTTGCCCTGAAAACATTGGCATTGCTAAGGTAGCTACTAGCGAAACCAGCCAATTCGTGGAAGCTCCCATCAGACAGGCGCCAACAAATTTTCCATACTGGTTTACTGTCGAGTCTGCGACTGGTTTCTGAAAGGTGTATCCTCGGTGCAGAAAATAGTTCCAGGTCATCGCAATCCAAATCGCAACAGCTCGGGCGAGCGTTAACGAAACGGCTGGCCGCAACAGCGCGAGTGCTACCAAGTCGATGATCATTCCACTAAGGCCGACAATACCAAATCGAGTGATCCGTGATATTCCGACATACTTCGCAGGGTAAAGCCTCCCAAGGTGCCTCATGTATAACCATTGCTGACCCAGCGTAAGCTTACTGTTTCCTCGAGTACGGTCTTGGAAATTAATCGGGATTTCAACGACTCGACTGCAGTCGCACCGGATAAGAATTTCCAAGCCAATTTTATAACCTAACGGGTGCATGTATTTGGCAGACTCGAAGGTGGTCCGCTTGACCGCAAAGAAACCCGACATGGGGTCTTTTGCCGATGTCAATCCACATGCAAGCCAGGATGCAACTCGCGAATTCATGCGTCGGAAACGTGTCCAATTGCTGTCGATGGAACCTCCTTCTACGTACCGACTGCCGATCGAAAAATCGACGAAGGGTGATTGGCACTCAGTCACTAACTGGGGAATGGCATCCGGTGGGTGGGATAAATCTGCGTCCATGACCACCAAGACCTGGCCTTTGGCTGCACGCAGCCCACAAATGACTGCTGAAGCCAGACCGCGCTCGTTTTGACGAGTTTTCAAATGAATCGGAAAGCTTTGGGCTAATTGTTGACAGACTTTCACGGTTCCATCCAGGCTGTTGTCATCCACAACAATGACTTCATAACTCAGACCGTCAGAGACCATGGCCTGGTCAATCTGAGGGAGCAGAATTAGCAGATTTTCGACTTCGCAATAGGTCGGCACGATCACCGAAACATCGGGGGAATGGATCACCATGTCTGTTTCTCCGACCTGCCGGCAAACGACATGGGCAGCCTGACCAGCCGCCAACTCCCCTGGGAAACCTCGGTTTCGGCAAGTTTCTTTACCAATGGATTCTGTGATTCTCCGAGCGCACTGTCTGTAATTGCCAATATTGTGTCAGCAGGAAATATGCAGCCTTGATCGAAATTGGCTGAAGTTGCAGTAACAATCTGCCCAGACTGCAGACTCCGTCTTTGTTCTTTTGTTAGATAAAAAATCACCGAGGCAATCCGTTTACCACCATCGACCAAAAGAACCTGCTCGGGTAATTCCAAGAGATCTGCCAGTTGGATTCCCAATGATTTCTGTGAATATTGCTGGGCTACTCTTTGCAGAGGCCAAGTCATCATGAAGATGAAAAATAGCGCAAACCACATGCTACCAACAGCAACCGACGCATACCTACGACCTCGACGAACAAGAAAAATTGCTGCCAACATGACTGCACCTGCCAGCAATGCCAACAAGTAGGCGGGGGCGGAAGAATCTACTTGCAAAAAATAATCGGTGACTAACAGCGTAGCAACAGGAGCGATGCAACCGATGATGCAAACAAATTGAAACATCCGTGTAAATACGATATCAACCTTCTCTGAGAGCTCGTACTCGAAATACCGCTTAAAGGAGTAGCCAGCCAGAATGGCAATCGCGGGAAATAGAGGCAGGGCGTAAGTGATCAGTTTCGAACCAGCAACTGACAAAAACAGCAGGCCGCCAACCAACCAGCAAAGCGCAAACAACACGGCACTTATTTCTCGTTTGTGCTGGCTCTGTCGTTGGTCGAGCCACGATTGCCACAACCCGGGACCCAGATAAAGAATCCAGGGCATGGTTCCACCAATGAGAATAGGCAGGTAGTAGTGCCAAGGTTCACCACCATGTTGCTGTGCCTCGGAGACAAATCCAGAAAAATGCCTCTCAACGAAGTAGTACCATAAATATCCGGGTGCTGATTGCTCCATTGCCATAAACCAAGGACTGGCCAAGGCACTACCAACACTCAATGTCGAAATAAACCTCGCTGCGAGCGGCACAGTAATCTGTCTGCTGAGCAAGACAAACATGGAGTATCCGACCGAAACGATTGCGATACCAATCAAGCCTTTGGTAAGCAGTGCCAATGCAACCAATCCAGAAGCCGACACGGTAAGCAACAGACGTTTTCGCAATGAGCCGCTACGGTCCGCCTCCCACCAACAGAGTAGCAGCAGATTTGTCCAGGGAACCAACGCAATATCATGGGCTGCAGCCTGAGCAAGAGCCAGTGGAACTACCAAGGTCAGCGCAACCAAAGCTGCTACGAGTCCGGTTAAGCGATCAAACATACGCCCAGCCAGTAGTGCCGTGGTAGCCACACCGAGTAATGCGAACAAAAACCCGGGGAGCCGAACGGCAGCCTCATTCATACCAAACATTTTCAGCGAGTGTGCCTGAGCAGCGAAATAGAGTATCGGCTTGTCCAGAAATGGTGCCCCTTGAAGGCGTGGCACCACGTAGTCACCATTCTCGACCATCTCCTGAGCAATGCTAGCGTGCAACCCCTCATCTGGATCGAGCAGTGGCGTAGGCAGCGCCAGTGGATAGCCATAGATCGAGACGCTGCATGCTAGTATTGCCACCAGCATGAGCCAGTCATTGTGAAATTTCATGCCATTACCATCCTGACACCCTGAATGACAGCATGATGGCATGCGTTACTGGGCAAGTGGTTCAATGGGATGATTGCCAGTTGGTTGGCAATCGGTAGGTATCTAAAAAGTCGACCAATCGTGTTCAACGACTGCAACTGTTTTGGCCTAAATTCATGGACTTTTTTCGCATCAGTCACGAGTCGCTCAACACCCCCCACATCAGCCCAGTACTGACAAGTTTCCGTATCCATGATCGTGTAAGCCAGTAACGCCAACTTCTTTTGACTTCATGATGGAAGCATTGGAGAGAACGCCAATTACCCGTGACACCGTAGTACGCGCAATGTTCGCGTATTTTCTGACTCAGCTTCTGCTGCTGAAGACCGATCGGTTGGTGCCAATTTGACCGACACCACGTGTCGATGCTTCGCACCGCGCTACTGAACTGATCACGCAGTTGATGGAAGCTCGTGAAGAGCGCCAACTAATGCGCAAGAAAACGCTCCTCCAAAAGAAAATATCCGCCATCTCGTAAAAAAACTAGTATGTAAAACAGCCGTTAAAATCGATCCTCCCCCATGTGCGCTCCCCCCCTTAAATTGATCCAGCTGAAGTGAGAGAATTCCCATGGGCATAAGCCCAGAAAGGATTTTTTCGATGAAGCAAAAAAGATATACAGTTGATCATATAATCCGTAAGTTAC
>JBDOMT010000097.1:0-3960 GCA_039831705.1 Pirellulales bacterium | reverse complement strand
GCAGGTGATGTCCAATGGCTCTACGCAGCTTGCCCCAGCTACTTCCCAAATTGCCATGTCTCTCATGAATCGGCCAAAAAAATCTCGTATTTTTTTGCTTTTCGAATAACTGTGGAACTTGGGTTAGGCGACAACGTCTTACTAGACTTTTGTAATGCCGGATATTTCGAAGACGAAGAGCGTCGCAAGTCAATCGTCCGCTGGGAGGGTTGGACCAAACATGCTCAGAAGATGGTTTGGCGCCCCAACAATTTCCACAATGTGATCGGCGCAGGCGTGCCCAGATCGTATGTCACGAAGATGGGCCAGGATTTCAGCCATTTCCATCAAAACAAGATGGTCGGTATCGATTTTGACAGGATTCATCCCCACTGGGCCTGCGCGGGATTGAACTACTATGTTGCCGCGAAGCTCGCCTGGAATCCTTTGAAACCCGTAGAGGATATCGTCAACGACTATTGCGAAAAAGGATTCGGTACTGCGGCCCCTGCGGTCAAGAAATACTTCACGGCGCTCGAAAAGGTCACTGACCGAGTCGCCGCCGAACGCAAGAAGGGCGAACAAATCTCCTCCGTCTACACCATCGCTGATCTCAGGAAACTTCGAGAGGTATTGAAAGGGGCCAAGGTTCTGGCTGGCGACGACCGTGAAGTCCTGGCCCGTATTGCCTTTCTGGCTGAGGCCCTGGACTTTGCCGAAGTCGAGGTGCCTGTCTATCGGGCCATCGCACAGACCCGCCGGTCGAAACTCTCCCAGGCGGAAATGGACAGCTTTCGCAAACTGCTTGATCGTCGCAAAGCCTATATCCGTCAGCATCTTAATTCACGGGCCGTTGATGTGGTAAGCCATTCTTGGCGGGAGAAATGGCTAGAAGATCAGCTATTGCCGCCTTAAATCGAAGAGTCCCGGGCTCCCGATGAGATATATGACATCAATATCCGCAGAGCTCGCATTGTCGTGGTGTTCATTCCCTATGGGACACTTGGTCTGAAATGGTCGGAAAAAATGGCCGTTTTTACTCTCAACTCTCAACCTTCTGCCCCAGCAGCCACATGATGATTCCTTTCTGAACGTGCATGCGGTTGCCTGCCTGCTGAACGATAATGCTGGCGGGACTGTCCATGACACCATCGGTGACTTCTTCACCCCGTTTGGCTGGTAGACAATGCATGAAAACTGTATCGCTGGTGGCTGCTTGCATTAATTTCTCATTGACCTGATACGAGGCGAAGTCGTGTCGTCGTTTCTCTTGTTCTTGCTCTTGTCCCATGCTGGCCCATACGTCGGTGTAGATGCACTGTGCATCTTGTACCGCCTCATGCGGATCGTGGGTGACGGTCAACTGCATGTTGGGATATGCTTGCTGTAAGCGATTCAGGAATGTAGTTTCAAATTCATATCCCACGGGTGTGGCGATGGCAAAGTGAACTCCCATCTGTGCACATCCCCAAGCGAGACTTCGAGATACGTTATTGGCATCTCCCACCCAGGCGAGTTTCACTCCTTTGAGAGTGCCGGCATGCTCGCGTAGCGTGTACAAATCCGCCAGTGCCTGGCATGGGTGAGCTTGATCGGTCAGGCCATTAATGACTGGACAGGTAGCATGCTCGGCGAACTTTTGCACCGTTTCATGTTGTTTGCTACGCCAAACAATGATATCGACCAATTCGCTGAGTACACGAGCAAAATCATCGGCCCGTTCGCGTTTCCCAAATCCTACATCGTCTCCCAACATCATGCTCGAACCACCCAAGTGGGCTATTCCCGATTGGAAACTGACACGAGTTCGTAAGGATGGTTTTTCGAATAGCAAAGCCATGACTCGACCTGGCAACAAGGGTTCTCGTACCCCAGCAAGAAACTTGGTTTTCAGGTCTACGGTGATGGCGAATATTCGTGAAATTTCATCCGACGTGACATCGGCGAGAGTGAGTAAGTGGCGCATAGGTGAGTTGAGTGTTGAGTGTTGAGTAGCTTTTCTAAGGTTGGTACTTTTGCAGGATGTCTGTCAGGATCCCGCAACCTTCTTTGAGTTGATCGTCGGAGAGAGTCATGGCTGGCAACAGTCGCAAGACATTGCCTTGGGTACAGTTTACTAACAATCGCTGCTCCAGGCATTGCTGAACGATGGGGGTCGCGTCGACGCACAATTCCAAGCCAATCATTAATCCCTGGATACGCAAGTCAGAAACGATCGGCAAGCTGTCGACCAACGGTGCAAGTTGATTTTCAAACTGTGTACTCAGTTGGTTTGCACGGTCGAGAAGGTTGTCTTTTTCGATCATTTCGATGGTGGCGATACCCGCCCGAGCGGCAATCGGGTTTCCTCCAAAGGTAGCCGCATGCATACCTGGCCTTAAACTGGGGGCAATTTGTTGCTTGGCAAGCAGGGCCCCTCCAGCGATTCCCCCACAGAGGCTTTTGGCCAGTGTCATGATATCGGGTGTGATCGATGTGTGTTGATAGGCAAACCATTTTCCAGTGCGACCACAACCGGTTTGTACTTCGTCGAAGATCAGCAGAACGTCGTTTTCATCAGCAATTTGTCGCAGGCCGGGTAAAAATTCGTCCGGTGGTAATCGGACTCCACCTTCGCCCTGGATTGGTTCGACCAGGATGGCTGCCGTCTCGTGGTCAATCTTTGATTTGACTGCGGACAAATCACCGTAGGGTGCGTAGACAAAGCCGGGGAGCAGAGGTCCAATGTCTTCATGGTATTTGGGCTGAGCAGTGGCGGAGGTGGCACCGTAGGTTCGTCCATGGAATCCGCCTTGAAAAGTAATGATTTTATAACGCTGCTTGGGCGTGTGCAGTCGGGCCAGTTTGATAGCCGCCTCGTTGGCTTCTGCGCCTGAATTGCAGAAAAAAGCTTGTCCACCAAAGCTGCGTTCGCTTAGCATGCGGGCCCAGTGCCCTTGAGCTTCGATGTGCCAGCTATTGGGAACGTGTATCATTTGACCCACTTGTTCCTGGACGGCTTGGACCACCGGTGCTGGACAATGTCCCAGTAAGTTGCACCCCCAGCCAGGAAAAAAATCGAGATATTGGTTGCCCGCATCATCCCAAATCAAAGAGCCTTCACCTCGAACCAACGTGACAGGAAACCGTCCATAATTTGGGATCACATAGCGGTCAAATAGCTCGGCAATCTGTGGTGATAAAGATGAGGTGACAGTAGACATGGAATGTGGCTCCAACGGTTAGGTAGGAAAAAACAGGAGCTAGGATTTAAGAGCGAGGTTGCCTTGTAACCTCGCTCCTAAATTCTCGTCTCTCCCTTGAGACTCTTGAATTTCAATTTTGGACACTTATATGACCCTGCTTTTCTATATTGGTTCGTTCACAATTTGTGTGCCCACTCCACGATTGGTGTAAATCTCCAACAGGAGCGAATGCCGTAAACGACCGTCGATAATATGAATTTTCCCAACGCCTCGGCTCAGTGTTTCCAAGCAGGCTTCTACCTTCGGTATCATGCCCGCCTCAATGTGGCCTGTGCGGATCAATTCTTGGGCTGCGGTTGTGGTGAGTGAGTGAATTAACGAATCTGGGTCTTTCTTGTCACGACGTACGCCATTGACATCACTCAAGAATACTAGTTTGTCTGCGCCTATGGCTTGCGCCACTGCAGTTGCCGCTGTGTCTGCGTTGACATTCAGCCGCTGTCCCGAGTCGGTTACACAGACGGAAGGTATAATCGGTACCTGTCCTGCGTAGCACAGATTGTCGAGGATTTTACGATCGACCCGTGTAACTCGGCCCACATAGCCCAGATCGATTGGATTGCCTTCATCGTCTGGCAACTGCAGGAGTTCCCCAAACAAAACATTGTTATCCGACTCGCCGTTAAAATTCAGAGGCATCGCCCGGCCACCAAATTCCTCGATGCGGGTCGCTAGCATTTCATTGATCTCGCCTGCCAGTACTCGCTCAACGATCTTTAGTGTTGCCTCATCGGTA
>JBDOMT010000415.1:0-3979 GCA_039831705.1 Pirellulales bacterium | reverse complement strand
CAGGCTTCGGTGGGCCTGTTCTTTCCCAAACCGGTTCAATATTTGGCAGCTGGGCGAAGAGCAACTGTTAATGGCAAGGAGCACGTGGGGCCAGCCTATGTTGCTCGCGAATCAATTCTGAAGGAGCTCTCCTTCACCCCCTTAGGCGTGGACGACGATACGTCGGCCCGTATCGCCGCATCCCAAAAGAAGGAGCCAGAAATGGAACCTAAATTTGCAGAATGGCTAGAAGCAAAGGGCTTCGATGCTGAAACTCTCGACGATGGCATTAAGGCCTCGTTGAACAACATGTGGAAGTCTGAGACTTCTGGTCTGAATCCTGCTGAGCAGCTGAAGAAGATCGAAAACGTTGCTCCAGCTGCGGATGAGATCCGTGCTTCGGCCATCAAGGCAGCTGCTGAGGCCGAGTCTTACGTTTCGAGCGTGCGTAGCATTTGTGCCAAGTTCGACAACCCTGAAATCGAGATCGAAGTTGATGGCAAGAAAGAAAAAACCAGACTGTTTGCCCATGCTTTACAAAACCAGTGGACGTCAGACAAGGTTGAGCTGGAAGCCACCCGAGCCTCCCGGCCTCGACTGCCCGGCATCCACAGCCACGCGGCCCATGCTCCCGCAGCTGAAGTTCTTGAAGCTGCTTTGTGTTTGCAGGCAACGCAGGATGAAAAGTTCGTCGGCGAGCATTACAACGAAGAAACCATGAATGCGGCCCTGTCGTCCCGTCATCGGGGCGTTGGCTTGCAGTACATGATGCATGAGTGCATTCGTGCTGCTGGCGGCTACGTTCATCCTGGTTCCAATGGCGATGCCTTGCATGCCGCCTACAAGGAGCATGTATTGCAGGCGGCCGCTGGTCCTTCAACTATCAGCTTGCCGGGTATACTCTCCAATGTTGCCAATAAGGCAGCACTGCAAAGCTTCTTGGCGGTTCCGACGACCTGGCGTCAATTCTGCCGCACCCGATCAATGAACGATTTTAAGCAGCACACCAGCTACCGGCTGACAGCCGCTGGGGTGTTCGAAAAGGTCGGCAAAGACGGTGAAATCAAGTCGGCCGAACTGAGTGAAGAGAGCTACGCCAACAAGCTGGATACCTACGGTCGCCGGTTTGCGTTCACTCGCCAGGACATCATCAACGATGACCTGGGCATGCTGAGCAACATTCGGTCCCTACTAGGTCGCCAGGCTGCGCTGGCTTTGGAAGAAAATGTGTTCACGGTCTTGATGGACAATACGGACAACTTCTTCCATGCCAATAACAGCAATCTGTCGACGGTCGCCTTGGACATCGATGGCTTGACGGTTGTGGCCCAGAAGTTCATGGATCAGTCCGACAAGGAAGGCAAGCCAATCATCTTGGGGGCCGACCGATTGTTGGTTCCAACCAGCTTGGCAGTGACCGCGCAGCAGTTGTTCTCCGACCTGAAGGTTGTCGGACAAGGCTTTGTGGATGGTCCGGCAATGGAAGGCAATCCGCATGCGGGTTCTTACCGTCCGGTTGCCACTCCTTACCTGAACAGTGCCGGAATGGCGAATTCCGACGCAAACGATTGGTACATGTTCTCCAACCCGGACGACATTGCCGCGATGGAAGTTGGTTTCTTGAATGGGGTTTCCACTCCGATCATCGAGTCGGAGCAGGCCTCGTTTGAAGTCTTGGGAGTTGTTTTCCGTGGCTACTTCGACTTTGGAGTTGCGAAGGTTGATCCACGCGCTGCACAGAAAAGCGTAGTGGCGTAGCCAGGTGCCCCCCTGTCCGTGAGTGGGCTTCATTGACATCGCGGGCAGGGGTTCTTTCAAGAAACAGTGGCGAAGTTTTACAAGCTAATTTTCAATCTAAGGAGTTTTTGCGATGTCTGTTAAATATCGACAGGGCGGCACGACCATGGTTGATTACGTTTCGGCCGCAGAAGTGGCTGGGGACGCAGTTGATTTGGGTTCTGGTGCTTTGGGGGTTATCCACAGTGATACTCCCAGTGGCGATCTTGGCGCAGCCAGTGTGGCCAATGGCAATGTCGTTTACGAGATCGACAAGGAAACCACTGCGAACGTTTTTGCGGTTGGTGACGTGGTCGATGTCAACTTGGCCAATAACACGGCCGAATTAGCAGCGGCTGGTACGGACTTTGGTATTTGCACCAAAGCGAGCAGTGCTACCGACACGACCGTATGGGCCAGATTCCAACTGCCGACTGCTTAGTAACTAAATGGTTGATTTGATCCAAAAAGGTGCCATTTGGCACGAGTCGAAACGAAAAGCCCACCGTACTGTCGCAGTTACTGTGCGGCGCGGTGGGCTTGAGTTTACGGCGCTGGCCACCAAGGGGTTTTACTCTTCGGTGGCTGAATCCACGGATGGCATGATCATTAACGAGCGTGCTGAGGATTACATTATCGCAGTGGTGAATTACGACTTTGCCAACGGAAAGGGGCCGGTGGAACCAGAGGTTGGCGACTTTATTTACGACAGCAGCAGTGGCAGTGAGGTACGGATGGAAGTGCTTCCGCTGGCTGTGGAGCCTGCCAAGCGATATTCGGACAGTTACCGGATCTCCTGGCGGATTCACACCAAAGAGACGGGAAATGTTTGATGGCGAAGAGCCTGGTCGCACAGCTTGGTCAATCGATTGTTGAGATCATCAACGAATCGAATTTGGTGGTAGCTGAGCGAGTGTACGGCTTTCCCGGTGCGAAACTGGAGCACATGGACAGGAATGCTGAGGTTTATTTGCGATCTTCGGTTTTGGAGTCACCGCAGCAAGATGTTCCGCATAGTCGCGGGCATCGATTTATTGATGTGCCGTTTGATCTACTGTTAGGCCTTCGTGTGGATGGCTACGAGATCGAGGACGTAGACGGAGCGCTTGGCTTGTATGAGGTAATCGACCAGCACATTTATGAACATGGAAAGATGATTGCCCTTGAGGCAACAGGAATAAAGGCACAGTGGTTGTTGTCAATACCCGGTGAAATCGTGAATCACGATGACCTTCGAAGCAGCAAAGTTGTTCAGGTGATGGGACAGATCCTTTATCGGTATTCACTCTGATGGCTACGTTTAGATCGAGGCATGGCACTAAGTTTTTCAGAGTTGATATCACTGACAAAACTGGAAGAGTGATCACCAGAGTTGGCAGTGCGAGGATGCGAGTGATTCGGCACCAGGCGAATTACTTAAAGGTGGTCGCCAAGCGGTCCATGAAGAAGCAGAGGGCGTACAAAAATGTATCGGAGCTTCCACCCCAGTTGGCACTGACTTTTAACAATGCGAGGCGGTTGTGGCACATTCGAGGAGAGAATCCAAATTTTGAGCCGTTGGTGACGCACTTGAGAAAGCCCTCGGCACCCGGGCGACCACCAGGTGTTCATAAGGGTTTGCTGAAGAGGTTTTTGTTTGCACAGTCGACTGGGAGGGGTGGGAAACGGGGCGGCTCGTATTTGGTCGGCCCAACAATTTTACGAAAGAGCGGTGGCGGTGGACCGCAAACGATTCCAGAAGCACATGAATTTTCAGGAAAGAGGATCAATCCGAGCTCCTTGATATTTGGGTCACGACGTGTGGCCAGTTACCCGAAGCGGCCTTACATGCGACCGGCATTGAAGAGGGCTGCTCCGGCATTCGCACAGATGTGGAAAGACCAAGTCAAACCTTAATCACTTACCAATTATAGGAGTCATTCAAGCTCACCAAGCACTCAGGCACCTGGGTTAATCGAAGGAGATTAATCATGCCTGTAGCAGGTCAAGCAGTCC
Organism: Pirellulales bacterium; assembly: GCA_039831705.1. Taxonomy (GTDB): domain Bacteria; phylum Planctomycetota; class Planctomycetia; order Pirellulales; family Lacipirellulaceae; genus JAJRWS01. Next base: position 229 of record JBDOMT010000415.1, on the reverse strand, counting down.
TGGGTCTTAACGCCAAGACTTTTGAGAACACAGCTTACGACGGGTCCCAAGCTTCGTACGACACGCCCACATGGGTTGAGCGTACGAATGTGCAGGACGTAACCATCAATCAAACCCTTTCGTCGGATGTTGCTACTAAAATGGTGATAATTATTTTGCTGGTCATGACACGGTTAGAAGGCGACTCCAAAGAAACGAAACTATCCATGGTTAGAGCTTACTTATTGGC
>JBDOMT010000506.1:0-17940 GCA_039831705.1 Pirellulales bacterium | reverse complement strand
AACGATGTCGCCGCTGCGCGGCTATTATGCCCGCTTTGCCCGGTATCGAAGTACGCTTCCGTAGCCTAGTTCTACTGAAGTGATCGCCTGAAGACGAGGGTTTTTAGATCCCAGTAGGAGACAATAAACCCGTAGGACTTCCCAACAACTTGTCACAGTTGAGAATGGGGATTACAACTGGGAATGCCATTACCAAAGGTAAAGGTCCCCTGCCCCAACCCGATTGGTATTCACGGTCTAGTATCTGGATTGATTTCAATAAGGAATTAACATGTTTAATCATTTCACCCGTCTTTCCATCCAGCGATTTACGCCATTGGCACTTGGCCTATTGGTACTTTTTTCTGCTTGCAGCAAGAAGGACAATCACGGGCCGAATGTAGCAACAGAAAATAAGGACGCGGAGAAAGACATCACCAGCCAGCTCACGGCCTATGCAGATAAGGACGCAATCGCGGACCATCTACTGTTGGCTCGTAAAGATGAAAGCACCACCCGCGCGTTGGCAATCCACTTCCCTCAACTCGACCGTGAGCAAGCCTACCAAATCCAGATGGCTCTGCTGGCCAAAATGGAAGCCCAAGGTGAACGGCTTGCAGGTTGGAAAATGGGCGGAACCAAAATCATCAAACCGGGAGAAGAGCTCGACCCTATCTTTGGATTCATGTTGGCATCCGACCAAATTCAGTCTGGAAGTACTCTGAAAAGCGATCAGTTTGCAGCCGGATCACCATTCGTTGAGGCAGAGGTTTGCTTTTGGCTGAAGCAGGACTTACCCGGCCCTAAAATCAGCCCGGAAGAATTGGCTGCGGCCATTGGCGGAGTTGGTGGCGCCAGTGAACTCATATCCGCCCGTGTACGCGATGCCGAGGGCGGCTCCGCAGCGGGTGTCAACTTGGGCATTGCGGACGGCTTGTCCCATGGCGGCTTCATCTTGCCAGAGCAGCAATTCCCTTTGAATCAGGTCGACTTTGCCAAGGAAACAAGCCTGGTCAAAATTAATGACAAAGTTCAGGCCGAGGGTGCGGCAAGCATCATGATGAACGGCGTGCCACTCGATGCGGTCCTCGCCCTGGCCAACGAACTACCCAAGTACGACCGATATTTACGTGCGGGTGACGTTGTCATTATCGGATCGATGCTGGAATCACCGCCCGCCGTGGCCGGCGATCATGCCCAAATCATCTTTTCATCCTTTGGCACACTGGACTTAACTCTGGAGTGAAAGCGTTGCGGCACTCAACAAGGCTGTTCATAATAGGATGAATGTCTGCCTTGGTGACCTGTTGAGCTGTGTGCTGGTGCTTTGGCAAATTTAAATGGGGTTGTAAAAAATCAGCCGAAACGCGTTAGCGTCCGGTTGCACGGTAAAAACCGGGGGTTAACGCCCTGCGGCTAATTCGACAAATTAATATCCGTGTTTCATCCATGTCTCATCCGTGTTCAATCCGTGGCTAATTCAAATACCATGATTGGTCGAATACTACTCATCATTGCATGCCTGTTTACGAATGCCCAATGGGTCACGGCTCACGACGGTTTGTTTGCCGAACAGGTGGCACCTATATTGCAGCGACACTGCCTGAATTGTCATAACGACAACCATCGCGAAGGTGGACTCTCGTTGCAAACAGCAAACGGGCTGCTTGATGGTGGAGACAGTGGTGAAGTGGTGGTGGCGGGTGATCCCGATTCGAGTTATTTACTCGAACTAGTTACACCGACCGACGGCGCTGCGGAGATGCCCCAATCGGCTGCTCCCCTTTCTGAGCAAGAACAAACAGCAATTCGTAATTGGATTGCCGACGGCGCCCACTGGCCCCAGGGATTATTTCTGGAACCTCCGGTTTGGTGGTCGCTACAACCCATCGCGCGACCAAAATTGCCACCATTATCGCCCCAACGAGAAGCATGGTGCCGTACGCCGATCGATCGTTTCATTGCCGCGCACCACGAAAAACTTGACTTACAGACGGCAGCGACAGCATCCCGACGGGTTTTGATTCGCCGGTTATCGTTCGACCTGACCGGCCTGCCACCGACCATCGAAGAAATCGATGCGTTTGTGGCCGATCCATCTCCTGATGCGTATCCACAGTTGGTCAATTCCATGCTGGCCTCGCCTCGGTATGGCGAACGCTGGGCGCGACATTGGCTCGACGTGGTGCACTACGGCGAAACTCACGGATACGACAAGGACAAGCAGCGTCCCAATGCGTGGCCGTACCGCGACTACGTGATTCGTGCATTCAACAACGATAAGCCGTATGGCAAATTCATTGAAGAACAAATCGCCGGCGACGTACTGCATGAGGATACGGTGGATGGAATCGAAGCGTTGGGGTTTATTGCGGCCGGACCGTGGGATTTTATCGGTCATGCCGAGGTGCCGGAAACGAAAATTGATGGTAAGGTTGCCCGCCATCTCGATCGCGATGATATGGTGCGCAACACAATGATGACTTTTGTAAGTTTAACGGTCGGTTGCGCCCAGTGCCATGATCACAAATTCGATCCGATCACGCAAAAGGAATACTACGGTTTACAGGCAGTTTTTGCAGCGCTCGACCGGACCGATCGAGAATATTACGACGATCCCCGGCAGACACACAAACACGATGCACTACTGGCCCAAAAACGCACCCTTTTGACAGAGAAAAAAGAAATCGATGCAACCATCGAGGAGCAAGGTGGTAAACCATTGGCCGAGTTGCGAGAGAAAATCGCCAAATTACAAAAAACCGCCAAGCTTCCAGTCCAATACGGTTATCACAGCGCCATCGAATCGGATCAGGCGGTGGTAAAATGGGTGCAAGTTGACCTGGGCGAGGAAGTGGCAATCGAACGCATTGAAATCATCGGCTGCCATGACGACTTCAATAACATCGGCGCCGGTTTTGGCTTTCCAAGACGGTATAAAATTGAACTCGCGGACAACGCCCAGTTCACTCAAGCTGTCCGCGCGGTGGTTGAACCTACAGACACCGATATCGTAAACCCTGGCACGACACCGCAAATGAAGCGGCTCGATGGCGCGGTGGCCAGGTTTGTTCGAGTCACGGCGACGAAATTGGCGCCACGGCAGAACGATTTTATTTTCGCACTGGCCGAACTGAAGGTATTGAACGCTGCGGGCGATAACGTTGCTCTCAACGAGCCCATCACGGCACTCGACTCGATTGAATCGGGCATGCGTTGGAGCCACGAAAACTTGGTGGATGGGTACTTCCCTGGAGCGCCGGTCGACGGCCAGGTACTCACCGATTTAGAAACCGAGCGTGATACGACCTTGCAGCGCCAAGTCGATGCTGAAGTGCTCGACCGGCGTCGTATGATCCAAGACGAACTGGTAACCGTGACCCAAGCGATCGACGAACTGCCTCCGGCCAAACGCGTCTACGCTGGCACGGTGCATCACGGGAGCGGATCTTTCCGAGGCACCGGGCCGGATGGCGGGCAACCGCGTCCTATTCATCTTTTGCTGCGCGGAGATATCAAGAGCCCTGGCGACGAAGTCACGCCCGGTGCCCTTGGCTGTATCGAATCGCTCGATGCGAATTTTACCACCAACGCAAACGCGGATGAGGGAGACCGTCGGGCTCAGTTGGCCCGCTGGTTATCGTCCGCCAATAATCCGCTGACCTGGCGCTCAATCGTCAACCGGGTGTGGCAATATCACTTTGGCCGCGGGCTGGTCAACACGCCGGGTGACTTCGGACGCATGGGGGAGAGGCCCACACATCCTAAATTATTGGATTGGTTGGCGCTTGAATTCCGCAATGGGGGAGGTTCGCTCAAACAGTTACATCGACTGATCGTCAACAGCGCGGTGTACCGCCAGTCGTCTCGGTTGGAAGACTGTCCGCAGTGCCAAAGCCACCAGAAAAGCCACCAGACAGACAACCTCCAAGGGACAAACATTCCAACGGCTACCGATCCCCGTGTGGTCGATTCTGGCAATCGTTTCTGGTGGCGGATGAATCGGCGTCAGTTGGAGGCAGAAGCGGTCCGCGACTCCCTATTGATGGTCTCAGGCAAATTAAATCTGAAGATGGGAGGGCCCAGTTTTCAGGACTTTGTGATCGAAAAGCCCGAACATTCACCCCATTATCAGTACCACCTTCACGATCCTGAAGATCCAACTTGTCATCGACGTAGCGTGTACCGTTTCATCGTGAGGTCGCAGACCCAGCCATTCATGACGGTGATGGACTGCGCCGACCCGTCCATCATGGTGGGCCGTCGCAGTCAAACGATCACACCTTTGCAAGCTCTTACCCTGATGAACAACAGCCTGTCACTGGTCATGTCACGCCATTTTGCGGAGCGAGTCGGCGCGACGGAAAAAAGCTTATCCGATCAGGTCATGAATGCTTATCACATCGCACTGGGGCGAGAGCCAACCGCCAAAGAACTCGCCCCGCTGAATCGGTTCGCCGAGACCCATGGCATGGCCAACGTATGCCGTGTCATCATGAACCTCAACGAATTTGTATTTGTGGATTAGCATTATGCAAACACCATCAGCATTTCCGCATGACCAAAACTCGACGCCCGTCTCGAGACGAGATTTTTTATGGCGTAGTGGTGGCGGCTTGGGTGGGATTGCCCTGGCAAGCATGTTGGCCGATGACGGGTTGGCAGGCGAGCAATCATCTCAAGTACTACATCATCCGCCTAAGGCAAAACGGGTGGTGCAGCTTTTCATGGCAGGAGCGGCGAGTCCTATCGATCTTTTCGATTACAAGCCTGCACTAGTGAAGCATCACGGCAAGCCATCCGACTTTGGCGAGCATGTCGAGGCGTTTCAGAATGGATTGGGCCCCTGGCTCAAACCGATTTGGGACTTTAAGCCATACGGTGAATCGGGAAAAATGCTCAGCGACGTCGTTGCACCTCTGGGTAGCGTGGTCGATCAGATGGCTTTCGTCCACAATCTCGTTGGCAAAACGGGCGTACACAGCCAGGCAACCCTACTGCAGGCGACTGGATTTAATCGCCCCGGTTTTCCTTCGATGGGATCGTGGATCGGCTATGGGTTGGGCAGCATGAATGAAAACTTACCGGCGTTTGTGGTACTACCCGATCACCGTGGTCTGGCATCCAATGGTACTAAAAACTGGGGCAGCGCATTCCTGCCCTCGCAACACCAAGGTACGGTCATCTACCCCGGTCGTGAAAATGCGATTGTCGATCTTTTTCCTGACGCGCATGGCGATTTCATCACTGACACCAGTAAAAAAGCCACCATCCCGCTGATCAATCGGCTCAATCGTGAACATGCGGCTGTGCGAAGGGGCGACGAAAGACTCGAAGCACGAATTCACAGCTACGAGTTGGCCGCGCATATGCAACTGGCGGCACCTGAAGCGATCGACTTTTCACGTGAGCCTGCGCATATTTTGCGGCTCTACGGCTTAGACCACGTGCCAGAGTCATTTCCCGAGCAGATCAACGCACGCGAGGAGGCTGTTTATTTTTCAACCAAGTGCCTGGTGGCGCGACGCTTACTGGAACGGGGCGTACGGTTTGTGCAGATCTGGAGTGGCAATGACAACGGCTTTCCACGTCGCAACTGGGATTCGCACGAAGATATCGAGCGCGACCATGGCCCATTGGCCGAAGGCATGGCCCGTGGTTGTACGGCCTTCATTCAAGACCTCAAGCAACGGGGGATGCTGGAGGACACGATCGTAATTTGGACCACCGAATTCGGTCGTATGCCTTCATCACAGGGAGGCAAAGGACGAGACCACAACCCGTATGTGTTTACCAATTGGTTGTGTGGTGGCGGCATCAAGGGGGGCATCAGCTACGGCCCGTCAGATGAGTGGGGCTACAAGCCACTTGACCGCAGCCAGCCGACTCAGGTGTATGACATCCACGCCACGGTCTTGCAACTGTTGGGGATCGATCACCAACGGCTCACCTACCGTAACAACGGCATCGACCGCCGCCTGACCGACGTCCATGGGCAGGTCATCGATGATTTGCTGGCATGACTTGAACTGGCACTATAGCCATGGATTGAGAAGTGGTTAACCCGGATATTTCATCCGTTTCGTCGCGAGGTGTTTTAAGTCCTTTCGTGGCAAGGCATGTGAGGTTCACGACCGCAGGCGTGTTTTTTATACGTTGAGGATCGTGAATCGAAACATAACGCAGCCACGGAAGGACTTGGGACGCCGTAGCAGAAACGGGTGAAATATGCGGGTTAAATCGACCATGCCAACGATGGTTCCCTGGATACCGTAGTATGCACGGTAGGGGTAATGCAATTTTCACCGTTCTCAAGCTGAGAATCCACTTCGGATAATGCCCAATCCTCGTGGAGTTCACCCCTTAAAATTTTTACATCCTTAGGAGCTCGGATTCCGAGGCTAACTTTGTTGCCTTTGAGTTTAAGCACGGTCACTTCGATCGTCCCGTCGATGGTAATTTTTTCGCCAGACTTCCTACTGAGAACTAACATACCCGCCTCCTTCTAAATTGGGTCAACATTCAACCGTATGCTGTCGTCATGATATCAACTGGAAATGTCGAGTACTCTCGATACGACGACCCTAACGGCAAAAAAAATACGCCTCTCTAACTCCCGAATCGACCTTCAATACAGTGCATAATGTCCCGCAAATGGGGCTCCGCGATTTCATAATAGGTATAACGCCCCTCCTGCCTCCTCGAAAGAAATCCGCAATGTTGCATCAATCGCAGGTGTTCAGAAGCCATGTGGTTGGCGACCTCACACTTCTCGGCCAGCTCTCCAACCGAGTACGATCCGTTGAGCAACATCTGAACCATTCGCAGTCGCACCGGATGGGCCAAGGTTCGGAGGCACTCTGCGACCTGAGCCATCACATCAAGGTCAATCAATTTGGCCGTGCCCGTTTTCATATTGGCATCATCGTATCGTGAGGTCCCCACCTGTCAACATAAGTTTTTGCACTCTCTTCATGGTAGATTGGGCAAGTCGGGGACCACCGGTTGACTAGCCTCGCCACTATGGTCAGATTCGATTATTTCACCGTCCCCCCGTTCTCAGCAAACTGCAAAGTCACACTCAGCCAAAATAGCACTAAATGATTAAACCACGGAGACACAGAGGGCACGGAGAAAAGAACCATTTATAAAACTTCTCCATGTTCTCCGTGTCTCCGTGGTTATCTTACTTCTCGATTTTCTTTCAGTCGTTTCTTTTTAAATACCGACCTTTGCAGGTCTCCCGGCCTCACGTCTACTGTCTGGACTTTTACCTATGGTTGCCGACCCACATTTGCGGTGGGTATCATTGGGAAAGAATATTCATAACACGAGGTAGGCGGTTCTGCCTAAGAACTATGCCCCGGTATTAAATCATGAAGTCGCTCGAAGGAGTCAACTGATGCCATCTCAACGAGTGTCTAATCGATTCTTGTCTGTACCATTGCCGCATCAGCAAGTGCCGGCTGGACAAGAATCTGGACGCGGGCCAACCTCAAAAGGCCAATTCGACCCAGGCTTGGTAAATCCTGGTCGCCGTCAATTCCTTCAAGCCCTCGGCTTAGCTGGAGTTGCAGCACACTGCCCGAACCGCTTGCTGGCAGGCGTAGCGCCAAACACCAAGCCACGTATCGCTGCGATCATGACCGAGTATCGGGGTTATTCGCACGCCGATGTGATCGTCGGCCGCCTACTGCAAGGGCATATCCTCTCACTCCAAGAAACCTATTGGCCCCGCACTCAGGTGGTGTCGATGTACGTCGATCAGTTCCCAAAATCGGATCTCAGCCGGGGCATGGCCAATCAGTATGGGGCTCAAATGGCACCAAGCATTGAACAGGCGCTTACTTTGGGAACGGATCAACTTGCGGTCGACGGCGTAGTGATCATTGGAGAGCATGGTGACTACCCTCACAACGAGAAGGGGCAGCACCTGTACCCACGTCGCCGTTTTTTTGAAGAGACGGTCCGCACTTTTGAAAAAACGGGAAAGACGGCGCCCGTGTTCAATGACAAGCATCTGGGTTTCGCCTGGAAAGATGCGAAGTGGATGGTCGATCAGGCACGTGCCATGAAATTTCCGCTAATGGCCGGTTCTTCGCTACCTACCGCCTGGAGAAAACCAGACCTTGAGTATCCGCTCGAGGTCGATTTGGAGGAAGGACTTGCAATCGGTTTTGGTGGGATCGAGGCGTATGGATTTCACGCCCTGGAAACACTGCAGTGTATGATCGAGCGACGCCGAGGGGGAGAATCGGGCGTACATGCGGTTACCTGCCTTGAAGGTGATGCGGTGTGGCAAGCAGCCCGACAGGGGAAATGGTCGCGTGAACTATTGCAGGCGGCCTTGGAGCCAGTTGAAAATAAGCCAAACGGTCCGCCCGAGGAATTGTGCAAATCTCCGGCGGCTTTCTTGATCGAACACACCGATGGCTTCCACTCATCGGTCATCATGCTCAACGGATACACGGGTGCCTTTGGTTTCGCGGGAAAACAGCGCAAAAAATCGACAGCCGACGCTACCCACTTCTGGCTCCAGGAACCGGAGTTTGGACACTTCGCCTACCTGACGCACAATATCGAAACGATGATTCTTGAACAGCAAGAGCTCTACCCGCCGGAAAGAACCCTGCTGACCACCGGTATCCTTGACGCAGTGATGACCTCACGGCACCAAGGCCATCTGCGACTCGAGACGCCCTGGCTCGAGCAAGTCACGTACCGGGCCCCCGAAAAGCCAGGCCGACGCGCACGAATTTAGTCCGGATATTTCACCCATTTCGTTGCGAGGCCCTTGTTGCCAGAATAGCTGAGCTAAGTCCTTTCGTGGCAAGGCATGTGAGGTTTGCGACCGCAGGCGTGTTTTTTACACGTTGAGGCGACCACTGCTGCGCCGCGGTGCCCGAGGGCGAAACATAACGCAGCCACGGAAGGACTTGGGACGCCGTAGCAGAAACGGGTGGAATATCCGGACAAGTCGAAATTTACCAACGGTCGCTGCGAAAGGAGCTGGCTGGCAGGCCTGCCTGGTTGGTCAGATTGGGCATTGCCTGACTAGTAAATGCGTAACGAACCGCTTGGGGCATGGCCACTTTTTCTGAAGTCACCACCAGTTCATCACCATCAATGACTGCCGTTGCTGGATGAAAAACCTTGTCTGGACCGGCAAGCTCAAAATGGCTGGGCGTTTTGCCATCGTTCGTTGTAAGTCCGCCACCGACATGATCAAATTTCAGGCGGACCTGGCCATCTTGAAACTGGCTCTCACGATAGATGGGCCCTGAACAAACGATGTCGCGGCCATAGTCTTTTGCCAGTGCCCACAAGGCCAAACGGCGTCCTACTTCCTGCTTGTTCTTGGGGTGAATGTCCGTGAGATTGCCAATGTCCATCGTCACTGCCATCCCGGTCTTGGATAGCGACAATGTCTCCAGTTGCGATTCACGCAGGTAGGCCCCCTTGGTGCTACCGTAGTTGAAAGGTGAAATCTGCACAAAGTAGAACGGAAATTCATAACCAAATACCTCGCGCCACTGACTGATCATGGTCGAGAACAGGCGATGATATTTCTCCGCCCGTCCTGCATTGCCTTCGCCCTGATACCAGATAGCGCCCTTTATTTGAAACTTGCGGAGTGGATGGATCATGCCGTTGTAAAGTCGGGTCGGAATCTTCTTGTCCGCCTGCTGCGGGAGCTTTGCTGCCTGTTCTAACTCGGCCTTGTATTCCAGTGCCTTCAATCCGGGTGCCGGTGTCCAGGCCTCTGCTGACGTACCACCCCACGCAGCGTCAATGATCCCAATGGGAACCTTCAACTCGGTATGTAAGGCACGGGCAAAAAAGTAAGCAGTCGATGAAAAAGTTGGTACTGTCTCAGGTGAGCAAGCTTGCCAGGTACAGGCCGCCGGCGGAATGCCATACATGCTGATGCCCGATTCCACATCATCCAGTGGTTCCTTACTACTAAAATTCCCTGCCTGAAACAGGCGAATTTCGGGATAGGTCGCATTAGCGATTTCCTGCACGGCGTCCCGGATACCAGTGTAGGAGCCCGACACATTCTTTAGCGGCATTTCCATATTTGACTGCCCCGATCCCACCCACACCTCACCAAACAAAATTTGATTCAGCACGATGGTGTTATTGCCAGCAATGGTCATTTTATGAGGCCCACCAGCCTCTCCTGTCTGAATACGGACCTGCCAATTCCCATCCGCATCGGCAGTAACTCGCGTCACTCGGTCGCGCCAATCGCAAACCACACGAATTTCCTCATCCGGATCGGCCCAACCCCAGATTTTTACCTCACATTCTCGCTGTAGCACCATATTTGAGCTGATCAGTTTCGGCAACCGTATCTCAGCCTGGCAGGTTGCAGCATGGAACACGAAAACGGCTAACAAATACTTCATCATGGAATGACCCCTTAGAGTATGTATCCTTACGGTTTCAGATATTCTTGAAACCAAGTCAGTGCGTCGTTGACATAACGATCAGGCAACTTATGCCCAGCATCGAATAGTATAAGATTTTTTCGCGTACTGGGAATCAGGTCGAGTAATTGCCTGGCATGCTGCTGTTGGCACATCGTATCGGTACGTCCCATGAGCATCAGAAAAGGGCGATCGGCGATTCCCCGAGCGTAGTCCTTGGGCCCTATCGACGTGGACTGACCAGCCAGAGAAGGCACAACACACGCCACAGAAACACGAATGCGTGGTTCAACCGCAGTTAGGATGAACGTCTGCAAACCGCCCATGCTGTATCCGATCATTCCAATACGCTGGGAGTCGATCTCATCCCTCGATTCTATAAAATCGAGTGCGCGGCGGTAATCGCGCGTACTCTGCACGACTATCTCTTCCAGCGTAAAGTAGTTTCGATGGGTCGGCTGACCGTTTTCTCGCAGGTCATTCACTAGCGCGTAGTCATTTTCAGCAATCCTGTCACCATGGGTCGGAGCATCGACAGCCAGCACCGCATACCCCGCTCCGAGCAGAGCCTTGCGCATATTGCCACCACTGATATAACCCCCATCCTCCCACCAACTATCCTTGCTACCCGACCAGCCATGCAGCAGTAGGATCAGTGGTGCTGGGGCCGCGCGCTCTTTGGGCAATTCCAGATAGCCGGGCACTAAAAATCCGCGTACTCCCCGAAAAATAAACTTTTCCCGAATGGACGAATCACCGTCGATTTTTTCCACAACACGCGGCTCCGGTGGCAGCGTTTTATCGTAAGCATAAAACCGGGCGATCGCTTCGAAAACTTCTGCGTCTACCGCCTCCAACGGAGGTGAATCGCCGCCGACTTTCTCAGCAGCCGCCCACTGCACCGACAGTGGAACGAAAAGGCCAGTCATGACAAGAATGCAATAGTGTCGCTGCGACATGATTTTCTTACTCCTAGAACAGGGGCTACATTTCTAAATGCGCAGCACAGCCATCTTGGCTGTAAAAACAGGTTTGCCCGCATATTTTACCCGTTTCTGCTACGGCGTCCCAAGTCCTTCCGTGGCTGCGTTATGTTTCGGCCTGCGATCCTCAACGTGTAAAAAACACGCCTGCGGTCGCAAGCCTCACATGCCTTGCCACGAAAGGACTTAACTCAGCTTTATTGGTAACAAGGGCCTCGCGACGAAACGGGTGGAATATGCGGGTTAGAAGTCTGTGCAATGGTGAATTTTAGCAAAGTGATTGAGGTTCTAAAACAACGGCCAGTTCAACGTAAGCAATCGCGTCTATCCTTGCAATTCCCACCAAACAAGTACGATCCACGCTGAAGTGCAGCAACGATTACTCCCGGCCTGTACATCGGCATGCAATTTGCGGTTAATTGCGCTCAACCTCAGCAACCTAAGTGGTTGTTGGGGCGCTGGGTGGTGGCTTCGTGCGTTGGGGCAAAGTCGAGTGGCACGGAAAAGCACACCTGCTCACTGGTGTGGCGCGTGATTTATTTGCGGTGGAAACATGGTTCGCACACCTGAAGCGGGACGCCCGGATATCCGCGTGGAGTTTGTCAAATGCACACCGCTCCGACGACCTGGAGGCCACCATGATTAGATTCACGAAGTCATCCAAGGACGACCTGCTCCGCATCAACACGCTGGTCAAGCAGTCTGAGAAACGCATCCGCCAAGGATTGAATCCACCACCGGAAATTTATCGAATCGAGTATCGTCAACACATCGATTGGTCAAAATTCCCAAGTTGGGCGCAGCCTGTGAATCCGCAGGCATACGACGGCTGTTGCCACGAGGGCTGACTCCAATCGTTGGCGAAGTGAAGCTTGCGCTATGAACCTATCCCATAACCGGAACACGGTTAAGGATGCTTGTACTTAGGAATTTCGGCCTGTTGATGGTAATGGGATAGGCACTAAGCTGGAATAGGCCGTGCACAGTTCTGGCGTTATTACGATGCCCTAGGGATGCACATTCCCACGAACCACGCCAAAATTAGCGTCAACCTTGGGTGGGCTGCCCAGCAGGTTGTTGACGATCATGTTCCCGTGGCCGCCAGTGGCTTGGAGTGATACTGACTTGGCGCCGGCCCGGTCATCTCGGATGAGACAGTCGGAAAACCGACTGTCTGATACGCCTTCCAGCAGTAAGCCGCAATTTTCATAGTCGAGGATGGTGCAGCCGGTCATATTCATACGGCGGCAACGACGCAACACCACAGCGGCCGGAATAGGACCGGTTCCCTGGATATGATTGTCGCTGATGGTGCAATCGGTCGAATCGGTGAAGATCAAACCCAATTTCACCTCGGCATCGTTGCTGCGGTGATAACGCGGGTTGCGGTCGAACACGTTACTGGCCACCACCACATTGGCGCAACGGTCGATCATCAGGTTGTGCGCATAACCCTTCCACATCGTGTTGCCTGTGATGGTGACGGCCCGTGTGTTGCGAATTTCCACATTGGTCTGGACATCCGATAATATATTATTGGCGATGGTCACGTTGCCGTGGCGCAACTCATCCGTATGGGACCGTGGAGTGGAGCGGCCATTGATACGGATGTTGGCCGAATTGGGTGCATTGTTTGCGTGTTGAATGGTGCACCCGACGATCGCCACTTCGCCAATCGAACTTTCAGTGGAATCGAGCAGTATGTTGGCGGTTGCTGCGGAATCGTGGCCACCCATATTGGCTTCAAGATCGCAAGTGCCAATCTGCAGATTGCGAATCTCGCTCTGACGTGCGACCACTCCGCCGCCTGCGTTGTAACTGATGTGGCTTCCCGTAATATTGATTTGGTGCAGGTTCAACCGATCCAGGAAAACACCGATGCCCCGGTTGTGGTACAGATGACACTCGGAAATGATCACATTGCGGTTCCGTTTGGTCAGATGAATGCCGTGCAGCGTGTCGCGCACAACCACCCGTGTGAGCGTTAGTTGCATGGTCCCGGTCGCCCCAATACCGCACGCTTGCGGATGCGCACCGACGATTTCAATGCCATCGATCATCGGAGCCCGCTGCCGCATCCAGACGTTTTCTTGCACCGTTCGCGGCGCCGCAGTGCCATCGTGTGTGCCAACAAACCGAAATGCCGGTCCTGGGCCGGCCATGACGATCCGGGCCACACCGCCGCCGCTTATCGAAGTGAATCCGACCTGTTCCAGATCGATCACGATCGGCACGGTGATTCGAAAGGTGCCTTTTGGCAAGTGAATCTGGCCAACCGATGCATCCACCGCGCGTTGGATCGCCTCGGAGTCGTCGGCAATTCCATCTCCGACCGCGCCAAAAGTGTGAATCGTGGATTGCGGATGGGACGCCGCACCTTGATCAACCGCGGGTGCCGCATGACATGTGGCAAAACGAGCGTAGAGCATGACCACAACTGCAACTGTCAGATATTTTTTCATGCTGAATTTTTCTGCTCATCGCCAATTTTAGACGCTCTGCCGGAACAGGGCTACCGCTCGTTCCATCCTGCATTTATACGGTTTTGCTGTTCCTACATTGGACTCACCAGCCCAATGGTCATTCGAAACGAAAAGAATAAAGATCCGCATCTTTCAGGACAAAACGCAGACGGACTGGTTTGCCAGCGACAGCGCTTACATTGGAACCAATTTTCCATGCCACCTGCTGGTGGGTCGTATCGCCATAGTGTTCTAAAGAGTCATTCAGCGAATATCCGGTGAGCGGTTTTCCTGTAGCATCTTGAATTTCGACCCGAACACTTCCAGCCGCCGACGTAGCGTAATTGATCGATAGTTGCCGACCTGTAAAGGTCAATTGCTTGGTCGTCAGTTCACCCACGGCCAAGGGAGCATGGAGTGAGACGAAGCCGTCGAGACGAATGGTATAGCGCCTTGCCTGATGGTCGTCATCGAGCCATGCATGTTCACTGAAGTGCATGGAGATTTCATTCGGTCCGCCAGGTGTCCCGGACTCGGTCTCCCACAATCCGTACGATTGATAGTTGTCGCCGTAGATCCAATGGCCTGCGGTTTGCGGTCCCGGTCGGAGAAATGCTTCGTCCCAGCGCCGGAATGAATGGCCATCGCGACTGGACATGAAAATCCCATCGGTTAAATCGGTGCCAACTCGACGATTCACTTTGGTTAATCGATCGCGCAGTGGCACGGGATCCAGCCGCTTGCCATGTTCGTTCAGCGGCCTGGCAACATACCGCGTCGGGAAACCCATCAAGAGATGCGGAGCACGGGCATAGGGTGCAATCTGGTTTGTGTACATCTGTTGTGGTGGCGAATCTGGATAAACCAAGCCCACCGGTTCTGACCAGGTGGTAAAGTCGCTCGAATAAGATACACCAATCGAGCGCAAACCTTGAAATTCGCCTTCGCTGAAGTAACGCACGTACATCACATAGCGGCTGCGTTGGGCATCCCAAAAGCACGTGTTGTGTGAGTCGAACGCCCCCTTTGTCACTACTGGGCCATCACTCATCTTTGACCAATGAATGCAATCGGCTGACTTGAACGTTAGCAGGCCCTTGCTGGTGACTGTGCCACCGATTGCCTTATAACGAGCATCCGACTGGCATGCTGGATTGGAATCCTTGAATGGGGCAAAATTGTGCGTCTCCGGGCCACCGAGCCAGATGATATTATTTTCCTTCGAACCATTCCACTCGAAAAGCCCCAGCTTCGGTTTGACCCAGTGGATACCATCCTGGCTTTCGGCATAGCAAACGACTTCGCTCTGCGCCTGCCGCAACGGTTTGTGGTCCACCAGATATCGATGTCCTCGATAAACCATGCGATAGATTTCGCTATCCTGGAAAACGGTCGCATAACCGCTGGCGTTGCCTTCCCAGGTCTGATCGTACTGGATCGCAATCTCACGCGGCGTCGGCGCGTGCAAGCGAAACGTGGCTTGTCCCTCCACTCGCTCGACCAACACACGGTCGACGAACAATTCGCGCCGCGATCCGATATCGATCGGTTCGACCGCATGTGACCCTGTGGGCTCGATCAAACCAGAAGCCAGCAACACGAAAAAGCAACATTTCCATCTCATCTCTAATATCTCCAATCCTGCCACCCTGCTATCAGCCGAAGTGAAAGAAAGTGTAACATAAACAGATACCCTTCACTCGAAATTTGTATAATCACGTCGTTGACTATCCCACTCAGGAATCTTATTAATGAACGAGTCCAAATTTCAATGGTTGCCCGGTGCAAACTTTTTTCCTACATCGATCACTCTTGCCTTACTGACATCTTCTCTATTGATATCTTTTTCACTCCACGCCATCGGGGCCGATAACCTGCAAAAGGCAAACAATATGGCAATGCTGCAACCATGGACTGGTCCCTACGGAGGCGTTCCTCCCTGGAACCTGGTGCAACCAGACGATTTTGTCGCCGCCTTCGACGCCGCCATCGAACAGGCGGACCAAGAAATCGAAGCCATTTCAGACAATTCCCGGCAACCATCATTCGAGAACACCCTGGTGGCGCTCGAAAAAGTGGGGCGCCCTTTGGACCGACTTGAAACGCTGTTCGGCGTCCACACGGCCAATCTCAACGTGGGGCCAATCGCCGACATCGAAAAAATCGTCATGCCCAAGTTGGCTGCCTTCCACGACCGCATGATCCAAAACGAAAAACTATTCGCCCGTATTTCCGCGGTCTATGAGGGAACAGAGGCCGAAAACCTGACGCAGGCGGAAAAACGGTTGCTCGAGAATCAATACAAAAGCTTTGTCCGCCGTGGAGCCAGGCTCAGTGCTAGTGACAAGATTAAGCTGTCCAACATCAACCAACGCTTGGCAGGTCTGTTCACACAATTTACCCAGAACGTAATGGCCGACGAACAGGGTTATGTTAGCTGGATCAAAAACAAGGCCGACCTGGCAGGACTGCCCGCGAGCGTGGTTTCGGTCATGAGGGCCACCGCAATACAGGCTGGCAAACCAAGGCAATGGGCCGTCACCAACAGTCGCTCTTCGATGGATCCTTTCCTGACCTATGCCGACAATCGATCGCTCCGCGAAACGGTTTGGCGAAACTATTACAACCGGGGGGACAACGAAACCGAGTACGACAACAAGGCCATCATCACCGAGATTCTCCAGTTGCGGGCAGAACGGGCCAGCCTGCTTGGGTACCCCACCCACGCCCACTGGCGAATTGAGCGGACCATGGCGAAAACGCCCGAGACGGCCATGGCTCTGATGATGAAAGTCTGGGCCAAAGCGGTGGCACGGGCGCGGCAAGAAATTTCCGACATGCAGGCAATCGCCGATGCTGAGGGGCACGGCGTGAACATCGAAGCGTGGGACTATCGTTACTATTCAGAGAAGGTTCGCAAAGCCAAATACGACTTGGATTTCAATGAAGTGAAGCCTTACTTACAGCTTGATAATCTGGTCGAGGCCATGATGTGGGCGGCAGGCCAACTGTATGGGCTACAGTTCCACTCGATCAGCGATGTGCCCCTATTTCATTCAGATGTGCAGGTTTTCGAGGTGGTCGATGCCGGGGGCAAGCATGTCGGATTGTGGTATCTCGATCCCTACGCACGTGAAGGAAAGCATAGCGGAGCCTGGATGACGGCGTATCGGGTGCAAGAGAATATCGACGGCCCAATCACACCGATCGTCTCAAACAATTCGAACTTCGTCCAAGGCGCCGAGGGTGAGCCTGTGTTGATCTCTTGGGACGACGCGGTTACTTTGTTTCACGAATTCGGTCACGCCCTGCACGGACTGCTCTCGCAGGTGAAGTACCGCTCGCAAGCAGGCACATCCGTGGTCCGTGACTATGTCGAGTTTCCATCGCAGCTTTTTGAGCATTGGCTGCCCACGCCGGAAGTGCTCAACCGGTTTGCCGTTCATCACCAGACCGGCACACCAATGCCACCCGAACTGGTAACCAAAATAAAACATGCTGAGACGTTCAATCAAGGGTTCGATACCGTCGAATACCTGGCCAGCGCATTGGTCGATATGAAGCTGCATCTGGCCGGAGATGTGAAAATCGATCCCGATCGGTTCGAACGGAAAACTCTGGAAGAGTTAGAAATGCCAAAGGAAATCGTCATGCGCCATCGAATGCCCCATTTCCAACACATCTTCGCCAGCGACTCCTATTCGGCCGGCTACTACAGCTATCTCTGGTCTGACGCACTGACGGCCGACGCGGCCGAGGCTTTCGAAGAGGCAGGCAGTTTCTACGAACAAGGGATCGCAGAACGGCTATACCAAACCATCATGTCGGTCGGTGACACGATCGATCCGGCTACCGGCTTCCGCGCATTTCGTGGCCGCGATGTCGATACGAGCGCGTTGCTACGAAAACGTGGTTTTCCCGTCGATTGACGAAGAGCCTGTCCCATAACCACCGTCCCATAACCACCAAAAAGGAACGGATCAAACTGAAGACCACCGCCTGAACGGGCTGTTGATTTAATGCCCAAAGGTGACGATCACATCAGCCGCCGGGCGTTAGCCCCCGGTTTTGTGGCGTGTTCTG
>JBDOMT010000087.1:0-3987 GCA_039831705.1 Pirellulales bacterium | reverse complement strand
CCACGGCTAGATGCTTTCGCCACTTCGTGGCGATTGCGGTAAGTAAGCCACAACCAGAAAGTCGGGCTTTAGCCGACTGTCGGCGAACCCTCCGCCTTCAGGCGGTGGTCTTCAGTTCAGTCTGTCATGGTGCTCGGCGGGAAATGCATCAAGATTGAATCGGAACATGTCATCGGTAACTACCTGTATTTTTAGAGTGTCTTTAGCTTCCCTCCTTCGGCAGTATTGAGACGAATTAGACGCATCGCTGCCGAGAAATTTTGCAGCCTCACTCATCGTTATTGGACGAGTCAATGCTATCTCCGATTCAGACTTCACTCCTTCTGTGAGGCCTATAGACTGGATGGTCTCACAGTCGTAAGAAAAGAAGTTCACGCTTGATATTTCGCGAAAGCCAAAGGTGATCGCATCGGTTGCCAAACCTAGTCGCCCAAGCTCATCGGACGATGCCAGGGCGTCGGCACCTAAATCCCCCACCCGTTGGTGAAACTCTTTGATGGGGATGGAGTCGCGGCCGGTTTCTCGCAGGTGCATCAGCAGCACCCGGACGCCCTGTTTGGCGTTTTCGGATAAATTTGCCTCCGCCATGATTCACCATACTTTGTTGAGCCAGGACGGCTGGCCAGCGCCGTGACAATGGTGATTCCACAACAACTGACCAACCTATGCGGGTAATTATTCCGCGCCTGACAATGCTCTAACTTGCTGATTTCTTCACGAATAACCAGCTCCGTACAAATTCTGAAACGTCCTGTAACCGCTCATCGGAAATGCGCTCGCGGTAGACTCCGGCCATAGTTGAGTCAGCATGGCCCATAATGTGGTTTACTGCCACCTGATCGCGTGATTCTCCACCGATTGTCTCAAAGGTGTGGCGAAGTGCGTAAAAACCGAGTCCAGGACGATGTAATTTGAGTTTGTCTAGCAATTTCCGCATTTCCTTTGTCACTGGTGAATCGGGTGTATCTTTGGCTCACGGTTGGCCGTATTTGGTGATAAATACCAAGTGCTCATGTTCTGGCAGCTTCGCCTTTGGGCGGGTGTCATGTGACACCTGTATTGCCTTGATTGTCTCCGGCCAAAGTGGGCAGCGTCGTTGAATTGCAGTCTTGGGACGCGGGTAATCCACCCAGCCGGATTTCAGGTCCAAGACAGACAAGCGGAGGGTGCCACAGTCGTTGTTACCGAAGCCGCAATTGACGCCCAATAGGATCATGGCCTTGAGCGGCTGGTCCGCAGCATCGATGATTTGCCGTAGTTCTTTTGACTCAAACATCATCGGGCCTTTTTTCTGCCTCAGTGCCCGTAGAATACGTTTTGCTGGCCGTTTAAATGTGGGACCGAACCGAATAGGGTGCTCAATAAGGCCAGCATCGTAGGCATACTTGAAGGCCACTCGGATGCGCTGAATCTCGTTGCCTAATGTGGTTGGATTGCGAGTCTTTGATAGTGACTTGCGCAACTGCTCAAAATCGTCTGCTGCCAGGTCAATCACCAGACGATCCTTGCCGAATGAATCAACAATCAACTTGCTAGTTGCTAGGTAATCGGCAAACGTCCTGGGTGTAATGTCGCCAGCATCGCGTTGGATTTCTTTGGCGGTCAAGAATTGATTGACCATGTCACGGACCGTGAGCCCATCGGACTTGGTGCGAGGCCAGCATGAAGGTCGTCGCGCTGGTCTTGATACTTTTCTAGGGCAGCCTGCCAATTATCCCATGGCCCAAAGTAGAGCAGCTTGCCGCGAATCTTCTTAGCCTATCGCCGGGTGGTATGAGGGAATAGCGGGAAGTCAGGATATGGCTTCCCTGGCCGGACAGGCTTTGATTTGGTACCATTGGCTATGGCGTGTTTCTCCTCGAGTCTGCAACAGGTGTCATTGAAGGTGTCACCTGCATTTTAGACCCAAGTGAGAGAACGTCAATAAGCACTACAAAAATAGACAAATGCACCCGTAGCTCAATTGGATAGAGCATCGGACTACGAATCCGAAGGTTACAGGTTCGACTCCTGTCGGGTGTACTTAATAACCTCTGGATTACCAGGGGTTTTTTCATTTCTGGGCTCTTCGACTGTACCCTCATTTTGGTCAGTGGCACGTAAAATGGCACGTAGTGGTTTCTCTTCGACCGCAGCCCATAAGGCGTCGGCCGTACGTTCTGCATTTCGACCCACATAGAACTGCATAGTGGTGTCGATGGACTCGTGTCGCATCAACTCCATTAGCACTTGAGGCATGACTCGTAGAGCCCATCGTTCCCCGAATGATCGACGCAGGTCGTGGGCTGATGCGAACTTGATGTGGGGCTTGCCCTTCCTGGTGGTTTCCTCGACCTTGACGGCGGCCTTACGCCCAATGTCGCAGACTCTCTTGCCGATGGTATCGGACCTCATGGCCCAACCCGGCTGCCTGACTGGGGCCTTCAACTTGAATACTCGGCCTTTCCGATCCTCGGGCGGTGTCCGTAACAGGAACTTGGCGAACTCAGGAGCCATCGCGAGCAGTCGGTTCTGGTTGCCCTTTTCCAATTCGGCCGGTATCCGCAGCATGGGGCGGCGTCCTGTCAAATCGACCGACAGTTTGTCCTGTCGGTCCCAGTACAGATCCAAGCTTTCTGCCAAACGCAGACCGGACCACCAGAGTCCTTCCAGGTAATACTGCCAAGAGGATGTAGCCTCTTCACCAACTACCTTTGGGACGGCCATCAACATTCGCTCGTACTCTTCCATGGTAATAGGGCGGCCCTTCATCGCCTTAGCCCCTTTAGCCCGTTTTGGCATACGGATCTTCGGGGCAGATTAAAGCATGCCGACCTCGACGGCCCAGCGTAGAGCGGCCTTCAGATGTCGAGAGTAGGCCCCAATCGTGGCTTCGCTTGCTCCTTTGCTACGCAGCTTGGCCTGGAAGGCAGATATTCTAGCGGATGTCATGTCCGTCAATTTTTGAGGGTTGCTGATTCGCTCGACAATTCCCAAGATCGAACAGATAGTCTGTTCCGTGCGATCAGCCAGTCCCGAAACATAGTCCGATTCATACCGCTCTCGAAAATCAGCCCAGGTAATCTTCCCAGCAGTTGCCATCTTCCCAGCGGCCAAATCGGCCTCAATTCGGGCAGCTACACGCTCGGCCTCCCGTCGCCTAGTGGTCTTGGCACTCCGAGTCTTCTTGCGGCCTGTTTCTGGATCAATCCATCGTAGGACAAGGTTCTTGCGGTCGGGATACTTCACGACTTTTACATACAAATCACTCATCGTCACTTCCTCAAAAAAAGAGAAACAGGAGAACCATCGACACAGCATGCCGACGGGGAAAACACAAAAACGAGTAACCGCCAACGGTTCGCTTGAGGCGGCTCATTACGCAGAGAGGTGTTTCTGGAAACGCGCGTACACGGTAGAATCTTGAAAGCCATTTCAACCTCTCGCTAGGTTGGTGTGGTCAGGGCCGTCGGAGTGCGTCAACACCCCGGCGGTCCGTTTATCGTTGTCGGCTTATCGCTCGAAAATGTCAACGGAAAGTACCACTTCGGGTACCATTAGTTACTCCGCCCTTCGCAAGCTCTATGCCCGCGGTGTCTGCTGCGCCTGCACCCCTCACTCTCGCTCTATGCCGGTGTTCTACGGCAGGTTCGCAAATGGTTGAACCTCCGCTCCCATCAGCCATAACGAGTCACGTGAGTACCGCAGACGAGCCAGACACTCGTGGGCGGCGGTCCAGAAAAGGTTCGTAAGACGTGCCAGAACATCATTCACCAGGCACCTCCTGACATCTTCCCTCGGACAACAATTCGGTATCTCATGCTTCCACGGAAAAAATGGCCGTGCCGAGTTGGATGGTGAATTGGACCTTGCCTCCGCACTAGCCCGGATTTCTCACACCGCTATAGAAAAAGACCGCCTTCTCTGGCATAAAAGTGTTTAGTGAAAGCACTTAAGCCATTAGCAAGGAGGCGGTCCCATGAAGACAGAGTGTACAGGAGGTGCCTG
>JBDOMT010000240.1:0-4000 GCA_039831705.1 Pirellulales bacterium | reverse complement strand
GCTCTTGAGGTAGGTAAGACATAGCCAGAAGGTCGGGCTTTAGCTGACTGTCGGCGAACCCTCCGCCTTCAGGCGGTGGTCTTCAGTTTATCTATAGGGGCTGGGAAAGTGGCTAATAGCTTTGGACATACGCCTCCTAGTCCACGACCACCATTCACTCCTTATCTCCTCCGATCTCACAGGCATCAGTTCTCTCAGCCCGGTGAGCGATCAGAGCCAACCATGAAGAAGCTGCCAATCTAATGCCCTCTTATCCCAGGACATAATTCATCACCTCCGGGAGCACCACTCGGTACTCGTTATGGGCTTGGGCGGATGCGATGGCTTGTTCACCTCTAGTTTGGCAATCAGCTCGTTGTACCGGACTAGGCTTCCGGGTGTGCCGTACTTGAGGCAGCCCTGTGGGCGTTTCATGATGCCCAGGACTTTCACACCGCAGTGCTGAAAGCAGTGAATCTAGGCGATGACGCAGATACCACTGGGCCCGTTTGTGGGTAACTTGCTGGAGCGTATTGGGGTGAAGCTGGGATTCCGGCAGAGTGGATTGATGAATTGGTCCATCTGGATATGATTGAGCAAATGCTGGATGGTCTCTTGAAGGCAAGTTCATAGGGAACTCCACCTAGACTCCCAGCTTTTGCGGATTCATCGTTGCACCATGACCGCAGGTGAACTTAACTGTTGTCCCACAAAAGCATATGACTCTCCGAAACATCTGCGTCTATTGCGGTTCCAACCCCGGTCGGAATCCTATCTATGTCGAACAGGCACGCGCACTTGCTTGTGCACTCGTCGAGCGCCGAATTGGACTTGTCTTTGGAGGAGCCCACGTTGGGGTCATGGGAGTAATCGCTGATACAGTCCTTGATGCGGGTGGAATGGTTACAGGTGTTATCCCTCAATCACTGGTTGACAAGGAAGTAGCGCACATGGGGCTGACGGAGTTAGTGATCACAGATTCGATGCATGAGCGGAAGATGATCATGGCTGAGCGTTCAGACGGATTCATAGCGCTACCTGGAGGAATCGGAACCCTGGAAGAACTCTTTGAAGTTTGGACGTGGGCCCAACTAGGATTTCACAGGAAGCCATGCGGTATTTTGAATGTAGCTGGGTATTATGATGGTCTTGCCCGATTTCTCGATCATGCGGTGGCTGAATCTTTTGTTAAGACACCCCATCGTGAAATGCTGTTTGTAGAGACAGATCCTACGGTGCTGCTCGATTGCTACGAACAATATACTCCTCCGAATGTGGAGAAATGGCTGAGTCGTGCGGAGATGTGAGTGCTGTACAATGACCGTTTCTGTCGACCACCGCTGATGCGTCCGGTGCCTGATTCATATGCGTAGTGCCTACTCCACACTACGCAATGTCAAAGTCTGGTGACCTTGCTACAATCGGCTTCATGGCCAATCAACTATTCCAGTGCGAATTTTCCTGGTCCGCCAGCCGGGCCAAAGAATGGGAGCGGTGTCGCCGGGAGAACTGGTATGCCCGCTATGGTTCGTGGGGATGGTGGACGGAGCAGCCTCGCGGTGAAAAGTACGAGATCATGGTGCACAAGTGCCTGACTTCGCTTCCTGCTTTTACCGGCAACTGCATGCACCAAGCAATTGAACGTTGGTTTCAGCTCAAGCGTGAAGGCACCTCGATGTCTGCCAAGGAACTGTATGACCAAGCTGTGGAGATATTCCGCGAGGGTTGGCGAGAGTCGGCTGGAGAAAGCTGGAAGACACGGCCAAACAAGAGTACGCACCTCCTTGAGCATCATTACGAAACACCAATCCCAAAGGAGCGTACCGAGGCGTCACGAGCGCTCCTGGAGCGTTGCTCGAAATACTTCGTGGAATCGTCGGACCTGGCTCCAGTACGCGAAGCCCATCCCGATCATTGGCAGTCGCTAGAGACGATGGACACCTATCAATTCCTGGGCACCAAAATCTACGCGATCCCAGATTTCGCCTACATCGACGGCGACACGGTACACATCTGGGATTGGAAAACGGGTACGCCACGTGATGCTGACCTATTCCAGCTCCATACCTATGCGCTCTACGCCTGTGAGAAATGGTCCATCGATCCAGAGCAGATCGTCCTGCATGCCGCGTACATCGGCGAGGGGCATGTGCTGACAACTCCGGTCGACTTGAACCGTTTGTCGGTAGCCCAGGACGAAATGTCAGCTAGCCTGCGTGAGATGATGGAGGCTCATTACGATCCTGGTGTGGATGACCTAAACCTGGGGAACTGGCCAGCTTCGCCAGAACCCAGCAAATGTGGTTGGTGCCGCTTCCGCACATTGTGTCCTGAAGCTGCAAAGTAGTGTTTACCGCCTTTGTGAGCGGAGAAGTGAAGGGAGATAACCGATACCAACCTGGTTACTGCTAAGGACGATCGCGATTTGATTAATGACAGCGAGGACATTGGGATGCTACGATGGTCACATGAAAAATTACTACTATCAAACATGTGTTGGTCAGTCATCACAGATGCTCGTTTTAGGGACCGTGCTGTTGATCTTGGCCGGTTGTGAGCAGACGCCTGAATCGACATCAGTCGAAATTGTCGAGCCGATGAGCGACTCGGACTCGGCCAGCGACAATAAAGCCTCCGCAGACGAGCCCATTGCGGAATCCGGTCCACCGTCGGAACCTGCGCCAAAGATTGAAACCAAAAAAGTCGTGGTCGATATTTCGGCCTTTTGGGATGCCGCATTAGAAGGAAATATTGGAACGGTCCGACAAGCCATCGAGGCGGGAGTGGATGTAAATTCGAAAGACGAGCAACAGCGCACAGCGCTGTTGTTGGCCTCGTACAATGGTCATACGTCTGTGGTGAAGCTATTACTGGAACAGGGTGCTTTGTTGGGCCATTGTGATGCCATGGGGCGTACGGCACTGATTTTCGCTGCAACAGGTGCCAACGCGGAGACGGTAGAGTTGTTGCTTGATGCAGGTATCGAGATCAATGCGGTCGACACAGGTGAGGGGTTTACGGCGCTCATGCATGCGGCTGCTGAGGGGCAAGTAAAGGTTGTGCAGATTCTTATGAAGTACAAAGCAGACCCTGCCATTCACGACGTGGATGGTGATACCGCGCGAGATTTCGCCACCCGAAATGGTCACTCTGAGGTCGTTAAGTTATTAACGAAGTAGACTGGATTCTTGTCCTGGCCTGAGACGCCATTTGAGCATCACGCCATTGTACAGGGGAACGTCTTGCGTTTGAGGTAGCATGACAGTTGATCTGCAAACCATTCTAGATCGGGCCACAGCCAGCCCTATCAATAGCGATGCAGCGATGAGAGTACCTGTTATCATTGCAGTCTTATTACGCCTAACAAATTTAGCAAAGCGATAACCAGACGTAGGTGCGCGTGCAGCTACGGGTTCGTCTGTAAGGAATCTTTCCACATCTGCGGCAAGCCCGTTTGCTGTTTCATATCGGCGCGAACGGTATTTTTCGAGAGCCTTCATGACGATCCAATCCAAGTTGCGCTCCTCCCCTTAAATTGATCCAGCTGAAGTGAGAAAATTCCCATGGGCATAAGCCCAGAAAGGATTTTTTCAATGAAGCAAAAGAGATATACTGCTGATCAGATAATCCACATGTTACGTGAAGCAGTTGTGGATTTTGGTAAGAACAAGAAAGTGCCTGAGATTTGCAAAAAGCTTGGCGTTTCAGTTCAGACCTACTACTGTTGGCGACAAAAGTATGGCGGCATGGCACCCGAGATGGCAAAGGAACTCAAGACAATCCAGAAAGAAAACTCTCGATTGAAGAAGTTGGTGGCTGAGCAAGCGTTGGACATGGAGATTCTCAAGGAGGCAGGAGCACAGTCGGCACTACGCTAACGTCCGCTTCTAGCGGCGGATGTGCACGGGTATGATGGTTTATTCTCAGAAAAATACTCTTCTGGAGAAACTGGGCAATCTGGAATGCTATTGGGATGAAGTTTGGACCTTTCATCCTCACACAGGAGAATTCAGATGCCTTA
>JBDOMT010000470.1:62259-67326 GCA_039831705.1 Pirellulales bacterium | reverse complement strand
TGAGATCGGGCTACAGTCATCGTAAATCCTCAAAGATGTACAGGTGTCCACTTTCCTAGGAGACTGCAGATTACCCGGGGATCAACGCCAATGCAAGGGGTTCTATTTTGGGAAGTTTCATTGTGTTCCCTGTTTGTTCCCTGTTTGTTCTCAAAAATGCACTCTTTTGTAAAACTGAAAACGGCGCTTGTGTTGGCGATCTGTTCATGAGCCTCACCTACACCTGTCAGTTCTGCGAGATCAAGCCGTTCGAATGTCTGACAGAACTGCAGCGACATGCGGATCAGTTATCATCAAGCCCCCAGGATTGGATGCCTTGGAATTACCAGGTGACGATGGGCAACGCTGGCACGTCTCCGGGCAAGCCACGCTGAAATCAGAGGATCAACGATCTGATTTCATGCCCAAAAAGTTTTACAGGCTTGCTACAAGGACACGAGAAGCGGAAGTTCTCTTAGAAGTGGCTCGCGAGACGACTACATCGAACGAATAGCCGGATACCGAACGGCTTGTTCCACATCCAGAACCTCGGGTAGTTGAATGCTATTAATCTTTTTTCTTTACCGACTCCTGAGGTGTCACCAGGCCATCTCGATTGGCATCTAGCTTCTGAAACGTTTTGACCGATTCGCTGGAATGGGTAGGAGAGAATTCAGTCAGTGAAATCTGACCGTCACCATTTTGGTCACGTTGGGAAAACCAGCCTGGCAGATTACCGAAACGGTTTTTCGTCGGAACATAAAAGGGTGCCTGGGGATGATTGTTAGCCGGTTGGGTTGTCGGATCAATGTTGGAATCGTCAGTTTTGTCAGCCGTCGTGTCTTGTTGGTTGAGTGCCTCAGCAGATTGTTTGCTCGAGGCCGTGTAGTCGTAACTGCTTGGACTCGACCGGCCCAAACTTCGAGTGCGGGCATACTCGCTGATGTGGAGAATCATCTCCGCATGGGTGATCTGCCCGTTCTGGTCGTGGTCAATGAGCGCGGGCTGACCTTGCATGGTGGCCCATTCGTTCGCCGTCAAACTGCCACTGCCATCGGCATCGTAGCGGGAGATTAGCCGCTGGGCATAGCGGACAATCTTGCTGGCAGGAGGTTGAGTGCGAGTCGATTTCGTCGCAGCAGGAGTCCACTCGGCCTTGGCCCACAAATGAGCAGGCAAGAGAGACGTAAGCAGCAATGTGAGGATGGTAAGTCGAGCCATGGGTACCAGGGGGCGGAAGGGGAAGCCAGCTGCAAGCCATTTTGGCATTTTCACACACATGGGGGAAGGCTGAACAAACGCTGTAGTTGGGCAGGAAATCTCGCGGTCCGATATGAAATGACTGAAAAATCTATCTCAGTACACGTAGAAAAGATCCATTGATAAAGCTTCTCCGTGTTCTCTGAGATGCGATAATCCTAATTGTCTCATTTTTTATCAGCCGGATCATTAAAATACCGATTTTGCAATTCTCCTGCAGGGTAAGAAGGAGCTTGGCGATCTTGGCGTCTTTGCGAGAGGGAATCTGCATTCGAGTAAAGTGTTACGAAAATTTCACTTAAATCTTTGCATGAGAGACAAAGTAATTGGTCGTTAAAGTAGCATGAACGGCCCATTACAATAAAATGGGCGATTTAAGTAATTTTGGCAAAATCGCGTCTAACTACTGAATCTATAAGCGGATAGGGAAATCCAGCGACGGTCTCTAGCCGATCATAATCTTGACCCATATCACGTATTCCTGGTATTATTCGGTGATGGGATCTTTGATTCCTTCCTGCCTTAAGATTATTCCCGCCCCTGATATACAGGACATTTAGATCGCACCTGCGTGCAGATCCAATTCTCACCCGAAGCCCTATGTGCATACCGCGATTGGGGCCCATGATGACTGCCAAATCTACCACCGATCCAGATTCCGATACTCCCGTATCCTCAACCAAGTTGCCTGTCGGTGAACTGTTGGATGCGGACAGGCTTAGCGCGGCGCGAACCGCGTTCTTGGAGGGTGGCGATGCGAACCGAGTGGCAAAGGAAATCGGCTTCGAGGATGAAGACGCCTTCTTGGCGTCGGTAGGTCGAACGTTGCGGATGAACGTGATTGAACTCGGCGAAACCCAGATCGATCGGGAACTACTTGCTAGCTTTCCGGCTCGGCTTATCCACCGCCAACGTGTCTTCCCGCTGAAGCGGGATGGCGATGTGTTGCTCGTGGTCTTGGGCGACCCGTTTGATATCGATGCAGTTGATGCATTCGGCGCAGCAGCCGGTATGCCCATCCGTCCTGCGCTTGCTCGACCACGTGACGTGGCTCGACTGATTCGAGAACATTTGGGAGTGGGAGCGGAAACCGTTGAGGGAATGTTGGCTCAATCGGATGCTGACAGCGGTGGGGTGGAATTGCTGGAGGAAGGTGACTGGGACGATTCGGAAGCTGCCGAGATGGCGCAGGAGGCGTCGGTGGTACGTCTGGTCAATGAAATTCTTACCGAAGCGGTTGAATCGCGGACCAGCGATATTCATATCGAGGCTCAGGCTCACGGCATCCAGATTCGTTATCGTATTGATGGCGTTTTGCAGCAGCAACCGATGCCACCGGAAATCAACCGATTTCGAGCGGCGATTATCAGTCGGCTGAAAATCATGGCCCATCTGAACATTGCAGAACGTCGTATACCACAGGATGGTCGCATCAAAATTCGTGTTTCCGGCCGCGAAGTCGATGTGCGCGTTTCGATTATCCCGATGATGCATGGTGAAGGAATCGTGATGCGGGTGCTGGACAAAGAAAGTATGAATTTCTCGCTTCGAGGAATTGGTCTGGCCGAGGATTGCCATGCGGAATTTAACGACCTGATAAAAATTCCCCATGGTATTATTTTGGTTACCGGTCCCACCGGCTCTGGTAAGACTACGACCCTCTACAGTGCTCTGAGTGAAATTCAAAGTGATGAAACAAAAATTATCACGGCCGAAGATCCAATCGAATACCAACTCGAAGGGATCAATCAAATTCAAGTCAATGCGAAAGTGGGACTGACATTTGCGGCCTGTCTGCGCAGCATCTTACGGCATGATCCGGATGTGGTGCTGGTGGGCGAAATTCGAGATTTCGAAACGGCGGAAAACGCGATTCAGGCGTCCCTGACTGGACATCTTGTATTCAGTACGCTCCATACTAATGATGCAGCTAGTGCCTTCATGCGCCTGGTTGACATGGGGGTCGAACCGTACCTGGTCAGTAGCACCATTGAAGGCATTTTGGCCCAGCGGCTGGTTCGTACATTCTGCGAAGCATGCTGTGAACCGTTCACTCCACCGAGGGAAAATTTGCCCGGAGATTTCCCTTACCAGCGGCTCGAAGAAATTGGTTCTATCAATCAGCCGGTAGGGTGTCGTGCCTGTCGTGGGACTGGGTATGTAGGGCGATTGGGGCTATTTGAACTACTGAGAGCTAGTGAGGAAATACGCCACCTGGCAAGTGAACGGGCCGCATCGCCCATCATCGCACAGACTGCCCGCAAAGCAGGCATGCGTTCGTTACGGGAAGATGGTTGGCAACGCGTATTGGAAGGAAAAACATCGATTGCCGAAGTCCTGAGAGTTACTAGGGTTTAGTGTTGAGTGTGTAGTGTTGAGAGATTTTATTTGAAAACTTCTCCACACCACACACCACACACCACACACCACACACCACACACCACACACCACACACCACACACAAATGCCTGAGTTTGTTTACACTGCGAAAAATTCCAAGGGCCAGCAAGTGCAGGGGTCGATCACGGCTGCTGGCACGCGGGAAGCTATTGCTGCGCTGTCGCAGCAGGCCCTTTTTCCCATGCGGGTGGAAGTGGCAGGAAAAAAAGGCGCATCCCTATTGGCAGGGTTGCTGGGGGGGCGGGAGCCTCGGGTGAAATCCGAATTGGTGGCAAATGCACTGTCGCAGTTGTCCGATTTGCTGGCAAGTGGGGTGCCGTTGCTGGATGGGTTGGACATCTTGGCTTCTCAAGCGACCCATCCTACTCTGCAAAAAGTACTCACACAAATTCGCGACGACGTTGCTGATGGAACTTCATTGGATGAGGCCTTGGCGCGGCACCCGCGAGTTTTTCCCGACTTGATTATCAGTATTGTTCGAGCTGGCAGTGCGGGCGCATTCCTGGAGGATGCATTAGCTCGGACGTCCGATTTTCTGGGGATGCAGGTGGAGATGAAGTCACGAGTGAAAGGTGCGATGGCCTATCCAGTTTTTCTGGCCATCATGGGGTCCTGCGTCACCGTAGCCCTGGTGGTGTTTTTTGTACCCAAATTTGCTCCTCTATTCACCAAGTTAGAACAGTCGGGTGGGCTCCCATGGGCGACCATCGCCCTGCTATGGCTCAGTGATGTTCTCTGGAAATATGGGATTTTTCTGGCAATTGGTTTGTTTGCCGCAATTTCCTGGTGTCGTCGTTGGATGGGTACAGCCCACGGTCAGGTAGTCATGGACGACCTGCGATTGCGAGTGCCATTGCTGGGGCCGATTATGCGTGGGTTTGCCGTTTCACGGTGTTGCAGAGTTTTGGGAACTTTACTTCGCAATGGAGTACCGCTGCTCAAGTCGTTGTCCATTAGCGCCGATGCGGCTGGTAACAAAACGTTTTCCGCGGCGATACGTTCTGCTGCCAGTAATGTTTCGTCGGGAGAGACGCTCTCGGGGCCTCTCGCAGTCAGTGGACTATTCCCGCCGGAAATTATGGCCATGGTGCGTGTGGCCGAACAGTCAAACAATTTGGATGTGGTGCTGCTGCAAATTGCCGATCGAAGCGAGCGGCGGAATATTCAAAAACTCGACATATTGGTGCGTCTGGTAGAACCGGCGCTGCTGCTACTGATGGGCTGTGCCATGCTGTTCGTGATTGTGGCCCTATTGTTGCCCGTTTTCGATATGGGATCGGCAGTAGGTTGAGAGAGTTGAGAGTAAAGGAGTTGAATCAAAATTCTGGAGGATTGAGCCGTAGACGCCAGCCTCGGACTGTTAGCCCGAAAGATTGAGCTTAAACCAAAAATGGATGTAGTACGCCCGAGGGAGAGATACGAACAGCG
>JBDOMT010000470.1:0-62249 GCA_039831705.1 Pirellulales bacterium | reverse complement strand
CGCCCGAGGGAGGGGTATGTATGAGTCTAGAGTTGAGAGTACAGAGAACAAACAGAGAACAAAATGAGAACAAAATGAGAATCGCAACAAACAGCGTACTATGCACTGGCGACAGCTCCCCAGACAAACGAATCTTTTCAGCAGATTGGGCAACATAGAAACGCAACCCCTACACTAGAACATTATAGTTATCTGAAAAGTTTGCTTTGACGGAATTAACGAGCAAGCCGAAAACTTGTATCTGACCCCTTTGCTGGGTAACTACAAGCCCAACTAGGAACCCATAACCAAGCCAAACCCAAACCCAAGGAGTTGAATCATGAAATCGAAGAATCAAAAACGTCGTGAGCCTGGTGGCTTTACCCTGGTGGAACTGTTGATTGTGCTAGGCATTCTGGCAATGCTGATGGCGCTGGTTGCGCCTCGGGTACTTAAAAGTGGTGAGAAAGCGAACGTCAAGAAGACTCAAGTCGACATCGCCGCGTTTAAGCAGGTACTCAAATTGTATCACTTGGATATGAAGAAATTTCCAACTACCGAACAAGGCTTGGTCGCATTGAGTGAAGAGCCGGAAGATTTGGGAGATATGAGCCCCTGGGATGGACCCTACTTGGAATCTGACGAAGCCCCACTGGATCCCTGGAACAATTCCTATCAGTACGAGTGGCCTTCGACGCATGGGAAGGCGGATTACCCGGATATCTGGTCGTTTGGCCCCGATGGTGAAGATGGTACCGAAGACGATATCGTCAACTGGAAAAAGGATGGCGAAGAAGAGGGTGGACTAGAAGGTGGCGATTTCGACCTGGGCGGGGGAGGGGACGAAATTTAATGGTAATGGTGTTGAGTCATATCAGAGTCGGCTTCAAGCAAAGTGAGGGACCTTTCCCACGGACCAATTCTGATAATGCGCACCGACTTTCCACTCCTAACACTCAACTCTCAACACTCAACTCTCACCCCGCTTTCACTCTGTTGGAGTTGCTGTTGGTATTGGCCGTAATGGCGGTACTTAGTTCCATTGCGTTACCGCGGGTGGGACGGATGTTGGCGAAGGCCGAGCATCGAGCGGTAGCGGACGGGCTGCGTGCAGCCTTGTCTCAACTTCGGCTCAAGGCCATCCAAACAGGTCGAGCCCATTCGCTGCGTTACATTCCCGGTTCGGCTATTTTTGAACTCCGTGCGGAAGACGCTGACGAAATTGGGCAGATTGATTTTCTTGCAGGTGACATTCCAGCCAGTGGAATATTGGACCAGAGTCTGGAGCAACCTAGTCAGGAAGAGTCTCAATCTCCACGGGGGGGGGGCGGGCCGCTGGCGGATTGGGCAGGTGCGGACACCTTATCCAAATCCTCGGATGACCCAAGGGAAATGCCCATGGGATCGAAAACCATGGAAGGAGGGCAGGTTGAGCGACGTGAGTTGACCGGCGACATGTTGTTGGTTTCGTCACTGGACGAAGGATGGGCTCAGGGAGGAGAACTTGTCCAAGGAGGCAACGGCGGACTCAATGGCAATGGGGGTAGCACTCAGGAAGGAGAGTTGTTGGACGTTTCATTGTCTAACAATTCGACGTCAAACCAATCGAGGGGGGCCCAATGGTCAGCCCCTATTTTGTTTTACCCAGATGGTCGTGCCAACGACGCGCGGCTGTTTGTAGTTGCACCGTCCGGTTATGTCATTGAGCTTACTGTTGCGGGCATCTCGGGCAAAGTGCACGTAGGTAATCGGCGTCGCCTGCCGGATGGTTCCAGGGGGCAAGACCTAACGCCAAATGTCCAGTTAAATCTCGCGCAGGAATAAGATTTTGTTATTCAGATTGGCCTGTTTAGGCGATTTAAGAAAGCAATGAAACGAACCGTGCTAGCAGTGAATGCGTGCTGGAAATTGCTTTGGCAATTTCTGGATAAGCGAATGAAAGGGAAGAAGCCGCCAGGAGAACTGGAATAACCGTAATACGGTGACGTTTTTCACTTTTATCCGCCTATAATTACACCGGCAAACTATGGTTGGGGTGGAAAAAATCCTCTATCGCCAACGGGACAATCTTTGTAATTCATGTGTATTCTTAAACGATGAGACTCACAGGTTCTATGGGACTACGGCAATGAGACAAACAAGTGCGAAAAACCGAAGTCCACAAGGAGTTTCGCTGCTGGAAGTGCTGCTAGCGATGGGCATCCTGTTTGGGAGCTTGGCGGTTTTGTCGCAATTGGCATCGCTTGGTGTCGACCATTTGAATCGAGCGGAAACGACATCGACAGCGGTTCGACTGTGCCAAAATAAGCTGGGAGAAGTCCTGGCTGGAATTCAACCTTTGGAAGATGTCACGGACGAGCCGTTGCTCGAAGATACCGATTGGAACTATTCGATCGAGATTCAATCGCTTGAGCCGTCACCTATGGCAGAAATCCGAGTGCGGGTGGCCCGTTTGACCGATGTTGAACGCAAGTCGAACGGTCACCGCGGTCGATATGAGCTAATCCGCTGGATTCATCGAGACGGTAGTTCGGTGGTCCAGTAGTTCGGTGTTTCGGTAATTCGGTAGAATTTGACAATTACACACACTGAAACACTGAAACACTGAAACACTGAAACACTGAAACACTGAAACACTGAAACACTGAAACACTGAAACACTGAAACACTGAAACACTGACTGTGTACACAATGACTCAAATCATCCGAAATAGGCATGGAAGCCACAGCAAGACCGACTACGGGCAGACCGTCTTCGGGCAGACCGTCCACGGGCGGCGCGCACGATGCGCCGGCATATTGAATCGATGTGGCCTTACTCTGATTGAAATTTTGATCGCGACTACCTTGATGGCAGCCCTGCTGGTAGCCCTGTGGCGTTTGGTAGGCATATACACATCACTGCGGGACAAAGGAGAATACCATGCGGGACGTGTCGGAAATGTCTCCGTGATGATGCAACAATTTGAAGAAGATTTGAAAAATTTGCCCGATGTTCGAACCCCAGCCGAACCGTTTGTAGAAACAAAGGTGCAACACGACATAGAAGATTTTGAAACTGGGCCTTTGGATAATGAAGTTGCGGCTTTCGACGAGGCTTATGATGAGGAGCCGGCGGTAGAGACATTGTCCGAATCAGCGCTCGAGTTAGAAGGTTCCGGCCAGCGTTTCCAGGCGATTTCACAGGACCATGGCATTGCAGGGTCTGAGGAGGACTCTTTCGATTCGCAGCAAGGTCCAGGTAACGATAATTTCGACTCGGAGCAATCGGTCAAACAGCGAGCTCAATCTCACTTAACCCAATTCGGGGACGACGGTACGGATCGTCAATCGATTGCTGGTGATCCGGCAGCAGCCAGTTGTCTGGTGGGTGATGAGCAATCTTTGACTCTGTCGAATCTTGATTGCCAAGGGGGTCGACGGATGGGAGAAGGGGCAGGGGGACATTCCCATGATCGGCCCATCGAATCTGACTTATCTCACGATTCTGCAGACTACGAGTTGTCAGATCCGGCCAGTTATGGAGCGCCGACCGATCAATTTGCGACCAGTCAAGATATGTCCAACCAGCATGCGTCTGGAGATGGTGTCACCGTTCAGATGCCGGTTCGTTTCATCCGTTATTGGCTCGCTGGTGCGATGCCTCTGATGGCTCAGACCGCCGAGGCAGAACAAGATCGTGAAGATGGAGCTGGCCTATCAATTTCAGGAAGTGGGTCTACCGAGGAAATCGAAACAACGGCTTCCCTGGGAGTTGAAACCATTGGGAAAGGTGGAGATCAAGATCTAGAGGAAAGAGCTGGCGGTTTATACCGTGAAGAGGTTGTGGGTGTTAACTCGCCTGTGCAGATGGGATCATTGCACGGTCAGAGCTCACTGGAAAACCTTAGTTATGGTAGTTTCAGCGATCCTTCCAAACTATCCGGAATGAGTGGCTTGGATAATTTCAATGAGATGGAGGATTCCGAGGAAGTCACTCGCAGATCCTTTCACCTGGCCCAGGTAGAATGGGCGAAGTTCCGATACTTCGATGGGAATCAATGGACATCCGCATGGGACAGTCGTGTCCAGGGAGAGCTACCAGTAGCCATTGAGATGAGCTTGTGGTTGCTACGGCTCAATGCAAAATCAAAGGCTGGCCTGGAGATCTCACGGAATTCTCCTGACTCAGCAAGGGAAGTGACCTGGACAGAAACTGAGGCTATGAACGAAACAAGTTCACAATTTCCGATAGCCGGTCAGGAATCACATGCCGGCAATGGACAACTCTCTTCCTTGGCGGACGACAATCCCATGGATCGACAGCCAGAAGTCCGCCAGCTTGTCGTATTACGTTCAGCTCCATCGTCGGGAGATACATTACCCGAGGACGGATTACTTGATGACGAATTACTCGATGATGGATTCAAGGGGAGCGGATTGCGGGGGGGAAACGGAGTACGGCAGGATAGACATCTGAGGAATACAACCTCAGAGGCAAGCTCCATTTTTTCGTCTCCTTCATCAACTCTCATGATGCCCGTACGGCCTTAAGTTTACGGATATAACCGTTCTCCCAGTTCCATGAAAATTTAACGCAGAGGACGTGGAGAATGCAGAGGTGTGCAGATTTAATTTGACTACCTTTCTCTGCGGTTCTCAGTGCCCTCTGCACTTTTGCGTTAAAATAATTCGCGTGCCATGCGCAATTCGACTGTTTTATTTTGAAGAGACACGCGGAGTTTTGTTGCTTGCCGCCTGTGATTCTCAGGATCCTCCGCACCTTTGCATTGACTAGAAGGCATCGAATTGAATTCCCGGTAAGGAATGTAAAAAATGAATCGTGAAGGGACCATTGTCATTGTGGTTCTGGTGATTGTGGTCTTGTTGACTTACGCTTGCTACCAATTCGTCGACCGGATGGCGGTTGAAAATATTGCCGCAAAAACCCAGTCAGAGATTACGCAACTGGGGACATGTGTAAGTTCGGGCGAGGAATTATTAAGAACATTGTTGGCATATCCAACATCCGTACGTGAACAGTGGGGTGGAATTTATGACCAACAGAAGCTGCTGCGTAGCCGTATCGTCTACGATCGTGCGGTTCCTTATGGTCGTGGACGTTTCACGGTGATTGCACCTCGATTAGCTGAGGATAAGGTTGCCGGGTTACGGTTTGGAATGGTCAACGAATCAGGCAAGCTGAGTTTGGGAGGGCTCCTGGATTGGGAACGACGCCAACCAGGTGTAGCTCGTCAAGCACTTCTACAATTGCCTGGCATGGAAAAAAGAGTAGCAGATTCCTTACTCGATTGGATTGATTCTGATTCAATGACTCGAGAAGAGGGTGCGGAAGCAGCCGAGTATGGAGGACTTGGGGTGGGCGTCATGGCAGTCACGCCACCCAACACGATCGTTCGTACGCTCGATGATCTTTTGCCTGTCAGTGGTATGTCGGGGTTACTCCTGTTGGGGCCAGACCGAAATGCTAATTTTCACGTAAGTGTGAAAGAACAACTTATTGCTGAATCGAACAACACAGCCCTCGACACCATGGAGCCTCGCATGGCGGAGTTCGAATCAGGCTCTTTGCCATGGTCTTATTACTTGACGCCTTATTCGGCGGAACGCAATCAGAGCCGAGATGGACGTCCACGTATTCATTTGAACGATCCTGATTTGATTCGACTGCATAGTGAATTAATCAAGCGATTCCCCAGTTCATGGGCTAATTTCATCCTCTTGTATCGTCAGTTTGGTCCTTCCTCCGAAGTGGGAGGCAACCCGAAAACCTCAGAGGTCGTGATTGACATTAAATTGCCTGCTCAATTTTCTATTGGAACAATCTACGACCTGTTGGGTGCACGTGTTCGTATACCGATTAATACGGCAGATCCATCCGCGGAAAGTCAGCTGTGGTTGAGTCCATTTTCAATCCGACCGAAAGAGTTGGGTCAATATCTGCAGGAGTTTGCTGATCAAGTTACGGTAAGTCCCAGGCGGATCCTCAGCGGTCGGGTTAATATCAACCGTGCGCTTCGACCGGTGCTCCTGGCTGTGCCAGGGTTGAACGAAGAACTTGTAGAAAAGATACTAGAAATTCGTGGGGATCCTGAGCAGGAACGTAAGCAGGTTCTGCCAAAGAGCTTCACTCATGAGTCCTGGCTCCTGACCAAGGGCCTGGTTGAATTACATCAGATGCGTGCTTTGGCCCCCTATGTGACAACCCGAGGTGCAGTGTATCGTGGACAAATCGTTGGCTATTTCGATCAAGGACCGTTGGCCCTACGGACCGAAGTGGTCATGGATGCCACGTTTAGCCCACCCCGCACGATTTTTCACCGTGATTTACACCATTTAGGTCGAGGATATTCTCTCGACGTATTGCAAGGCGGTCGGTTATCCTCAGAGGAAGATGTGATTGAGGAGTTTTGAGAATGTGGAGTTATGAATTGAGGAGTATCCCTGTTTTTTCATTCAAATTTTCACAGAAGCATACAAAAGCGGAAAGCCGAAAGCGGTAAAATGAACTAACACCCGGCACCTGCTGTTTTCCGCTCTCTGCTTTCCACTTTCCGCTTTATGTAGCCATGCCCAAATACGTAGCCATCAACATCGGTGCCAGTCAGATCCAATACCTGTTGGCAGATATTGGACGTAAGCAAATTCAGGTGCTGAATTATGGAATTCTGGATCTGAACTCGCCTGATGTGGGAGAAACACCTCCATCGGCCGAAGATGCCACCGCAGGCAAAGCGTCAAAACAAGAAAAAGGTAGTAACGAGGAAGGTCCTCAATCCGCTATTGGAGAGCGCCTGGCGGGTGAACTCGCGAGAGTGGGAGGAACGGGAGCCCGGGCCATTATTGCTCTCGGGCGTGCCGATGTGGACGTTTGTCGATTTACCTTGCCACCGGCTTCAGATGCAGAGCTGGCTGAATTGGTCGCTATCCAAGTCCTCAGCGACATGGGCGCTGGTGGGACCCAAGGGGTAGTTGACTACGTAGCCCAGCCTGCTGCACCGAATGAGGATCGTCAGGTTGAGGCGGTCATAGCCACAGACAAGACGATTGAGGCCTATCAAACGCTTGGGCGTCAAGCAGGAATCAAGCTTCAGCGACTGGTCTTACGTCCTTACGCCTTAGCTTCGTTATTAAGCTATTTTCCCGGTCAAAATGGCTCTGAGAACCGTAGTTCAGAGATTACCTTACTGGTCAATCGAATTGCTGCGGAAGTGGATCTCATTGCTGTCCAGCAAGATCAAGTGTTATTTTGGCGCACCGTTCAACTCGATAGTGAGTCAAGCGACCCGGTTGCGATCGAAGGACTGACTGCGGAAATTGCCAGAACCGTAGCCATCGCCCCTACTCATTTGCCCGCTGGATGTGCAATTGAACGAATTCAATTGCTGGGGTGTGAACAGAAGTATGCCCGCCTGGCAGGGGAACTTGCCGAGCAATCCGATCTTTGTGTCGAAGTTTTGGATCCATGTTTGTTGCCCGAGGTCAAGGGACTGCCCGAGGTTTCCGGTGGAGAGCAACGAGACCCAGAGGATGAGATTCTGAATGGTTGGGCCGCCCCCTTGGTGTCCATCTTGCTTGCTGAAGCGGCCACTTCGGCTCCTGCCATCGATCTGCTCAATCCACGCAAGCCGCCGACACCGCGCAACAACAAACGGGTGGCCTTGTTGTCTGCTCTTGCTGGTTTGATCTTATTCACTCTGGTTGGAACCTGGTTGCAGGAGAAGCATGCCGAATGGGATCAGTCCAACAAGGCGCTGACCGGTAGGCTGAATGAGCTAAATGCTGAGGGGAAAAAGTTGGTGCCCCAGGTTGCATTGGTACGTTCGATTGCGGCTTGGGAATCTGCTGGAATTATCTGGCTCGACGAACTACGTGATTTATCGCAAAAATTTCCTTCTGCGGAAGATGTGATGGTACGAGGAATGGCCATCAGTTCGCTGCGTGGTGGTAAAGCGATGATTCGCGTGACATGTCAGGTACGCGACCCAGCGGTGATTGTTAAGATGGACCACGATTTACGTGACAAATATCGAACCGCCACGAGCACCAACTTTCGAGAGCAAGGGACCAAAGGCGAACATCCGTGGCGTTTTGAAACGGTGATTACCACGCGACGGCGATCCGTAGAAGACTATCTTGGGACGCTTTCGCCGCGGCAATCGAAAGGGTTGAAACAAACCGTTTTGCCCCGTACGTCTGCTTTCGATTCGGGGCCATCTGAAAGAATTGAGTCTCCTGCTGAAGTAAGCAACGCGTCCCAAGGCTCCACGGCCACGAAAGGAGGTGCCCCTTGAGCGATCGCCAAAAACAACTCGCAATCGGATCTATGGTATTGCTGTTCAGCCTGTTTGCTGTCGATCAGATGTGGTCGCGGTTGGTTGCTGAGCCGCGTAAAGTGGCCATGGCGAAACATACACGGCTGGCTGAAAGAATTCGAAAAACAAAGCTACAGATCAAGTTGGCCAAACAGCAGGTCAAACGCCTCGATCAGTGGCGCGCCCGCTCGTTGCCCTTGGACGTACAATCTGCCCGTTCCTTGTATCAAGGTTGGTTGAATCATCTGGTGAAATCGGCCGGGTTGGAGCAGCGGGTATTTGACTCAGGGTCACCCGTATCACGAGCCGGCTTGTTGGTGTTGCCATTTACGGTACGCGGCACCGGGTCGATGGCCCAGTTGACGGAGCTCCTTTATCGATTTTATCGGGCTCCCCACTTGCATCGTATTCGTACTCTGTCGATCACTCCGGTCGCATCCGGAGCCCGTTTGAGTCTGTCATTTGCAATTGAAGCCCTAATTGTCGAGGGTTGTGAACGCACCGACCAGTTGGCGGAGGGAGTTGGCACGGCACTGGCATCCGAACAACTGAGTGACTATCGCGGCTTGGCCGAGCGTAACCTGATTGGCCAGGGCCCCCGGGCGGGCTTTGCCGAAATGACCGAACTTACGGCCGTATTAATGATCGATGACATATCAGAAGCCTGGTTTATGAACCGCATCGAAGACCGTTTGGTGAAACTGCGAGTAGGAGGTCGACTTCAGTCTGGATGGTTCGACGGAGTGGTGGTTGAAATCGAAGGAAATGAGGTTGTTCTGGACGACGGCGGCCAGCGGTGGCTGCTTAGCCGTGGCGACCGATTAGCCGATGCGACCGCGTTGCCACCGGAACGGTGAGTGTCATATAATGACTCATGTGAGCGGAATATTCGTTGTAACCCGACCTGTCTGAGTGAGAACCCAGAGGCATCCCTCGGATGGCCGATAGGAATGAACACTCCAGTTTTTGCATATCATCACGAAAGAGGTTGGAAATTCTCCATGAAACCCGGACGCACCCTAGATCCATGGAGGCTTGTGGCACTGGCGTCGCTTGGATTGACTCTGTCACTAGGTTTTATGGGGACCGTCAAAGCCCAGGCTACCGTCAAATCCCAGGTTCCTGTCGCACGATCGCTGAAAGATTCATTGACTAGCCGCTCCTCAACGGCTGCCACTGGTGCGGCTGTCACAGATACCGATGTGGGGAGTATTTCCGGGGGAGAACGTTTCATTCGGCAGAGACGACGGAGAACTGCATATGTCGGCCGAGACCTGAATGAAATGTCTTCGTTTGTAGGTGAGATTCAGGGATCGACCGATGGCGAAGTTCGTACCGCCACCTCAAGTCAGCGCGTGCGGTTGCAGCAAAATGCCAATCTCGCCACACAACGGACCAATCAGACGACTCGCGGTATCTACGAACCTCCCATGGCGATTGGATTTACCGTAGATGCGGTGGCACCCGCAACCTTAGAGGTCTCTTTAGAAAAGCTTCTCAACGATTCAATTCGGATCCACCATGTGGGCCCGCTTTCCGTTGAGGTCGTCGCTCGGACAGCCACGCTTGCAGGCGTCGTCGCGTCGGATGAGGATCGGCAACTGGCCGAAGCTTATCTGCGTTTTGAACCGAGTCTGTCGAAGGTGGTAAATCGGCTGAAGATTCAGCCCCATCCTGGGAAACGTTAAGTGATCGGTTCGGGAGGGCACCGTTTTGGTCGTGTCTTTTGCCGCCGTCGTGAAGCTTCTGTTGATCGAACTTTTTCTCTTTCATTCGCTCCAGAAATTCTTGTTGCACAACGCTGAGCTTGTCATGGCCGTGCACAAATGAAGGTGGTACATCGATGGTGATGGTCTCTCTGGATGGAGAATTGTGTTGGTCTTTGTCATCGCTGGCAACGTACTGGGCAGGCCGGATTGTTTCCGATTCATCCACAGACGAATCGGAAAGTTGTTCACGGATGACCATTGGATTTTCGAGGAGTTCAGGAGAGATGCCAGGCAAGTGTTGACTGGCCGGATCGGAAAGGACCGCGGCGCCCTCGCTAGGTTCGAAGCGAGCAATGAGAGTTAGCTGCTTGGGAGGTCCGTTGGTATTTCCCCAGGGTAGCCAAAAACTGTACGAATGGCCCAACTCTGATTTACTGTAATGTTTGGCCAACTGATCTGCGGGAAAAACGTATTTCCGAGCAGGTTTGGCACTTTTTTTCTTGCCCTGGTCGTAGGCGTAAACGACCAGCGTGCCCTCCACGGTGATCGGCTCTCTGTTCTGAGCTGGGTAAAATAGTAATCGGCCACCAACTCCACGTACCCCCGAATATCCCGGTTGTTGTAAAACGGAGTTGCTCCAAATCGCATTGATGCGCGTGGGTAATATGGCATCTCCTTCAAACCAGGGAATCAGGCTATCATGGTCGGAAAAAATCCCCGTGCATCCACTCAACAGCCCCATCCCAAAAATCAATAGGAACCATGAGAATCTTTGGCCTCTAGGCTCTAGCCCGGATTTCTCACACTTTTCGTCGCGAGCGGTGGTAAGTCCTTGTCTGGCAAGGAAGACAAGCCATTTGGCCAGATACGTATTGTTCATACATTGATGGTCAAATTGCGCCGTCTGACGCAGCCAGGCAAGGATTTGGCCGCCGCGTAGCAGGAAAGTGTGAGAAATGTGGGCTATACTCCGGATTCTGGACTCTCTGTCATTCATTTTCGCAGCCATCCCAGGGGATTCCAACGTTTATTTTCTGCGATAGGCTTTTCTGGTGCCTTCGCTGCTTCAGCTTTTGGCAGCTCCGTGTAAGCATTTGGCTGGATTTTTGCACCCGCTTGCCACTGAGTTGTTACGACATTCTCTGTCGTTAAAGGCCCCGTCGTTAAAGGCCCTGTCGCTAAAGGCCCTGTCGAAGGTGACACGGCAGTATCCGCTGGTATGGGAAATGGGAGTGCCGATTCGTCTGTTGGCAGTTCATCAGGTATCGTTACTGACTCCTGCACTTCGTCTGGATTGGCATCGAGCAGGCCGCGAGGATTGAGATCTGGATAAATGATGGGAACTTGTGAATGCTGACCAGATATATTTGCTTCGTCATAAATTCCTTCGCCCAGAAGTGAATGAATATCAGCAGCGCACCAGCTCATCCGCGCTGATTCAACCTGTTTGAGACGCTCCTGATCCTTAGGACCGAGAATGACTCGAGGCGTAAGTATGATCAGCAATTCGGTCCGCCGAGTATCGACCAGATCGTAACGAAATAGGTCGCCCAGTAAGGGAATGTCACCCAATAAGGGTACTCGGCGGTGGATGTTTTTACTTCGTTTGGTAATCAGACCACCCAGGATGATAGTTTCACCACTGGCGGCGCTGACGGTGGTTTGAGCCGTGGTGATATCGATCTTGGGTGAATTAATTGCTTCCCCATTGGGTGAAATGGCGATGGGAATGCCTTCTTCCTCGGGGCCGACCAACGACTTTTCGGCGTCGACTTCCATCACCACCATCCCATCAGGACTGATACGCGGGGTGACTCCCAGGATCAACCCAACATCGATCAATTCAACCTGATTCACTCGGCCAAAGTTTGTCAGTTGCGATTCGGTTATGTAGGGCACTCGCTGGCCAACTTGAACAAAGGCCGGTTGGTTGTCGAGGGTCATAATTTGCGGTCGACTGAGGACCTCAAGACGGCGGCTTTCTTGCAATGCGCGAATCAGGACACTGACACTTTGACTGCTGGCTGATAGTACCAGTCCGCCAAATCCCAGTTGGTCGTTGATACGACCTACAGAGAAACTGGAGATTCCCTGTGACCCCACTCGATTGGATCCATTCAACGATATATCACTGCCACTGTTGCCCAATGCGAGCGAATTATTGAATAAAAATCCAGGAATGTTGTTCGCTCCTTGGACAATATCGTTGGTGTTGGAAATGATGCCCGCAGCAGTGGAGGACGAGATGCTGTTGGTGGTAGTGACCAATTCGCTGAGCAGACTGCGATCGAACAGGACGGAATCTTGCAGGCCTAATTCCACGCCAAACTCATCCACATCGCCCAGGCCAACTTCCGCGATCAGCACTTGAATCATTACCTGCGGCGGTTGTGCGTCGAGCTCTTCGACCAAGTTCATGATGTCTTCGTAGAACCGGGTCGTAGCGCTGATGATCAGTGAGTTACTCACCGGTTCGGGCACCACGATTACTTCACTTTCGATCAATTGAAAGGGGCTCAATTCGCCAGGGGCCAATCGTTGAATTCGTTGCTGACTGATCAGGAATTGATTGATCGCTTGAGCGACATCTACCGAGGGAGCGTTTCTGAGCCGATAAACGGTATTTCGTCTGCGTTTCATTTCGTGTTCATCGAGGCGCATC
The DNA here is from genome assembly GCA_039831705.1 of Pirellulales bacterium. Classification (GTDB taxonomy): domain Bacteria; phylum Planctomycetota; class Planctomycetia; order Pirellulales; family Lacipirellulaceae; genus JAJRWS01. The sequence continues at coordinate 49,584 of JBDOMT010000470.1, read as the reverse complement.
AACAGTGCTTCAACGATTCGCAGGTCACCGGTCGAGCCAGCCGCGATGATGCTGTTGGTACGCCGTTCGACTGAAAACCGCAAAGGAGCCAATGACGTTTCTCCTTCGCTACCCGATAACTGTGGTCGCGTATTGCTCCCGGTCTGGGTCGGCAAGAGGGAACGCAACATGAGAACCATACTGTTGGCATCGCCATTGATGATGCGAAATACCTTGATTTGTGCGGTGGAAGCGGGCTGATCAAGCTGTTCGATCAGGGCTGCGACCAATTCCATGCTCTCTGCCGGCGCGGTAACCACCAGTGTGTTGGTTTGTGTGTTGGGGTGGATACTGACATGGTCGAGAATCCCCGACTTGATAATTCGTTCTCCCTCGGCGTCGACTGCCAGTAATTCTAGATTGGCCGATTTGGAACTGGCGGTACCACGAACTGAATTCACCGCGGTGGTAATCGTAGACGCCAGGTCGGAAGCTAAAGTGTGAGCTAGTTTGAAAATCCGTACTTGCTCCGATGCTGCTGTTTCGCTCACGTCGAATTGTTCAATCAGATTTTCCACGGTTAGCATGTCTCGCGGTGCAGCGCGTATCACAAGTGAATTGCTACGCAGGTCGGTAACCACATTGACTTGTGCTGACAGGCCCGAAGCCGAAGAGAAAAATTGTGTAACCGATCGACCCACTTGGGATGCATTGGCATGCTGAAGATGAAAGACTTGCATCTGCGCATCCGGAGAAACGGGTGTATCCAGCTTGTCAATTAATTCTTGAATACTTTTGAGTGCTTCCCCCCAGCCGATCAACAGTAAAGCATTGGGGGTGTCGAGCGAGATCACGGTAGCACGCCCCTGTCGTCCTTTGAGAAGCGTCGTGCTGGTGCTTTGAACCAGTTTGGCAAGCGCACTGCTGCTAGTATGCTTGAGAGAGACAACTTCGATTTGTGCTTCTACTTCGTCGGCGATTTGTTCGATTTCACGAATGATGTCGGCAACCCGTTCGACCTCATCATCACGGCCACGCAGAATGACCACATCCAGGTCGGGCAGGACTTCGATATTGACATCCAAACCGAGCTGTCGCAAAAGTTTGCCCGACGTGGTCTGCTCCGTATCGTTTGCCTTATCAGTAGTGGCCTCTAATTCAAATTGAGCTGCGACTACGGAAGAATGATTTTGCCCGGTTTGATAGCTGGCAATTTGGGCGCGCTGATCGGTTGACCATTTCGCTGCCGAATCACCGGTTACTGCCGTTGTGAACAATGAACTGGCGAATGGACTTTGACGGAGAGATTGAAAGCCATTGGAGACGGAATTTCGAGAAAACTTCCCAACCCTGACAGGCAATTGTTGGATACGATTGGCCGTCTGGCTGATTAATTCTGTCGCCTCGGTGCGTACACGTAAAACTTTCAATGCGTCTGATGAGGACGGATCCTGGTCAAATGCGTTCAGTATCCGAATCATTTGTGGGATGCTGTTAGTCGATCCCGATACTGTCACCAACTGTCGGCTTAACTCAAATCGTATGGAACCCTTCCGGTCTGTCTTTGTGTGCCAGGCATAGAGACTATCTTCAACACCAGAGTCCGTAAGCGGTTGCAGCGAACTGCCCAACAAAGCTCGAAGTTGCCTGGAAACTTGCGCTGCGTTCGTTAGCTTCAAATTTACCGATTGAGATGAAAGCTGTCCGATGGGCTGATGCGCTGGTGGGGAGCTGGCGGCCTCTATCTCTTGTCTTTTTCCTGCAACACCTTTAATGGGACGATCTAATAGATGAATCAGCTCGACAGCCGTATGCTGCACCTCGGCTGACCCTTGGAGGAGTATTTGATTCGCCTGAGAATTCACGACGATGCGAAAAGCTTCCGGTTGCTGACTGAGAATCTTCTGTAGCAGTGGTTCTACTCCATCGGCATTCGTATGCGTTAGGGTGTAGGCTTGATAGGAGTTCGCAATGGGTGCGTGAGCGGAAACTTGTCGCTCAATGCGGGATGGTTCGCCACTGGGCGATTGGGCATGCGCTGCAGGATGTGTGCAAGTCACACACGTTGCGCTTATCCAACAGAGCACAAGTAGAGCCAACGTTCGTACGTCGCCCTTGTTCGTAATGATTGCATCTGGAGAGTCCATTGACATCAAGGAATCGCCGCTTGCGGGTAAGGTTAAGCACAATTTGAGGAGGTCAGGGGCATCAGAGCCCACGGAACAAGTCGCGAATCGTAGACATGGCTTGCCCGGGTGTCAAGACAAATCGCGGGGAGAGAGGGCATAGAAATGCACGTTCACTAGAAGCAAAGCTAGCTGCTGGCACGATATTGCCCTGTCAAAGCAACCTCTCACGGCTTCACCAGTACCCAACGTACGACCATGCCCATGCAGTCATCAAAATACCGCCACGATGCGGGAAAGAACGTCAGATAGCGGTTGTAAGTTGCTACATCGACAAGCTCCAAGGCTTTCTCTTGTTCACGTACCAGGTTATCAAACCAGGCCCTTAATGTGGGCCGGTAATCGTGAATCGAGCGGTGTTCGATGCGAAAGCCGGCTTCTTCAAATGCTTTCACATGGTATTGATACGACTGGCCTATGGATCCAGGGAAATAGATTTGGGAACAAGTGGCCATGGCAAACAGTCGTTTGGGAACGCGGCAAAAATAGTGCTTGACCAGTCGGCCGCCCGGTTTTAACGCTCGATAAAGTTTGGCCAATAGGGGCTTGATTTCCTTGGGTCGAACATGTTCCCAGGATCCGATGGAATAAATCGTATCGTAATGCTCTGCTTCATAGTCGCGAGTGATGAAGTTGTCGAACTCAACTTGAAATCCGTAGTGTTGGTCATTGTAATCGACCTGTTGGCGTGAGAGAGTGATTCCGTGTAGATTTTCTTTGTCACCTGTATGTTCGTGAATTCGTCTGAGCATTGCACTCCAACCGCAACCCAGGTCCAAAATTCTTTGTCCCGGTTGAGGGTCAATCAGCTTCAGGATGAAATCAGCTTTGTTTTGTTGTGCTTGCTCCAATGTCTCCGAGCCTGTCGTGAAATCTGCGCATGTGTAAAACATGTACTTGCGGTCAAGGAACAACTCATAAAATTCGTTAGACACATCATAGTGCGCAGAGATCCCAAGCAGGTGGTCCTGTTTCATCTTGGCTGCGATCAATAACGGGCGTAAGGGACTCAGGGGCCATTGAGTACGTACCCAATCCACCGTAGCTGGCAATTGCGTGGTCATTTCACGCCAGGTTCGCTCTGCATCCAATGGCTTAGGAGATCGAATCAAGTGCTGCAGGCGGCCATAAGCAACACCATAGATGAGTGAATCGATTGGCAGCAGTAGATGACGTAGCATGGTGGATAATTTGCCTGTTAGGTCGCTTGGTAGCGTTCGGATGTAGGTTAGGCTAGTATTACGAAAGTTTACGCCAGATGCGTGAGTTTGTTAGCCTGAAAAGGTTAACCTACGGTAACAATCGAACCATTTTCTGGCGAACGCCCCACAGGCAAACGAATCTTTTCGGTCGTTTGCCAACCCTTGTCGCGTTGCACTAAAAAACCAGCCACCGAACCATCCGAAAAGTTCGGCTTGCCGCAATAAACAAGGGGCGAGAGAATTCTCTCGCCCCCTGGAATTATCGCTTATCAGGATTGGGCCCGACCACCTCAGCTTGAAGGGTCATCGTCGTCCGAATTGTGAATCGCAACAGGGATGGCAATGGCCGCAGCAACTAGACCACCAATCACAAGTGGATGAGTCAAAAGACGTTTGGCTCGACCTCCTGCTCCACCTCCTGCAACGCCACTGCCACAGACAGGAGTGCCACAGTTTTGCCCGAGGGTGACCTGGCCGTCTTGTTGAACTAGCAACATTCTGTGGTTCGCCTTGGGTGGCGCGGTGCCGTTTTGCCAGAGTCGACAAATTTGCTCGCTCTGATTGGTTTGCAAACGGTAAGTACCGCCATGGACCTCAGTAAATTGAAATTGGCCTTGTGCATTGCTAGTGGTTTGAAGTTGCTTTGTTTGATTCTGCAGTGTGACGGCGGCCCCGACAATCGGTTGTCCTTGGGCATTGACGAGTTGGCCGACGAATTGTCCATGCTGGCCAAGCTCTACGTCACGGATACGCACAGTCTCACGAGCAGCCGTTGTCGCACTCGTATTGACAATGGTACCCCGAGACTCGATCGCATGGTCGCCGGCAGCCATGACAAATTGTGGGGGAAACAGCAAACTTAGGGTTGCCGTCCAAACGGCCACACCTCGTAAAATCAGCACTTTGCGCATCACTTCACCTCCTTGTGAATGATAGGTCTCCGAAGCATATGAGTGCGGTGGAGCCTAAGAGAAAAGATTTTCAGAAAAGGCTGCGGGAGACTAACAATTCGCTTGTGATAAGCAAAGAGCATTTGTAGCCAGCAGTAGCATCACAGGTCTTAAGTGCGATGTGAGTTGTACCTCATTAACTGGAAGAATCGTCATCGACTTCGTCGATCGCCAATGGAATAGCAATAGCAGCCGCAATAATACCACCGGTCATAAGTGGATGATTTTTTACCCAACCGGTAAATTTCGAAAAGGTACTGGCTCCACCCTGAGCGCGTACGACACGGTCGGCCTGGAATGCCAATTCTTGGTGTGCAATGGGAGGCGCCGTGTGGGGGGCCCACAAACGGAAAACACCCTGTTGTCCAGCTGATGCGACTTGATAAACGCCCCCATGCAGATTTTGAACTGCAAAAGCGCCATGTTGATCTGTGGAGACACGGGCAATTTCTTTCCCGCGTTGCATAATTAGAACAGGCGTGCCTGCCAAAGGTTGTCCCTGATCACTCGTGACTTGCCCTACAAGTGAACCATTGTCTTGCAAAGCCACATCCATTACGGGGAGTGATTGGGGTGCAGCTAGCGCAACGGGCTGGAGTAACATACCGGCACAAGCCAAGCCAAGGGCAGCCGCTCTGAAAGATTTAATATTCATTTGGTATCACCTAGCATTTCGGATGTATCACTGTACCATGCACACAATATTTGCCCAAGACATACCATCCCTGTCATGAAATATGAGAATCGCACGGAATCTAGCCCATTGGTCTATCCGACATCATCGACTCATTCAGTCCTGTACCGCTACTGAAAAACGGGAAATATTTGGATTAACTCCAATATTTGAAATGCTGTATCATTCGCTCATCGAGATTCGGTATGGCCTGATGCAACCTGAGTGAGAGTTTATCGGGGGGATTTCCTTGACGAATGTCAGCTAGATAATGAACTAGCACACGATGGGCTTCGACTGGACCATGTAACATAAAGTGGGCCCAACCCCAGGAAAACCGATATTCGACACTGCCCATGTCGCCCAACGAAGTTTTTTGTTCCAGATTCTCTACCGATCGAAGCATACCAAGAAATTTCAACTCCAAACGCAAACGGTTGAAATGAGGGTGCCCAGAGGCCCGCCTTGATTCGGGCATTTCAAAATACTCCGCGAGCCCTTCGTCGAGCCACAGAGGAACCATCGCCAAGTTGGAATGGAGCAAGGCGTGGGTGCATTCGTGACGCATGTCGATGGCAAATTCAGCCTGACGGTAAGCATAGACACTACTGTGGCCATCGCGTTGTACGTAGAGGGCTCTCCGATAAGGTACCCGTGGGTAAAGCTGGCTTAAAAACTTTCGATGAGTCGATTCGTCTCCACACAAGTAGAGATCGATCGGCAGGTTCGCTGGTGGAATTGCCAAGGTCCGTTCCAATTCGCGCCCGAGAGCCGATAGTTCCTGGAAAATCGATCCATAGGGACTCAGAGGAAAAGTCGCCTGGCAATGGAATGGACCATAAGTTTGCCGGTCTACCCACGTTGGGGATGCCAGAGCAGGCCGGATGCCATCCAGTATCTGGAGACTTGCCATCGCTCCCCCTAGGGCGAGCATTTTGCGACGGGATAGCGTTCGCATCAACCTGCCTTTTTCCTGGAAAATAGACGGCGCCACCCTCTCGGGGGTACCGAGTAGTCCGATAAATGAGATGAAACAGTCTCCCCACGGGCCACCTGAGCTGGATTTTGCATGCAGAGCAGGCATGCCGTTCGCTCGTCTGTCAATTCGTATATTCGTTGAAATGCTCGCTGCATAAGCGGTCGCCGCCGCGTAGGGCTATGCGCATCGGTGGCTAAAAAGTGAACGGTACCTTGAACCAGCATCGACTCGGCCAGCTTCTGTGAATCGGGGCCAAATGTGCCCATCAGACTGCCAGCAGTGATTTGCATCAAGCAACCTTGGGCTACCAAGGGTGCAATCAGTTCAGGCCGACTGAGAATGCCCCGATTGCGTTCCGGATGGGACAGAATTCCCACAAGGCTTTGCTGACGGAGCAGTTTCAAAAGTGGTTCGAGGGGAAAATACAGTTCGTGAGGAAGTTCCAGCAGAACATGACGCCGATGGTCCGCCAGCGATAGCACGACACCGCTGGCAAGCCGTTCTAGCATACCGTCTTCGATACGTACATCGGCACCAGGCAGCACGGTGAGTGGAATTTCGGCATGGATCAGCCGGTTTTGTAATTCGGTCGTCTGGCGGCGAATGTCGTCACCCAGGTTGGTAGCAAAATTTCCCTGTTGATGAGGTGTCACGATGATCGTTCGAATCCCATCGGCAACGGCCATACGGGCCATCGCTAGCGTAGCATCCCAATCGCTGGCCCCATCGTCGATTCCAGGCAGCAAATGGCAATGGATGTCGACAAAAGACGCTTGCATGGTATTTCCAGCATGTCGAGAAAAGTGGTCTGCAAAAGCAACAGGCGGCGGGAGTATAGCGGCGAACCATGCTGGGTCAAGGTTGAATAGGCGTTAGACGCTGGTTGCTAGGCTCTAATTATAAGTTCAACGAGCGTCTAGCAACCAGCGTCTAACGCCTACTTAACCCGTTGACCAGAAACGTAAAGATGCGAAAATGGGTAGGCTGTTTGTCATTTTCCCCCTTCGATCACTACCCCTTGATGGGAAAATATGTCACAAGAAAGCATAAAGGCTGGTAAGAATGTACTGGGTACTCAGCTTGAGATGTGTTGCACTGTGTCGATGACCGGGTTCTATCGGGATGGTTGCTGTCGTACGGGCCTTGACGACTTGGGATTACATGTCGTTTGCATCGAAGTGACCGCTGATTTCCTGAAGTTTTCTCTACAAGTTGGCAATGATCTGAGTACGCCCATCCCTGAGTATGGATTTCCAGGACTGAACTCCGGGGATCGTTGGTGTCTGTGTGCTCAGCGGTGGCAGCAGGCATTGGAAATGGGCCAGGCACCTCAAGTGGTGCTGGAAGCCACACATATTTCAGCGATCGAATTTATTGATCTGGAAGATCTTCAGGACCATGCAATATGAGTGAATTACACGATGAATGTGGTGTGGTAGCCATTTATCACCTACCAACGGGCCCCCAGGAAACGGGCTATCAGCCAAGTGAGATCTGCCCGCCCCAGGGCCCTGAGGAGATTTCCCGACTGGTACCACGGATGCTGTTGGACATCCAGAATCGGGGCCAGCTTTCAGCCGGATTCACCACCTACAACCCGGGGCGACACCAGTTGATCGACACCTATCGAGAACTGGGATCGGTGAGCGAAGCATTTCGGCTCAATCACCAGGGTAAGGCGGAGAGCTTAATGCGCGAATATGCTGGTTCAGCGGCGATCGGGCATGTACGGTACGCGACCTGTGGCGCTGAGGATTGCAGCTATGCCCAACCGTTCGAGCGACATCATCTGCAAAAGCGCAAGTGGTTCAGCTTTGCATTCAATGGCCAATTGGCCAATTACGCGGAGCTTCGTGATAAACTTCTGGCCGAAGATGACCATCACCTGACTCGAACGACCGATACTGAAATTATTATGCACGAAATCAGTCGTGAACTGGCGGGTGACCGGCAGTTGCCACTGATCGAAATCATGCATAATTTGGCCCAGCGATTTGATGGGGCCTATAGCTTGGTGTTTCTCAACGCAGAGGGCGATATGCTGGTGGCCCGCGATCCATTGGGTATCAAGCCACTCTGTTACGCTGTCGATGGTCCTCTATTCGCTGCGGCCAGTGAAAGCGTTGCCCTGCTCAACCTTGGTTTTTCATCAGAATGCATCAAGTCACTTGCACCGGGCTACGCGGTAACGGTCACCGGTGGAGAATTGCAAATTGAACAATTTGCCGAAAAACCAAAAAATGCTCATTGTTTTTTTGAGTGGATTTATTTTGCCAATGTGGCCAGCACGCTGGATGATCGGAGTGTTTATCTTTCGCGCAAGGCACTGGGCGTGGAACTGGCTCTGTTAGAAGATTTACCTGTCCACAGTAAGGCCAACTCGGAGCCTGAAACAGAGGAACTAGAGACCATCGTCGTTCCCGTACCTGATACCAGCAAAGCGGCAGCCGATGCGATGGCTTACCAACTGGGTGTACCTAGTGTTGAGGGACTCATTCGTAATCGCTACTCAGGCCGAACCTTTATCGAAAGTGGCAGCAACCGAGCGAGCAAAGCGGCAATCAAATACACTCCATTGCCCGAGGTTCTCAAAGGGAAACGGGTGTTGTTGGTTGAGGATTCGATTGTTCGGTCAACCACAATGCGAGTGCTGATCTCCAAGATTCGCCAGATTGGGCAGGCACGTGAAATTCATGTGCGAGTTGCCTGTCCACCGATTGTTGCACCCTGTTTTTATGGCATCGACATGTCGACCATTGGCGAATTATTCGCACCGCAGTTTTTTCAAGAGGGGCAGGGGGCGTACGAATTGCTGCACGAAAAAGATCGGGAACGTGTATTCCGTGCGATGGCGGCCGAAATTGGCGCCGACTCAGTCCGATACTTACCCATTCCATCCATCGCCCGAGCCATTGACAAGCCGGTCGAACAGCTATGCCGTGCCTGCATCACCGGCGACTATCCAACTCCATGCGGCCAGCGGTTGTACGGGATAGCCCTGGATAACTACCAAGCCAAACGGGATGGAGGTGACCTGCGTACGTATGAGGAGGCAACTGTGGGCAGGGGGCAGGGGTAAGAGGTAATCTCAGATGTGGCAGAGTTGTGGTGATTTTAAAATGAGAAATGCCAATTGACGATATGAGAGCATGGCGAATATCTGCCGGTTTTCTAATCCCGTCCTTTAGTCATCTGCTTTGCACTTATCGTACCACACAAATAAGCCCGGAGGGCCGACACAATACAGCAACGGGCTGTGTCGGCCCTCCGGGCCTGTCGACATATTTTCAACTTCATCCGGTGGTTTACGGGCTTGTTGATTTAATCAGCCGCAGGGCGTTAGCCCCCGGTACTTACCTCAGAACATGCCACAAAACCGGGGGCTAACGCCCGGCGGCTGATGTGATTGTCACCTTTGGGCATTAAATCAACAGCCCCTTACACCACCGGCTAGGGCTATATCGGCCCTCCGGGCCTAAAACGGAGATCGTCACGACTTGTGTTGTACGATGAGTGCTTTGCAGATGGTCGCTGACTTTTTTTCACTTTTCATTTCTCATTGAAAAGGCGTTGTGATCACACAGAGACAGGCGGGTTGCTCTCGACAGCCATACCCTTCTCCCCCCTTTCTACTTCCGCTTCTCTACTCTCTGTGGCGCTGCTGCCGCATACGGTCGAAATTTGGTGTGGGTTCCCAGATCGTCGCGATAGAATAAGGCCCGGTTTTCACCCAGGTGTCCAGCTTCGGGTGAATCGATCAGGCTGGAAGAATCTGCTGCGCTCATCGGTAAAACAATGCGGTAATCAATGTCGCGCAACGTAAGTCGATCGATCGACCGAGTGAGGCTGTTGTACGATTCGCACCACATCAGCAGATGCACACCGACTGCGGGCCCTTCGCGTATTATTTCGCGGAAACGGTGATCGATCGACACACTTTTTGAACTGCTACTGGAAAAACTGAAATCATCTTCAGTACGGCGTAATTCACGGAATTGAGCCAAGTCATAAATCACCAGATAGTGAGGAGGGTAGACTTTATTGGTATCCAAACTACGACGTGCAATCTCATCGGCCAATTGGTTGATTACATCCTGGATGCCACCAGGTTGTAGCACGTGAGTTTCACAATTCCGTGTTGCTGTGGGCAGGGTTTCGATCAACTGTAACCATTTTTGATACGCATCCGATTCAGGACGCGCGCCATCGAAAATGGTTAGATGCATAGGACCGGGATTGCCGTGGGTTAAGTCGGTATTTCCGTAAGCCACCAGAGTTTCGACGGCGGTTGCCAGGATCCCAAATGGATCTGCTTGTCCGACAATGAGTAAGTGATTGCCTCCCTGACGCCGGAATGTCAATTCGGTGGGCGGTTCGATTCGAACGGACGAGCCGAGCCAAATTGTTGGTTCACTGACAGGCCGTATGGATTGGGTCGCTAGAACCTGCTGTAAAGCATGATTGTCATGCGGATCGGCTGGCAAGTTACCTTCGAAAACAATGGGAGGGCAGATCTTTCGCCCAGCATGCATGGCTTCTGTTGTCAATTGCTGCGTCCTGACCTGGGCCAAGTATTGTTGCCGCTGGTCATCGGGGAGCCAGACCACTTGGAATGGTTGATTGCCAGCTACAAAGCCGTTTTGGTCGTTGTAAATCGCTTCACCAGGATGATGGAGACGCAGCGCAGCGGAATTGTCATCACTCAAAATCAGATGGGCATCCGCATCGCTGCATTCCAATGCAATCCGTACGGCCATTTGTCCCAAGGTACTACGGGCCAGGCTATAGGCTCCTGATAAGGTTTGCGACCCTAGCAGCACATGGATCCCAAACGCACGTCCTTGACGCACCAGTCGATCGAGCAAAAGGGCCGCATCTTGAGCCAGTTTATCGTCGGTCACAAACAGCTCTTGAAATTCGTCAATCACCAACAACACACGAGGCAACGGCGGCAATTTCACTTCCCCCACCTCCGATTTTTCGCCTCTGACCCCTGGCCTCTGACCACCGCTTTCCGCTTTCCGCTTTCCGCTTTCCTGTTTCTTCTCCCGATACCCTGCCAGGTCCTGAACGCCCAAATTGCGATACAACTCACCACGCTGACGAAGTTCAACGTCGAGGCGTTCCAATACGCTCACGCCAAATTCTCGTTCACTTTCGACTGCGATCACCCGAGCGTGGGGCAATTCACCGGTGGCATAGGCTTTGAACTCAACTCCTTTTTTAAAATCGACCAGATAAAATACGACCTGTTCAGGACTGTAATGCAGAGCCAAATTGGTAATCAACGCATGCAGCAGAGAGCTTTTTCCCGATCCCGTCTTTCCGGAGATCAGTACGTGCTGGGCTGTGCCGATGCCCAATCGGAGTGACTGTAAATGGTTGGCACCTGCGCGACCGATTGGGACGGTGAGTTCTCTGCTACTGTCTCTACCCCAAAGTTGATCTTGAGGGGGTGTCACTAATGAGAAAGGAACCTCCACACGATTTGCTTCATGGGACTCGTGACCGACGGCACGAAGCACTTCAGTAAACCGGTCGGCGGAAGGTAAGGTATCCAGTTTTAAGGTCAATTTCTCAAAGAGAGGGTAGTTCCAAAATGGTTTTCCATTCTGCCATACAATAGAAACCGCTTCCTGCAACCATTCCTGTTGATGGAACAGATTAGGTAATTTCAACTGGGTATCAAGACTGATCAGTGGGTAAACCCCACAGCGTGGACCACCGGTCACAATTTTTAATAACTTTTCAATTGCTGCATCACTAAAACCGTTGGGGAAATTAGCCACGACCACCAGATGGTACGGTTCGGCAACTTCGCCTGCCTGCTGATTGTACTGATCGATCGTGGCAAATTCATTGCGTAAGTACTTCTGTAGAACGGTTTCCAAGTGTTCACAGAGCAGCGACAACTGTTCCTCCAGTTGACGCCCATCGGTCCAGATTCGCGGACCAATCAATTGCTCGTCGATGTCTGCCAAATGCATGAATGCCGCAAAATTATTTCCCAAGCCGGCTGGGTCGAGGATGGTCATGCGAAGTTTGCCGGCAGGCAGAGCTGTCAGGAAACGAAGCATCACCATCTGCAATAGATGCGTAGCCTTAGCTCGATCCTGGCCACTTGCCGAGAGAATTAAACGCGGTTGCTCATCCAGCGACAACAGCGCCGGTATCTCGAGCGTAGTCTTCTCTGGGTGAAGGCGTTGGTTTGCGGACAAGCCATTTTTCACCGCGGACAAGGGCAACTGGTAGTGGCCAAAGCGGATGGTTCGCAGCGGCTCTTCGGGACGCTGCCATTGTTGCCAGGTGGTTTCTTCCCAATTTGGAAATTGTTGCGAGCAGATTTCGTTGAGAGCATCTAGTTGGCTGGCAATTTTCTGAAACCCTTGTTGCCATTGCTCGGCCATGTCATGCCAAGAATCCTTCTCCTCTTGTTCCACTTGAGAGCATCGGCAGGTGTAAGTTTGCTTAGTTTTGGCGCAAGCCGATTGGTATTGGATAGCCAGTTGCTTGAGCAAAGAAGAAAATTTTTTGTCGGCGGTCTCAAGTGCCTCTTCACGTTGCACTAGATATTGGTTGGATTGGGTTTGGAACTGAGACTCGATGCGCTCGATCTTGATCTGTTGATCCGATTGAGCCGAAGCGATCGTCTGCCGATGCTCAGACTCGGCGGTTTCCAGATCATTGTCACGATTTTGGATAATCGACTGCGTTTCTTGAAGGCTCGTGTTTTTGGCATGGTCTGAGGCCGTACGATGCTGTTTCCCGGCGATATGCAATAACTCGCCAAAAACCTTGAACTGCTGGAGTGATTGTCGCCGGCAGTGTGGGTAGAGCAGGGCATAAGCGATGATGGTTAGCACTCCCCCACCCATAAGAGCGATCACAGACCAGGCCACGATCGAGGAGAAACCAAACCAGCTTGGAATGGCAACCAGCAGGCATGTCATCAGCCACCAGGTTAGCCAACGCCAGCCTTCTAGCAGCAGCGTCGGAAGACGCTGTGATTCGAGTGTGAGTACTTCTTGATGCAATTGGTGGATGGTTTCCAGTAACTGATCTTTCTCTGCAGGGCTGCGTTTTGTTGGTGGGATCGAAGGGGCTGAGTTCGATAGTTCGGTTGTCTGAGTATCCCGTTTGCCAGATTGGGGCAAAGCATCGGTTGGAACCTCCTCCATGATCTGTTTAAGCCTGCGCCTGATCAGCAAGGTCTGCGCATCTCGCTGAAGCCCCATCATTTGCTGCCAGCAGCGATCTAGCTGCTTGTTGGTTTCTTGGAGTTTTTGCTGAGGCTTGTCTTTAGACGCATCGAAGACCGCATGCGCTTGCCAACTGGCTTCCTGTCGTTTCTGTGCTGCATCGGCGGAGATTTGGGCGCAGCGCGAATTGATTTGCTGAATTGACTGGTCGTGCTGCTGCAGGGCAGACTGTTGCAATTGGTCATATTTATCAACCGCTTGCAGTTTGGCCTGGGCGAATTCATTTTCCAGATCACGATGATCGATCGTATGTTGATCGTGTAGCCTTTGATTGTTCGTACTGTATTCCTGTTCGGCTGCTGATCGCTCTTTTTCTCCTCGAGCAGCAATTGCCGTTTCGGCCTGGGCACGTTGGTCGGCCAATTGCTGCAGATCAAGCATCAATTCCAGGACGTGCCGAGTTGACAGGTTAGGTTCGATCAATTTTAGGATTCGCACTCACGTTGCATTTGCTGGATGGATTGGCCTATTTGTCCAATGGAATCGAGGCTCAGCTTCATGGACGGCCCGAGCGGTTCCAAATATTGCTGGCAGAATTTCTGGCTCACGGAATCGTTCCAGTGCTCCGTAGTTTGCTGCCATGCAAGCTGAAGCTCATCGGTGGCATCACGCAGGTGCGCGGCGCCAGTGAATAAATCGAAAGTTGCCATGGTAAGTATTCAGTCTACAGTGCTTTGTTTTCGTCATCTGTGGAACTAGTGTTAGCGTTTTTTTCGTTGGCGGCTTGTGATTCGACGCTTGTTTGGTTGGCTGGGGGAGGCTGTTCGAGTTGGTATTGTTCGAGTTGTCGAAGAATGTGCAGCAGTGCTGCGTTGGCTCGTGGGATATCATGTTCCAGTATACGTTTTAAATTACTTATGCGTCCTTGGTATTCGTAGAACTGGTGGTGCAGACTGCGTTTCCAGTGATGTACGCGTTCTATTTTATCACGGCAATATTCCCGACGAGCTTTTGCCTTTTTCAGCATGACTCGCTCCTCACGACAAGCCGGTCGACGGTCGGTCGCTCGGTAAATCAGACAGCGTTCCAAATCGAGTTTGGCATCGTGAATCCACCGATCAGCCTCTTTCGCCTGCTCACGCCAATGGGCAGGCCGGTCGTGCTCGATCCAGTCGACAGCACGTCGGATCTGGCTATTCAATTCCACCAGCGCGTCTTCGACCCGGTGCTGATAGTTCAGCAGAGCCACCCGAAAAGCTTCGATGGATTCGATCGAATATACCTGGGCAGGCATGTGGTGTGTGGTGTGTGGAGTGTGGAGTGTGGAGTGTGGAGTGTGGAGTGTGGAGTGTGGAGTGTGGAGTGTGGAGTGTGGAGTGTGGAGTGTGGAGTGTGGAGTTGGTAAAAAATCTGTCAGACTCTGGCTGCCTGACTTTTGCCTCTGGATTTTCAACTCTCAACTTTCAACTCTCCTACTTTTGCTGCAGGTATTCTTCAATGCGCTCAGCTTTGCGCAGTAGGAACGGGACGTACTCCTTGGTGGCATCGATGGAACGTGCTATCAGTCTTAGGTGTTGTTCAAATTGGTCGGAAAATTTCTTGTGTTCCCCATCACGCCAGGTCGTGTTGAGCGCATGGAGTTGGCCGGCAAGTGAGGATAGACGTTCTTCCAATTCCTCGTTGAAACTCTTCAACTGATGGGCAAATCGTCGCAATTCACCCGGCTCAACAATTGCCTGAGACATAGTATGCTCCGTTTATTGCGGCAAGCCAAAATTTTCAGATAGATAGTAAACTCTAGTGTTGGGGCGGCCAATAATCGGTAATCAAGGTACTGAAAATATTTGTTTGCCTGGCTTGGTTTTTTCGGCAAGCCAAAATTTTCAGATAGATAGCAGACTCTAGTGCTGAGGCTGCCAATAATCGGTAATTAACGTACTGAAAATATTTGTTTGCCTAGCTTGGTCCTACCGCCGGTTATGGTAAACGCCTACCATCTACTTTTCTCAACCTTCGGCTTGCAACTCTCCGCTTTCCACTTTCCGCTTCTCTTACAGATTCGGTCTAATTCCTCGGTTACAGCAGTGACGGTCGTGCGAATTTGTTCTTTTGTGTGGGAACTGGTGATAAAGAATCGCAAACGGGCCGCACTCTCTTCCACCGCCGGATACAGGATGGGTTGGACATTGATGCCCCGTTGGTGCAGCTGGTGAGACAATCGAAGTGCGTATTCGGAATTTCCCGTGATCACAGGGATTACCGCCGTGTTATTGCTCAGTCCCGTATCGAGCCGCGCTTGCTTGGCCAGTTCCAGAAAATATCGCGAATTTTCATTGAGCTGGGCAACCCGCTCCGGTTCTTCCTGCAATAGTTCAAGCGAGGCCAGCGCCGCAGCCGTGTTGGAGGGAGTAAGGCCAACGCTGTAGACAAACCCGGGAGCCGTGTACTTGAGATACTCAACCAGTGTTCTGGTGCCAGAGATATAGCCGCCGCAACTCCCCAACGACTTGCTGAGTGTTCCCATCCAGATATCCACGTCGCGCGGATTGACGCCATAGTGTTCCGAAATCCCACGTCCATGCAAACCCATCGTACCGAGTGAGTGTGCTTCGTCGACCATCAAGTAGGCTTTGTGCTTCTGCTTGATTTCGATAAATCGAGGCAGTTCGGGATAGTCTCCGTCCATACTGTAAACGCCTTCAATCGCAATCAATACTCGGCGGTATTCGTGCCGGTACTGCTCCAACAACTGTCCACAGGTATGCCAATCGTTGTGAGGAAATGGCCGCCGCCTGGCTCCAGAAAGGATTGCGCCTTGAAGAATACTGTTGTGTGCCAGGGCATCGTGCAAGATCAAATCATTGGGGCCAAACAGGTGGCCAATCGTCGATTCGTTGGTCGAGTGGCCACCCACAAACACAATCGAGTCTTCCGTGCCCAGGAAGTCGGCTATCGCGCGTTCTAGTTGGCGGTGTAATGGTTTTTCACCCGATACCACACGGCTGGCGGACACACTGGTGCCATATTTGCCCGTCGCTTCATTGGCGGCCTGGGTGACCACGGAGTCCCCCGACATGCCCAGATAATTATAACTGCAGAAATTGATATACTCGCGTCCTTCAATGGTGGTGCGATCGCACGTGATACCTTCGTGGACGTTGAAAAAAGGATTGGTGAGGCCGGCCTTTTTTGTTATTTCTAAATTTTCTTGTAGCCGCAGGTACTCAGCCGACTTGTGGAACTGATAGTCTTCCTCAGGTACCACATAATCGACTGCCCCATTATCTTGTAAAGAAGCCCCATCTTTTAAAGGAAACCCTGCTGATGGATGCTTGGGCTCTTTAAGTTTGTCGCCCAGGTGGCGTTCGATCGCCTGGACGACTTCGCCACACGTTTCCATTTCCACCAACACGTGCTCAGGGAAACGGCCGCCAAATGCCTCTTCTAGTCCAGCAATGATTTCCATTCGCTCTAGCGAGTCGAGCCCCAATTCTACGATATTGGTATCCCAAGTTAGGTTGCGGGCCCGTTCGCGGCCTACGGCTCGGATATGCTCATAGACAATTTCGACCGTTTGTTCGGAACCGGTTAGCTTCAAGTCCGTTGGTCCAGAGCGCGAATCGACAACTGGCAGTGGTTGGCCATTGTTCTGGCCAGATCGCAGCTTGGCTGGATCCTTCTCACCAAGGGCCTTCTCACCACGGGCATGAGAGTTCTCTTGGGTAAGTGTCTGTGGTGCTTCGGCTGAGGCGTTTTGATCGGGAGTGATCGGTTTTGTGCGTACACGTCTCGCCCGTTTGATAATTTCGACTTCACCCGTTTCAGCCGACCAGGTGGCGACTGCCGCCAAGGTGCCCGCCAGATAGCCAGCTCGGCACGCATGACGTTGGATTTTACCGCTGGAAGTTTTGGGAATGCTGCCCGGCTTGAGCATTACGATTGCCGCTACGGACAGCTCGTGTTGCAGGGCAATTTGTTTGCGGATTGCCTCCATGATTGCTTTAAAATCGAGGCCACGACGCCGGATCGCCTCTTGGGTAACCACCAATTTTTCCTGGCCACTCTCACCGACAACGAATGCCGCAGCCGCACCCTGTCGCCCTTCGCTGTGGGCTTCTTGAAGTGTGATTTCAATATCTTGCGGGTAATGGTTGACTCCACGCAAGATGATCATGTCTTTCTGGCGACCCGTGACAAATAATTCGCCTTCGCGTAAAAATCCCAGATCGCCGCTACGCAAGAAAGGACCCCGGCCATTCTTGAGATAGGCGTGAAAAGTTGCCTCGCTTAATTCTTTACGCTTCCAGTAGCCTTGCGCCACACTGGGGCTGGAAATCCAAATTTCCCCAATTTGGTTCTCTATCTGAGGCTCGTAGGTTTCCGGGTCGGCAATCACAATTTGCTGGTCGAGCAGGTTGCCACCACTACCCACTAAGTCGTGTTTGACGGATGCCGGACTATCCGTTCCCGGGCTCTCTGTAGACGCACTCCCAGCAGTTGGAACCTCGATCAATTTGGCTTGATTCTTCTCCAAGGCGACACGGTCAAACGAGCGTATTGTGGGAGGGTTCTCTTTGAAGCCCCCCGCTACGATGAGTGTGGCCTCCGCCAGACCATAGCACGGATAAAAGGCCTCTCGACGAAAACCACATTCGGCAAATGCCTGACTGAAACGATCGATGGTTTCGGCCCGAACCGGTTCGGCGCCGTTGAATGCCAGGGTCCAACGGCTCAGGTCCAGTGATCGTTTTTGTTCCGCGGTTACCTTTTCGGCACACAGGTCGTAGGCAAAATTGGGACCTCCGCTGATGGTGCCGCCGAGATGCGATACCACTTGCAGCCAGCGAACCGGTTTTTGCAAGAAATGGGTTGGTGAAAAAAAGATGTTAACCTTGCCGATGTAGAGGGGTTGCAAAATTCCACCGATGAGCCCCATGTCATGGTAGAGGGGCAGCCAGAATACGGTGCAGCCCGAACGGGTGTGCTCAAAAGCATAAGAGATCATGGCCGAATTGTGCATCAAGTTGGCATGCGAAAGCATGACTCCCTTGGGCGTGCCCGTGGTTCCCGAAGTATATTGCAGGAAAGCCAGAGTTTCGCCATGCACATCGGGACGTTTCCACTCGTCGGCCAGGGACTCGTCCCAACCATCCGTGGCGCGCCAGCGTATCCGTTGGAGCGAGGGCGTTTCGCCAATCATCGTTTGTACCCGTTCCAGCACTACTCCCGTGGTCAGGGCAATCTTTGCTTCCGCATCGTTGGAAATCGATTCGATCCGTGCCATGTTGCGATTGCGGCGCGGTGGGTATGCTGGGACTGCCGTCACACCCGCATAGAGGCAACCAAAAAAGGCGGCAAGAAAGTCCATTCCTGAGGGGTACAGCAACAGAGCCCGTTCCCCTTCCAAGCCCATGTTTTGCAACTGGGCGGCAATCGATCGGGCTTTCCGGTCCAAATCAGCATAAGTCCACTCGATGTCGATGTGCTCACCATCGGACATGAACTGAAAACCGATGTCGTGCGCTTGGTGTTCCGCACGATGGCGCAGCAATTCAATTAAGGTTGACGGTCCAAAAAACGAACCCGGAAGATGATCCAAATGCACTGTAATTGATTCCTCGGCCAAACTTATCACGTACCATGGACCGAATCGGTCCTTTGCGAGTGGATGCCCCAATGTGCCTATAATCTTACCATTATAGGGCAAAAATCGGTCAGGACACCCCCTCGGGAGGGGGTCGTCAGGAGGATTGCAAATCGAACCAGTCCGGATTCTCACTGCGCAGAAAAAAACCCTGGCTTTGCGGCCAGGGTTTGGAAACTCTTGGGACAGAGATTAAATTCATCCGGGTCAGTGGATCAACTCGAGGCCAAAGTTTACACCGTTGATGAAAATGCCCTGATTTCCACCTTCGAGCAGACCCATATCGGGTAAGTACCAGCGTACCGTCTGGGATGCTCGGGTGATGTTGTCGATGTAAGTGGCCGTGTAGCCGAGTTTCAACGCGATTGCGCTGGTCAGTTGGTAACCTCCTTCAGCTCGGAATTCGGCCACTGGTGAGAAACTGTTTTTCGTGCGACTGTAGGCGAAGGCGTTAGGCTGGGCGTTAACCAGGCTGTTCAATCCGCCTGGGACCAGATCTTCGCCAACCGCTCCGTCTTGTTTTTGATTTTGGATATTGTACCCGAACATGAATCGACCATCGAGATTCATGAACCAACGGCTGCGAAGCTGCTTGCTCCATCTGGCCCGAAGCTGTGGACCGACAATTTGGTTTTGAGCACGCGTATCGGCATAGGTACGTCCCAGGACGTCTCCACGACCTTCAAAGTAGAATTGGTCTCGCAGCGATAGGAAGCGTACACCACCGGCAATTTGAATTCGTTGGTTCTGATCCTTAACCGGCAAGTGGCGATTGCTCAGGTCATAGGTCTTCATGATTTCCACACCCTGGGTCTCGGTGACATTTTTGACAAATACACTGTCAAATCGGACGTTATACAGGTGTAGATCGTCGTAATCGACTCCAGTGCCGGTGATGACATCAATGGTGCCATCGCCATCGGTGTCGATGCCGGTCACAAAGAACCCTGGTAAGGTATCGCCATCTAAATCGTCGGTGATACCATCGGCACCGGTGGTTATTGTGCCGCTGCTAAGTTGAACTTGAACTTGTTGGTCACCATTTTGGTCAGTGTCAATAGTTGTCGTGAAAGCCACGGCAGTCAGCCTGCGTCCTGGTCCACCAACGGTTGGGCCCAGTTCGTTGTCGGCGCCATTGGTCGCATAATCGCGGAAACCGAGCAAATAATCTGCTGGGGTTTCAAAATTCACATGGACACTTCCAAAGCCATTGCGACTGGTAGACAAGTCGGCGCTGCCTAGCAAACTACTGCCGCTCAGGGCATTGGCTAGTGCCTCAGTCAAAGTTTCGGGTAGAATATCGGGGTTGAAATTCATATTCAATGGATTGAAAATTCGCTCACTCAAGGGCAGCGAATTGGGCAAGATGATTCCCTGGAATCCATAATTTTCCGAGGTGGTTACCTTAGGACCGTCCAGGACGCCAACCAGCCAGCCATGATCACCACTGAAATGTCCAAATTCGTACCGATCTCCGGTACCAAACTCAGCGTTGGGTTGCGCATCCTGAATGCCATTGATGATAGCGTAGGATTGAGGTGTGGTGCCTGCCGAATTGGGGCTAGTACCAAATATGTTCTCGGATTGGACCACCAGTCCCTTCTTACCAATCGTGATGGTCTCGCCGGACATGTTCCAGGTGAGTTTGTCGTAGTTGAAAAAGTAGCCACAACTTTTTCGCATAGGACGGCAGTTGAAATCGAAATCAACCGGTTCAAACCACTGTGTTTCATATTCACAGCCATCATCGCAAAAGGCATCTTCGGCTTGAGCCGCAGGGGCCAGGAGGAGCGCCAGCAGGCCGGCGGCAATTGACTGACACACGTTTCGTTTTCTTAATGTTTGAGCAAACATTGGTTACCCTTGTCGGTGACACCCATGAACGGGTGTGGTGCTGTTGGGCTCGCGCTCGAACTTACCAAGCGCGGACTGTCTGTGCCGGTAGTATCGGCCAGTCCGGTTGCAGGAGTTGAGTAAGTTCGGTAAAGACTGAGGAATTTGCTGGTGCTAGCAGAAACGGGTGAAATATGCGGCTTAGCTCCTGCCCGCAACGATTCTGAGCTTCTGCCTCACTTTCCAATTTGTTTCTGCCGGCATGCAAGGATATACTTGCTGGAAGCCAAATCTCCCCCACCTTCCCAATTGAGATTAGTGATACTCTTATGAAACAGAACATTTTTCAGACGCTGACGGTTATTGGTTGCTGGAGTGGGCTCATTTTGCCAGCAGTTGCTGCTCCTCAGGCTACCTTGGAACGGCCTACCTCAGAGCCGGGAGCCACGGCTCAAGCGGTTGCTTCCAATGGAGTGGATGGGAAGGCCAAAGAGAAGGAGGTAGGAACCGAGTGGGTCCGCTTATTGTTCGATTCCAATGGCAAGCCGCTGGCAATGCAAACCGCTATTGTCCGCTATGTTCCACGTAAAGAGGGGGGTGGGGGCAATCTCCACACAGGCAATCTCCAGACAGGCACCGGAGCGACCGTGGACTTGATTGGGGCGGTTCACATCGGGGATCGGGCCTACTATCAGCAACTCAATCGTCGTTTTCGCCAGTACGACGCGCTGCTCTACGAACTGGTTGCACCGGAAGGCACGCAAGTGCCCCGTGGCCGTGGTGCCTCCAGCACGAATCCTTTGGGAGCGATTCAAAATGCGATGAAGAGCATGTTGGAAGTAGAACACCAGTTGGAGCAAATCGATTATACCCAACCTAACTTTGTCCACGCCGATTTGTCGCCCCAGGAATTCATGCAATCCATGAAGAAACGTGATGAAGGCTTCTTGAAGATGTACTTTCAAATGATGGGCCAGTCGATTGCCCTTCAAAGTCAGCAGGCGGCCAAGGGAGAGTCGACCGACTTAGATCTTTTCACCGCCTTGTTTGCCAAGGATCGGGCCAGAAAGCTAAAAATCGTCATGGCGAAGCAATTCGGTTCGATGGAGGCTCTGCTGGCGGGACTGTCGGGACCCGATGGTTCGACATTAATCACCGAACGGAATAAGCGAGCCCTGCAAGTGCTGCATCAGCAACAGGCTGCTGGCAAGCGGAAATTGGGCGTTTTCTATGGTGCCGGCCATTTGGCAGACATGCACGAGCGTTTACAGAAGGAATTTCACCTGATTCCAGTAAAAACCACCTGGATCGATGCATGGGATTTGAGAGATTAGAGGGTGTGGAGCTGAGAGTCCAGAGGCCTTGTTGACGAACTAATTTTAAAAATTTTTAGACAGGATAAACAAGATTTACCGGATAGTAATTTCATTGGTGCATTATGCTTTTCGGACAGACCTTTTTTTGCTGGCAAGCCGTTTTTGCACGCCCCCTTTAGGGGGATTCCTCTAGCCACCTACTCTGCAGGTGGTCGCTGACTGATCCTGTACATTCTGTATATCCTGTCAAAATAAAACCATTCAAGGCAATTATTCGACAAGCCCGTCCAGAGGCAGTAGTCAGGAGGGGGCAGGGCTCTAAAAATCCTTTGCTGCGTCGATTTTTTCTGGGTTCACCCGCTGGTGGGGTGGTGTTACACTGATGAGCTTTAGATGCCGGGTGGCTAGCCCGCATATTACATCCGTTTCTACCCACCAGCTATGTTAGGCCGCCAGCTAAGTTAGGCGGCAACTAAACAGGAGACATCGTCCCATGGCAAAGCCAGGCCGAAAAGTTAAGAAAGCCAATCACGGTAAACGCCCCGCGTGCAGCCGCCCACGCAAACAGCGCAGGCAGCGTATTAAAACCTAAGACAGTCGAAGGTAAGCTTCTTTGTTGATTGGGCCACTGCATATTTACCGGGCTGTCCTTACGTTTATTGGGCTGGTATCTCCTGGGCCGTATTAACCTCGCTGTATTTTCCTCGCGGAAAGGTTCGCAAGTGGCAGGCAAAGACCTGATTGTAGATCCCACTCAGCTCGATTTCGATCACATTGTGGCTGACTTGGACGAAATCCGGCGCTACAATCCCCAACGCTACGAAATGGAGCAAATAACGGCGATTATTGCCGACGATTTTGAGGCGGGGATATGTGTTGGCTACAAGGACGTTACGGATGAGGAATTCTGGGTACGCGGGCATATGCCTGGCATGTCGCTGATGCCGGGGGTGATCATGTGTGAGATTGCCGCTCAGCTTTGTTCCTACCATGCCGGCGTGCACGATCTTTTGGGTGAAGGAATTGTCGGTTTTGGGGGACTGGACGATGTTCGGTTCCGGGGATTGGTTCGACCGGGCGATCGGCTGGTTATTGCCTGCAAAAAACTCAAAGTCCGCCGCAGCAGGATGATCACTTGCCTGTTTCAAGCCTTTGTCGATACGTCATTGGTCTGTGAAGGACAGCTCCGCGGCATCCTGTTACCCAAGTCGGCTCTGCCTGAGAATTGAGCACTGAAATTTCTTCCGCATTCTGCAATCCACATTCTACTTATGGGCCGACGCGCACTGCAAAAAATTGACCCTGCGATTGAATTGTCGAGCCACTTTTTCGATCTCGACCAGTTGCCTCAACCGTGGGATGCACAGAAGCTGTTTGGGCGTGTCGCACCACTCGAAGTTGAGATAGGCACGGGCAAGGGACTCTTCCTGGAAACGGCTGCTACCAAGTTGCCCGAACACAATTTTCTGGGAATTGAAGTTTCCCGGAAATACGCCCGCTTCACCGCGGCACGGCTAGTCAGCCATGAATTGCCCAACGCCCGAGCCGTGCATGGAGATGGCCTGCGTCTATTTCATGAAATGCTACCAGATAATGGAGTGACCGCGGTACACGTTTATTTTCCCGACCCCTGGTGGAAAAGACGGCATCGTAGGCGGCGTGTACTGAATGATCAGTTCTTGCATGATGTCATGCGTGTATTGAAGCCCAAGGGCCAGTTGCATTTTTGGACCGATGTAAAAGAATACTACGATACTACGTTGGAGCGAATTACCCAACTGAGAGAGGATCCGTTGAAAATAGCCACGTCTAGTTTTCTGGAGGGTCCGTTGGATGTGCCTGAACGGCCTGCCGAGTATACACTCGATTACCGTACCCACTTCGAACGTCGGACCCGCTTGCATGAAGCACCCGTTTACCGGTCCGTATTTGTGAAGCAGGGCCGTATTTGTGAAGCAGGGCCGTATTTGTGAAGCAGGGCCGTATTTGTGAAGCAGGGCCGTATTTGTGAAGCAGGGCCGTATTTGTGAAGCAGGGCCGTATTTGTGAAGCAGGGCCGTATTTGTGAAGCAGGGGTAGCGTAAGGGTTGTGAATCGCGAGTTTTTGGTTGCTAGTTTTTTTAGTACTAACTCTTAACTCGCGCCTCACAACTCTCCAACTCTCAACAGCACCCGTCTGTACCGCAGCAGTCGTCACCTGGTAATTGCGTAGCTTGATAGTCGATTCCTTTGGTCACCCTTGGATCGCGCGTTGCATCCTGGTGGCAATCGAATTCCAAGGCCTGATCCTCGGGCACATCTTGGTGTGGTGGCACCGGAGTGATATGAGACGCATAGGGCTCATGAGTATAAATCGTATAGTTTTTACCACATACGGCCGTCCACTGGCCCCGTACGAGCGTATGTCCATCGTCATCGAGAACCTGCTTCCAAGGTCCGTTGTAAATCACCGCTTGCCGCTGATCGAGGCAGGGGCCCTCCTTGCCTTTGTAGGCACGCACGGTGACACTACGAAATTCGATTCCCTTCACGGTGGCCCAAGCAGCTTCTTGTCGGGAAAGGATTTCCACCCCATAAAAACCGGCAGAGGTGAAAGCTTCAAGAAACTCACTTTCCAAGAACGCTCCACTGATACATCCACTCCACAACTGAGAGTCATTCTGAAGCGACGGAGGCACTGGTTCGTCACACACGATGTCGCTAATCACTGCCCTTCCTCCCCGTTTCAGAACTCGAAACAGTTCACGAAATAGCTGCTGTCGATCCTCCTGACTGACCAGATTTAGCACGCAGTTGGAAACGACCACATCGATCGAATCATCGGCTACCAAGGGATTCGTTTCACGAAGATTCTGAGCATGCGCTTCGGCTCGCAGCCAATCACTGCTGGAGCTAATTGGATTTTGTGCCAAGTAGCTTTCAAATGTTTCCAGATCGAGAGCCAGGTCCTGGATACTCCCCTTGCGGAACTCGGTGTTGCTGAAACCAAGTCGCTCAGCCATCGGCTGCTGGTATTTGCGGGCCAAGGCTAACATCTGGTCATTACGGTCGACACCTACCACTTGGCCCTTGCGTCCCACAATTTGTGCGGCAATGTAACAGATCTTGCCGCCGCCACTGCCCAGGTCGAGTACCCGGTCGCCTGGGGCTACATGCTTGGACGGATCGCCGCAGCCATAGTCTCGTTGGATGATTTCTTCAGGAATGGCCGCAAGATATTCGGGATTGTAGTCGACCGGACAGCATAGGGCTGGCTCGGCCTCTTGGGCAGCCGCTTCGTAACGTTGGCGAACGGATTGCTCGACGTCCAGAGGCAGCCCATCTAAAGACCGTTCTGTCGCGCCTGCCAGGCTGGTATCTGTTTCATTGATACTGCTGGCGGGTTGGAGGATATGGGATGATAGGTCAATGGGTTCGTGGGGCACGTCTGAAAGTCTCCCTGGGTGTATCATGCGAGGAATGAAAGACTGACCTCTCACGCTATCGTAGTAAATCTCAGCTTGCCAGTCTGTGGGGATTTTCACATCCAGGCTAGCCCGAATATTTCATAAACATTCTGCCACGAGTCTGAATAGCACTATGTCTGCTGCGTTAAATGGTAATTTGGGTGTGCTCATGTATGAAAAATACGTTCCGCACCCAAATTACCATTTGCCTTGCAGCCACATAACTCTTCGGCCTCTCGCCGACGAAGTTTATGAAATATCCAGGCTAGCAATTTCCTCACCTGGATACCCGATTGGGTCGACAGACAGGGAACAAGCTCTAGAATGGCATTTTCATATACCTCCAAACGCGCAAGCAATGGCGAGTGGATAAGCCGCTTGCATAGGGGTTTGCCAAATTGAAAAACTTCCGTCAGGTCGGCTTCGATTACTGAAACGGGTACTGAAACGGGCACTGAAACTTGAATTACGAACTTTATCTAAAGAAAATTTTAAAGGAATCGAACAGGTCATGAGCACGATCATTGACATTCGCGGACGCCAAATTCTCGACAGCCGTGGCAATCCCACGGTGGAGGTCGATGTGACTTTAGCCGATGGTACCATCGGTTCGGCTGCGGTTCCCAGCGGTGCAAGTACGGGGATTCATGAGGCGTGGGAATTGCGAGATGGGGGCGATGCCTATTGTGGCAAAGGGGTGACTAAGGCAGTAGAACATATCAACGAGCAGATCGCCGATACTCTGATAGGCGCTGATGCTCTCGAGCAGATCGCCATCGATCAGCAGATGATTGCCTTGGATGGCACACCGAATAAGAAGAATTTGGGAGCAAACGCCATCTTGGGGGTGTCACTGGCAGTAGCCAAGGCGGCGGCCCAATATTGCGAACTGCCTTTATTCAGGTACTTGGGTGGTTCGAACGCAAATCTGCTGCCTGCACCGATGATGAATATCATCAACGGCGGGGAACATGCCGACAATTCGGTCGACATCCAGGAATTCATGATCATGCCCCTGGGGTTTGAACGCTTTAGTGATGCACTTCGTTGTGGTTGCGAGATTTTTCATGAGTTGAAAAAGGTGCTAAGCAAGCAGGGGCTGAACACGGCTGTTGGCGATGAAGGAGGTTTTGCTCCCGACCTGAAAACCAATGCTGCAGCCATTGATTGCATTTTGGAGGCATCGGAAAAGGCCGGTTACAAGCCGGGGGAACAAGTTTGGATCGCCATGGATCCGGCTGCGACCGAATACTACGACGCTGAGAAAAAAGTCTATAAAATTGAAGGCAATGAACTGAGCTCCAGTGATGTGGTCGATATGTTTGCCGGTTGGATGGATAAGTATCCCATCTGTTCGATTGAGGATGGCTGCAGCGAAGACGACTGGGATGGCTGGAAGTTGATGACTGAAAAGCTGGGCGATAAGGTTCAGTTAGTTGGAGACGATCTATTCGTTACCAATACCGAGCGTTTGCAGCGTGGTATCGATGAAGGGGTTGCCAACAGTATCCTGATCAAAGTGAATCAGATTGGGACTCTCACAGAAACCATCGAAGCAATCCGTCTGGCGAATCGGCACGGCTATACCAGTGTAACCAGTCACCGCAGCGGTGAAACCGAAGATGCGACTATTGCCGACCTGGCGGTAGCTTTGTCAACTGGCCAAATCAAAACGGGCAGCGCTTCGCGGTCGGACCGACTCGCCAAGTACAATCAATTGCTGCGAATCGAAGAATTGCTTGGCGATGCAGCCCAGTTTGGCGGGCCACAATTTAAGAGGCGCTAGGTGTTCGTTAATTCTCGTCCCTAAATCACCAGCTCTGCTTGTGAGCATCCATCAGGCTCTGCCGTTTGGTAGTGAATGGAATAGCATAGCTCAAAGGGGTGGCATTTATGATCGGTGATGCTTCGCGGAATACTTGGGGGGTTTGGGGGGGCAGCCCCCAATGCATCCCAGGGTGAGTAGCCACGTAGTCGATGTTTACAACTTTTACTTAGTCAGTGGCAGGATCATTCAGTTCGAGGTGGAAGAGAAATGGAACTCCAATTGACAGTTCATTGGGGGATACCCCCCCAAACCCCCCTGTGTTTCTGTTTGGCCCCTTTCAGGGGGCTTCCTCAAGCCACTTGCTCAGCAGGTGGTCGCTGACTTAGAGCACTTTTTTGAGAATGCTGTGAATTCCACCCCACCGATTACTGACTCGCCCTGGATGTGGTTGGCCCTGTTTTCGGCGGTAGGGTTGTCAGCGTTGCTGGCCACTGGGGGCAAGTTTGGGAAGCGGCAGTCGGGAATCGAACGTCGCTATCAGGCTAGAGATTGGCAGGCCCGTGATCAGCCGGCCCGAGATCAGCCGGCCCTTGATGTGGCCACTGAGAGTGGGACAAAAAGTGGTTCCAGCGAGGATCGGCTTATAGATTTGGATTCAGTGGCCAAGCCCGTATACTCTACTCCGAGCAATACTCTCATCGGTTTGTGGCCGCTGGCAGGGGTCATGGGAGCCATTTGTGGGACATCGCTGTTGATGTTGTTGGCTACGCACAGACGTAGAGGACGGTCATGACCTGGCTGCTGGAAAATCCGGTTCCGATCTGGACCGTTGGTGCCGCGCTGGGGATATTTGCGGGGCTCGTTTACCTGACCCGGCGTACCTTAAGTTCACTGCTGGTGTTGATTGGGCTTGTAGGGATCACCCTATTGTTGGCGTTGTTGGAATGGCTCGTTGTCACCGAGCGTGAAGAAGTCGAACAGGCAACCCACCAATTGGCAGCCGCAGTCGAAGCGAATGATCTCCCTGTTCTACTTGCCTTTTTAGCCCCCACTGGCAAACAGGTTCGACACGATGCCGAGGCCTTGCTGCCCCGTCTTCAGGTAGCCAAAACGCACGTGGGTGGTCAACTTCATGTGGAAGTCGACACGGCTGTAGATCCTCGGCAGGCAATCAGTCGCTTTCGCGCCTTATTCGATGCGGTCGATCGTCGTACCGGCATGAAAATTGTCTATTTTGACGAAGTTCAGCTCCACTGGATTCATCAAGACGAACGTTGGCTGGTGACAGCCTACACGGCCAAGTTTCGAGGTAAAACCTTCGACCCGGTAAAACGCGTCCAGAGGCTGCGTTAGGATTGGCAGGTGGTGAGCATAATGTCCCAATGCGATTGTCTGAGTTCACACGATATGAATGTCATGCAGTTGTTCAGGCTAGTGAAAAATTAAAAATGAGAAATGAAAAGTGAAAATTAACGAATCGATGATATTTCGACTATTTTTATAATCCCCACTTTGCACTTCTCATTTTTCATTTTTCATTGATGACGCGATTGAGTAAGTCTACAGGAACTAACCCGCATATTTCATCTGTTTCGTCGCGAGGCGTTTTAAGTCCTTTCGTGGCAAGGCATGTGAGGTTTGCGACCGCAGTCGTGTTTTTTATACGCTGAGGATCGCTGGCTGAAACATAACGCAGCCACGGAATGACTTGGGACGCCGTAGCAGAAACGGGTGAAATATGCGGGCTAAGGATGTGTTCCATTCCCTCAACGTTCTGATGGATGACCACCGTCTGATGGATGACCACCGTCTGATGGATGACCACCGTCTGATGGATGATCACCGTCTGATGGATGATCACCCTTCGGAGGGCGTCCTTCGGGGTATAGATGTGGGTGAACATGACGATCCTCAGGGTGTCTGAAAAATTCTCGATCGGAGCGATGACGATCGCGCGATGGGAAACTATCGGCTCCATCTGGATCGAGTCGGCGAGCATCGGGATCCCTAAATTCGGGCCGCCCATAGTCTCGGTAGCGAGGACCATATCCAGGACCATAGCCCCCGTCTCCATAGCCCCCGTCTCCATAGCCATAACCGGGGATCCCTCCATAACCGCCATACCCACCATAAGGTCCGTAGCCTCCAAAGCCTCCGGTAGAAAAGCGGCCACCACCGATGGTCGAGCCACGCCAGGCGTCGTGGAATCGTTCCCACTGAGCATCCATCCCGCCACGGCCATTACCGTAGCTCTGGACCCGATAACTTGTATCGCTGGAACCGTCTGGGCCACGCAAAACAGTACGCGATCGTGAATAGCCACTGGTAACCTGGCGTACATCAGGCAGCGCTTCAATGGCCGGTTTCATTGCATATTGGGCTACCCGGGCGCCACTATCGGGATCGTGACTGTATTGGCTGCGGCGAAATATCCAACTGTCGACTTGTGGGCCGCAGGTTTCCTCGGCAACTACGGAGGTGGCCAGCAGCAAGAGCATGGGGATTCCCAGCAGGGCCCTGGTTGGCAGCACGCAGGATTTTATGGAGAAGCTATTCATCGGAGTAAATCTCTAGTGGTATTGTTTTTCTTATCTTTCGTCGGTTTCAGGTGTTTGCTCTTCGGTGACTTCGGCAGCCAATCCTTCTTGAGACTCAACGGCTTGAAATTTGAGCGTATGGTCTTCGGGGTCGTAAATATATTCCTGGCCTTCGTCCAATTCTGGCAGTCGAATCTGGCCGTCGTCTATAATCTTTTCCATGAATTCATCATGGGTCTTGGGATAGTTGCCGTGCTCAGCGTTGTACAAGCTCAGACCCTTCTTGATGAGGTTGATCGTCATTTGGTGTTCGGCCCAAAACCGAGCGCCAAAAACGGCCCCTGCATAGCCGCCTGCGGAACGTGAACTCTTTCCTTTTTTGGGATCATTGGCGGTAAATTCCTGAGGCTCAGCCGGTTCGGTTTCCGTCAATTCGGCCACTTCCGATGGCGAATCCTCCACCACCGGCGTCGTGACCGGTTGGTCCACCTCAGGCATTTCACAGCCAGCCAGGCAAACGAGCATTGGACTGATCAACAGCAGCAAATGGGGAGTCAATTTTTTCATGGTTCGCACTCTGTGGGTAGGGAGTTTGTATGTAAACGGATTGAAAGGGTCAGGCACCTTTTTTCGCCACATGCCGATCTTTGGTTGGCACGCACAACGGGCGAAAAAACGAGCCAGACCCCGCCCTCTTGATCTTGGATTCTCAACTCTCAACTCTCAACTCTCAACTCTCAATTTCCACTTTTGCATCTCCTTCAATTGCTCACGCTGGGTCATGTCGAATGCTAACGGGGTCAAGGTGATGTGTCCTGACTTGAGCGCTGATAAGTCGGTATCGATTTGGTTGGGTGGTGTCGGATGCATGCCTGTGGCCCAGTAATAGGGCCGGCCACGTGGATCATGTCGTTGTTCAAATGATTCTCCCCAGGGTGTGGTCGCCATTGGTAACACATGGACCTCGGATGGCTTGTCCAACGCTGCGGCAGGGATATTCAAGTTGATTAACTGAGGTTGGTCATCCTTGCGTTCCAATACTTGTGCAATGATTTGGGCGGCCATTGCGGCTGCCTGTTCGTAGCGAGCATGCTCATTGTATTCCAGTGAAACGGCGAAACTGGTAACACCAAAAAAGGCTCCTTCTATGGCCGCGGCCACGGTACCCGAATAGAGCACATTGATCCCGGCATTCTGGCCACTGTTGATGCCGCTGACCACCAACTGGGGACGTTGGGGGCAGAGTTCGGTAATGGCCAGTTTCACGCAATCGGCGGGGCTTCCTTCGACCGCCCAGCCACGCTGACGATCCTCACCACTTTGAGGATCCCTGACAAAAACCTTACGCGCCATCAGTGGGGTTAAATAAGTGATGGAATGGCCGACGCCGCTCTGTTCGGTCAGTGGGGCAGCGACGGTCACATGACCCAGAGGTTGCAATTCGCGTTCCATCGCCGCTAAACCGGGCGCATCAATCCCATCGTCGTTGGTGAGCAAGATGTGCAAGTGTGCCAAGTCCTTTCAGGGTAAAGGTTTTCTTCATCCGCAAGTCACAATCGACTTCTTCACTATAATCCTACTCACCAAGATTCCACAACGGGCCGAGTCAAAAAGCCCCCAATTGCATACAGATATGTGGTGAAAAAAGGACAACCTATGGACTCCCGCCCCAAGAAGCTCCATAATACCGCGTTTACCTATTGCCGGGATAACTCGACAGGCTCCGCAGGATCATGATGGCCCAATCCTCACCCTCCACCACGCCGCCAGCGTCTCATGCCACTGCTGCAGAGCGTATTCTGGTGCTCGACTTTGGCTCGCAGTATGCGCAACTGATTGCCCGTCGTGTGCGTGAGCAAAACGTCTACTGTGAAATCGTCCGGCATGACATTTCGGCTGACCGCCTACGTGAGCTGGCGCCTCGGGGAATCATCCTCTCCGGCGGTCCGGCCAGTGTCTACGAAGCAGGCGCACCGCAATGCGACAGCCAACTGTGCCATTTGGGGATTCCCGTGCTGGGAATTTGTTATGGCATGCAGTTGATTTGCCAGGCTTTGGGAGGCAGAGTCGACCATACGCCTTCGCGCGAGTATGGCCGGGCGCAATGCCAAATCGATGAACCTGGCGATCTGCTGGCCGATATTTCGGCCGAGACACAGGTTTGGATGAGCCATGGCGACCAGGTCGCAGCTATTGCCGACCATTTCATCACGCTGGCACATACAACGACTTGCCCCTACGCTGCTATTAAGCACCGAGAACTGCCCGTTTATGGCTTGCAGTTTCATCCAGAAGTCACGCACACTCTCGCAGGGGATCAGGTGCTGGGCAATTTTCTCAGGAACGTTTGTGGGACTACCGGCAAATGGAAGCTGGGAGATTTTGCTGCCGAAACGGTGACCCAAATTCGCCATCGCGTGGGGAAGAGTCGTGTTATTTGTGGCCTTTCGGGTGGTGTCGACTCGGCCGTGGTCGCCGCTCTGCTGGCCGAGGCAATTGGTCCACAACTCTCTTGCATACTGGTCGATAACGGTTTGCTACGGCAAAATGAAGCCCAGGCGGTCATTCGGGAGTTTTCCGCCCACTTCAAGACGGACCTGCATGTGGTCCAAGCTGAAGATCGGTTTCTCACGGCACTCGCAGGTGTGACTGACCCTCAGGAAAAACGACGCCGTATCGGGCATGAATTCATCGAGTGCTTCACTGACGAAGCAGAGAAAATTGAGGGAGTCAATTTCCTCGCTCAAGGAACGTTGTATCCGGATGTGATTGAAAGTGGCGCCGCTGCTGATGGCCCTGCCGCAACCATTAAGTTGCATCACAACGTGGGTGGATTGCCAGACCAATTGGGATTTGAGTTGATTGAGCCACTGCGTGATTTATTCAAAGATGAGGCTCGTAATCTCGGTTTGCAATTGGATTTGCCCGAGGATATCGTTTGGCGACACCCATTCCCCGGACCAGGTCTGGCGGTACGTTGCTTAGGGGAAGTCACTCGAGAGCGACTCCAGGCTTTGCGTGCAGCCGATGCCATCGTCGTCGGCGAGATTCAGCAAGCGGGACTCTACCGGGAAACATCGCAATCGTTTGCTGTATTATTGCCGGTTCAAAGTGTCGGAGTCATGGGTGATTCACGTACCTACGAAGACACCATCGCGGTGCGCAGCGTCAATACGGACGATTTCATGACCGCTGACTGGAGTCACCTCCCGTACGACCTGCTGAGCCGAATATCAACACGGATCATCAACGAAGTACCCGGCGTCAATCGAGTCGTATACGATATCAGCAGCAAACCGCCTGCAACCATTGAATGGGAATAGATTAGCTTTCAAACATCAACATTCAAACATTTCACACCAAACATTCTTTCATGGCGAAGCAATATATTTATCAAATTTCTGAGTTGACCAAGAAACATGGGCAGCGCGAAGTACTTAGCGATATCCACTTGGCCTTCTATCCGGGGGCGAAGATCGGGGTACTGGGACGTAATGGATCGGGAAAAAGCACACTGTTGCGGATCATGGCGGGGATCGATAAAGAATTTGATGGTGAGGCAAAGCTGACCGATGGGTTTTCGGTGGGATTTTTGCAGCAGGAACCTCAGCTCAATCCTGACAAAGATGTCTTCGGGAATGTAGAAGAGGCGGTTGCTTCAACCCGCGCGCTGTTGCAGGAGTTTGAGCAGATTGGAGAAAAATACTCAAAGGTGGCTGATGATCCAGATGCTATGGAAAAGCTGATGAATCGTCAGGCGGTTCTGCAAGACAAGATCGATGCAGCGGAGGCCTGGGAATTGGATCGGCAGGTAGAGATCGCCATGAGTGCTATGAATTTGCCACCGGGTGATGCCGATGTAACGCTCCTTTCTGGTGGTGAACGTCGACGAGTCGGGCTGTGTAAAATTCTCCTTCAACGGCCCGATTTGCTCCTGCTGGATGAACCAACCAACCATTTGGATGCGGAGAGCGTCGCCTGGCTCGAACGGCATCTGGCCGAATATTCGGGAACCATTGTTGCGGTAACCCATGATCGCTATTTTCTGGATAATGTGGCGGGTTGGATTCTGGAGCTGGATCGTGGGCAGGGTATCCCTTGGCAGGGCAATTACACTTCTTGGCTCCAGCAGAAGCAGACTCGACTCAAAATGGAAGAAAAAAAGGAATCCGCCCGACAACGTACCTTGGCACGCGAGTTGGAATGGATCCGCATGTCTCCCAAAGCAAGGCAAGCCAAAAATAAGGCCCGCATCAAGGCTTACGAAAATCTGGTGGCCGAAGAATTTGAAAATCGGCCTGATGAGTTGGAAATCCAAATCCCACCTGGCCCCCGACTGGGCGATCTGGTGATCGAAGGGGTGAATCTTTCGAAGGCTTACGGAGATTGTCTACTCCTTGATAAGGTGAATTTTCGTTTGCCCGCCGGTGGGATTGTGGGGATCATTGGACCGAACGGTGCAGGTAAAACGACCCTTTTGCGTATGTTGATGGGCCAAGAGCAGCCAGACAGTGGCACTTTGGAGATTGGTTCCACCGTTAGCCTGGGGTATGTCGACCAAAGTCGCGACGACCTGCGGGCTGATAACACCGTTTATGACGAGATATCGGGAGGGCACGAAACGCTGGATATGGGTGGGCGTAAGTTGAATGCGCGCGCCTATGTTTCACGGTTTAACTTCCAGGGGCCTGACCAGCAAAAAAAAGTAGGTGTGCTTTCTGGTGGTGAGCGAAACCGGGTTCATTTGGCAAAATTGTTGCGACGAGGCTCCAATGTATTGCTGTTGGATGAACCCACCAACGATTTGGATGTCGATACACTACGAGCGCTGGAAGAAGCGGTTGCTAATTTTGTTGGCTGTGCGGTCGTAGTTAGTCATGATCGTTGGTTCCTTGACCGCCTGGCTACCCATATCCTGGCTTTTGAAGGGGATGGCTACGTCCACTGGTGTGAGGGGAACTTTGAAGCCTATGAGCGTGAACGGCGTCAACGAGTGGGTGAAGATGCTGACCTACCGGTACGATTTCGCTATAAAAAACTTCATAGTTCGAATTTCAGTGGATGAAGCTGACCTGGTCAGATATTTGCCAAATGGTGAATCTACTGCAGCAAGGTTGAACGTTTTTTTTAAATTTTTATACACGAGGAGTTAAATAAAAATGTCGATAGTTCGCGTTGGATCGAATCAGCAATATTCCGATAATTGGGATAATATTTTTACCACGGGCAAAAAGCGGAAAACAGGCAAAAAAAAGTCGCAGCCGAAGCGGTCGCCCAAAAAGAAATCAGCCAAGAAAAAGTCGTCCGTGAAGAAAGCTGTGAAGAAGAAATCAGCAAGCAAGAAAAAGCCTGCAAGGTTGGCAAAAAAAGTGTCCGTCAATCAAAAAAAGACTGGTAGAAAGAAAGCTGGTAAAAAGAAATCCAACATACGGCAGAAGCAGCTTTTTTAACTTTTTTTGAGTCCATTCATTCCTAGGGGAGTACGACATGAAAGTTCGAATTGAGTACTGTTCGTTGTGAAACTACGAACCCAAGGCTGTCAGTTTGGCGGCCAAATTGTTAGTGGAGTACAAGCAGAAAATTGCCACATTGGAGTTGGTCCCTTCGGGCGATGGCTGCTTCGAAATTGATGTGGATGGAAAGCGGATCTATTCCAAACTCGAAACTGAGTCGTTTCCTGATGAGGATGAAATCGTGAAACAGCTTGGAAAGTGAAGAAAGTGTGATCTATTGTCCAAGTCTGGGTTGTCAAGACGGCGTTAGCCCATTCGCCAAACAGATCTTGGAGAATCGCCGCGCACAAGAGATGTCACTTAATAGACGAAGATCCGCGGCTATTGTCCAAGTCTGGCTTGGCAAGACTAAGTCAAGCCCGTGAGAGATATTCGCCGGTGCGGGTGTCGACTTTGATTGTTTCGCCTTCTTTTAGATATTCGGGAACCTGGATGACCAGACCTGTTTCGACGGTTGCAGGTTTATTTCGGGACGTGGCTGAGTTGCCTTTGGTACCCGGGTCGCACTGAGTCACTTTTAGTCCTACTGTGGCAGGTAGTTGTAAGCCTATGCAGCCGCCGTTGTAAATTAACGCCAGCAGACCTTGGAGATCTTCCGTGACGTACGGCATCTCGTCCGAAACGTCGCTGTTAGAAAGCGAGTATTGGTTGTAGTCTTCCTGGTCCAAAAAATGGACTTGATCACCATCGGTATACATCAGAGTAACTTCGCGCCGTTCAAAATCGGCTTCTTCCAGATTGTCGGTTCCCTTGCAAGTCAAATCGACTTTTTGTCTGGTTAACAGATTGCGCGCACGAAATTTGTACAGCGTGTTTCCACCTCGGGCAGATGGGGACTGCACGGTGAACGATTCAATAATCAGTGGCGCATCGTTTTGTTTAATGATCGCGCCGGTCTTGACGTCTTTTGCTAGCATGGCAGTGTTTATTGGCGGCAAGCCGAACTTTTCGGAAGTTGTGGTGAATTTGGTGTAGGGTTTACGTTTACTCGGTACTCTGGCTGCCGAAAAGATTCGTTTGCCTTGGGGCTATCGCCGCTGCCGCCAGGGCCGGCAGTGTTTATTGGCGGCAAGCGCTCAGTTTCTAGCGGCAAGCCAAAATTTTCAGAGGGTTAAGGAATCTCTATTCTAGGGCTACTTTAGTTCGGTACTCAAAGGACTGGAAATATTTGTTTGCCTGACGGGGCTATCGCCGGCTGGTATTGCGATTTAGGCGAGCGGTAGATAAAAAAATACTAGCACGCAGCGCAAGCAAGTGGGTCTCATGCACACGATCGCTTGCGCGTCGTGCTTGTATTTTATTTATTCTCAAATGCAGCTCGTTCAAGTCAAAACTTGACCGGAGGCAGGATCGTAGGTTACACCCTCGGTGAGTGTGGACAACGCTTCGACGACGGTCAATAGGCAAGTGGGATCGAGCATTTCCATGGGGCCTTCGTCATCGGCATATTCGTTGGAGAAAAAGGGATCGTCAAGCTCTCCACTTTTTGCGGCTGCGGTTTTTGCGGCTGGCTTGCGTTCAAAATGGGCGACGTCGAGCCGGGCGTCTGCTTCTACCAATTGGAGTAATTGTTCCGGAGGCAATTGATCTTGTAACCCTTTTGCCCACTCCAAATTTTGTTCAATCACCGACTCGCCCATTTCATAACTCACCTCCACGGCCGCGTGATCCTCAGGCGATTCCACGAGCAGCGATGCAAACAGGCCATCATCGTCGGCTGCCAGATTTTTCAGTAGGAGCCGCCCACCGGTTTGGAGTAACGCATCCTCCACTTGGGAGAGCGTGGGACGCCGAGTGTGTGAGAACAAAATGAAGTAGGTCTCGCGCCAGAGTAATTCGTCTGATTTACTGTTGGACATGCTTGCTTCCTTGTGCTTTGTCAAACTTATCTTTTTGGGTTGACGCACGAATAAACTTTTGCCCTGCCTGTACTTATTGCTGCGTTAACCCCAAAAGTAAGGCTTGACCAGACATTCGTCTGGGTACTTACCACGATCCGTCGTTTGAATCCAACGAACCGAGTCCACCTTGCCACTGTTCCAACTGTTCGATGATTTTATTCCTCTCTGGTGGATTTGCCCAAACCGATTCTCCCTGTTCCAATCGGATTTCGTAGCTGCCTTCACGAGTACAATCGTCCTCGCCACAAAAATGGGGCGTTGCTGAAACCCACATGATCCTGTAGAGGGGTACAAGTTTGTCGTCAATGTTACTGAGAATCGACATGGTTTCCATTCCTAACCGTATGATAAGTGATCATCCACTCTTGGCCTAGTTGAATTGCTCGCCTAGTTGTATTGTTCGCCCAGTTCAATTGATCGAATCGTGGCTGCTTGGACGGCCTCTTGAAAGGCCGCAGGGCCATCGAGTTTCTCCAGAACTTCAAGACCAGCCAAGGTTGTGCCGCCTGGGCTGGTTACTTGATTTCGCAGCACCGAGGGTTCAAGTTGGGTGGTAAGTACCATATCTGCAGCGCCATGGACGGTTTGAGCCGCCAATTGTAAAGACAAATCGGCTGGCAGGCCCATCTCTTGGCCACCTTGGGCAAGTGCTTCGATCAGACGGTACACAAAAGCTGGTCCTGAACCCGACAGACCTGTAACCGCATCGAGCTGCTGCTCCTCAACTTCCCACGCAGAACCCACGCTTTCTAATAACTTTCGTACCAACGCAGCATCTTTTTCCGTGGCGGTCGGCCCTCGGCTAAAGCAACTGGCGCCTTTGGCAATCAAGCAAGGAGTGTTGGGCATGACCCGAACCAGCCGTGTGTCCAGGGGCAGATCGCGGGCCAATTTGGCAATTGGAGCGCCCGCAGCAATCGATACCAGCAAATGTTGCGGAGTCACTGCAGAGGTGATGCTTGAGAGTACCTCAGCCATTTTTTGTGGTTTGACCGCGAGTACCACCACATCTGACTCAGCCAGCACCTGCTGGTTGTCCTCCGTAACCTGAGCGGCGGGCAGGGTAGCGGCAAACTGCTCGCGAGCCTCACTCCAGGGATCGCTGGCCAGCAAGCGGTCTGCCGCAATGAGTCCGGTCTGGGTGCAGCCCTTCGCCAACGCGGTCGCCATCCGGCCTGCGCCCAGAAAACCAAGAGTTAAATTAAGTGGGTCCAAAGTAATTTTGTGGGATAATGGTGAGAGGGCTATGCCGGCCCTCCGGGCTTGAAGGATGAAGACTACCGCGACTTACCGATAATTGACAGAGCCAGAGGGTAAGGTTATCACATCGCTGATATACCCGGCGACTGGCTGCTATCGTACGTCATATTACGCTAATTTTCAACTTTGCTCGCCCATTCGGTGCGGATGCGAACGAGCTTTCTGGCTACCGAACGCTCGACAATATCGAGCTGTGCTTCAATGTCGGCATTGGTATAGCCCTCAAGCTTCATGGATGCCACGATTCGCAATTGATCATCACTCAAACTGGCTAGCAATATCTGGACTTGCTCGGCTACTTCCATGGCAAACTGGGGAGTCGGCTCGTTGCCCGCTAATTCGGTGAAATCAGCCACATATTGCTCTCCCTTATGGGTGCGTTTTTTGGCCAGTTGTCGGTGAATTTGGTTAATCGCCTTGCATGCAGTCATTTTCACCAGCAAGGGCCATAGGCCAGTTCGATCTTTCAAATTCGGAAAGCGTCCCGCTTGGGTCCCCCGAAAAAAGCTATCGAGTACACTTAAAGCCACGTCTTCTTCGTCCGCGTCGCGCTGTGGTACGCCTGTCAGGCGACCTCGAGCGACGGTAGCGAGTCGGCTAAAGTATCGGTTCCATAGCTGCTGTTGAGCTTGGGATTCGTCGTCGGAGTTGAGCTGCTCCAGCCAGTGTGAAACCGACTCGTGCTGTTTGGAATCCATTGAAATGTATCCGCGATAGGAGGTATGACCGATCCTGCCTGTTCGTAATTGCAGATTCGCGCGACCATACCGATGGGCTATAATAAGCAGAAGAGCCCCATTTCAGCAACTCATAAATCCTTTTCATCATATTTCCAGGGGATCTCGGCTGCCACATGGCTTTAACTAATTTTTGAATTCATGGCAAGAGAATCCTTCAGTCTGCGGCTGTCTGTCGACATGGTACGACTTGTCGACAAGTTGTGTGATCGGTTTGAATGCGAGTGGCAGGAGAAAAAAGGATCCGATGAAAGGGAGCAGCTGGAACAATATCTGGATAAGGTTCCCGTGGAATACCAAGACTACCTGCTCCAGGAATTGGTATCGATCGAACGTCACTATCGGGTTAGCCCAAGCGGTGATACGGCGACGTTGTCTGATATGGTCGAAGCCTACCCCGCCCTTACGGCACAGCTCGGGGCGGTTTGGAATCGTGAGGCAGACCTCGCCTTGTCCGAATTGTCTGATACCATAATACCCCATCTGGGCGTCACGGGCTCTTCAATAAACGACAAACCATTAAGTGATGGATTGCCAAGTGATGCGTTATCGAGCGATGTGATACTTGCTGACATGCATCCATCACATGGCTTGCACATCCGCTGCCCCCACTGTTGCCATCAAGTCGAGTTGCTCGCCGACACTCCCTACGAGGATGTCACCTGCAATTCGTGTGGGAGTGCCTTTTGTCTGGTCGATCGGGAAGCGTCTGGCGATGCGTCTACGAACCGACAAACGATCGGCCGGTTTGAGCTGATCTCGCGTTTGGGGCTGGGTGGATTTGGCACAGTTTGGAAGGCACGGGACCGCGATTTACAGCGAACCGTCGCGCTCAAGATTCCAAGAAAAGGCAATTTGCAGTCTCAAGACATTGATTTTTTCTTTCGCGAAGCGCGTGCTGCTGCGCAATTGTGTCATCCTCATATTGCCACGGTCCATGAAATTGGTCGCGACGGAGAGACAATTTTTATTGTCAGCGATTTCATTCGTGGCATTACCCTCACCGACTGGATGGTGAAGCACAAAGCCAATCCGCGCGAGGTAGCCCAGCTCGGCAGTCTGATTGCTGAGGCGCTGGAACATGCCCATCAGCACGGCGTCATTCACCGTGACCTCAAACCCTCCAATGTAATGATCGATCAGCGTGGTGAGCCACTCCTGCTCGATTTTGGTCTTGCCAAGCGTGAAACGGGCGAGCTTACCCATACTTATGACGGCCAGGTTTTTGGAACGGCGGCCTATATGTCTCCCGAGCAGGCCGAAGGCAAAGGGCATTGGACTGATGCGCGTTCCGACCTCTATTCACTCGGCGTGATTTTATTCGAGTTGTTAACCAGTGAATTACCCTATCGGGGTAATTTCGAGCGTCAGCTCTACGACAAACAGCACGACGATGCACTCGACCCACGAAAATTGAATCGAAATGTTCCCCAAGATCTGGCGACGATCAGCCTGAAATGCCTCGAACGAGATCCGAATGGCCGTTATCGGAGCGCTAAGATCGTAGCTGCAGAACTGCAACGATTTCTGGGTGGCGAGCCCATACATGCCAGACCCCTGTCTCGAATGCGGCGGGGTTGGCGTTGGGCAAAACGGAAACCGGCACTGGCATCCGCTTTGTTTTTGACGCTTATGGTAGCCATTGCCGGCCCGATCGTGGCCCTGATCATTCGTTCCCAAAGTATAGAATTGGCTGGCAATCTACAAGAATAAATCATCCTTGTCGGTCGTCAGCAGCAAGCGACACAGGCACTCGAAAAGGATAAACGACAACTGCAGCGGCAACTCAATACGATTCATGGACTGAGTCCAGAGGTGAAAAACTTCATCGAGGCTGGCGACAGAACCTGATTGCCTCCATTCTCGAACAGCACTACACGGCTACAGAGGAATCTCTCAAGACAGGCAACCTAAGTGTGCACGATTCGGTGAGATTGAATTTGGGGCTGGCGAACCTGTTGGCGGAAATGTCTTTCTCGTGTTGTCTAACTACGATGATCAGGGCATTGGCAACGTTCTTTTTCGCAGTGTTGACATTAACCCTGCTGCAGGCGGGTGCCTCCGCAGTTTCAATCGTCAACTTTTGGCTCTCGAATGTGGAAAATGGTCCTGCGGTTGAAACCCTGTTCGTCGCGCCCAATTCCATCCAAACGATGGACATTTGGGGACGGCCCGAAGATGGGAACGTACTCAATGCGATTTCACTCAATCTGGTGGCTGCGCAGTCTGTTGCACTATCCTTCCAACAGATTACGGTCCACAATCCGGCAATTGGAAATGGGTTTCGGCACTAGTTGATTTTTGATTCGGCCTCGGGGTTGAACCTGCAGTCAGACCTGATCGAAGGATTTATCGGACTCAACCTGTTTTCGGACGGTATGGGATTGCCAGATGGTGTGGGTGTCGGCCCTGTTTGTGATCCAGAAGATTTGCTTTTTTGCTCAAACCAACCGGGTGGTCCCGCCTGGTTGTTCGCTACGGTCACCTTTCAGGCGGGTGCGACGTTGGGTGAGGCAACCGACCTCTTTTTGGAAATAGGATTGCAGGGAGTTACCCACAACAATGGATCGCCCGCAGCTACGCAGGCTGTCTTTGAGCTGGCCAATGACGCGCTGAACTTCTGGGATGTGGATGCAGTGGCGGGTGCAAACTATCTGGGATTTTTCGACGCACAGATAGTCGTGGCCTCAGCTGACTTTGATGAGGATGATGATGTGGACGGGGCTGATTTGCTCATATGGCAACGAGGGCTGAGTGAGGGCAGCCTGCTCTCTGAAGGCGATGCCAATGGTGATAGCCAGGTCGATGTGGCCGATCTGAGCATCTGGGAGGCGCAGTGGACGGCAAATACCAATTCAGTTACTGTCATCATCGAAATCCCAGAGCCAACTACAGGTTTTCTGCTGCAAGCTGTTTTCTTTTCAATCTGGTTATGGGGTATCCGCTCAAAAAATATTCGAGCTAATAGGTTCATAAAGTCAGGTTGGCAAACAAGTCAGGGTCTCCATTGGTGGCGAGCTCTGAGGCCTGAGCACTGAAATCTCATTCGGTCTGTCATGTTGTAGCCCCCTTTTCTTGATGATCTCCATAGGGAGGCGCCTCCTTAACAATACTGCCGCACGAAAGGTCAATTCCTGGCTTGCTAAATTGCTTGCCACATTGGCAACAAACGATCGGCAGCCCCTAATTACCACACGTAAAGGAGAATCAATCATGAAACGTTCCACCCACACTTCAATCACCCACACTTCAATTGCCAAGTATTTTGCCATAGTATTGATGGTAGCGGGGATCGGCTCCCCGGCAGTTGCAGAAGAGTACGACTTCTTTGGCATATCGGATACGGGCGACAATATCGTTGTGTCTGGAAAATTTATGGGCGCTGACGTGGACGGAGATACCGTGCTTGAATGGCCCAATGTTCCCCTGGAGATGACACTGCTTGACCTTACGGCAACTCATATGACCGGCGGCGGAACTCAAGTGTCCTACGGTTTTGGACTTTCCTCGGTGAACAATTTTGGCTTCCAGATGGTCGGCAACGGCGGACTGTGGGACATGGATGCGGAGGTTCACACCGATGAACTGATCAACGGCAACGAAATTCACACTGACGCAATATTGGCGGTTGCTAACACCGGCAACACGCTGTCCAATCGCTTTGACGCCAACCTGAAGAGTACCAACGGCCCTAATTCGGTCCTAGGGATT
Source organism: Pirellulales bacterium (assembly GCA_039831705.1). Taxonomy (GTDB): domain Bacteria; phylum Planctomycetota; class Planctomycetia; order Pirellulales; family Lacipirellulaceae; genus JAJRWS01. Next base: position 6,750 of record JBDOMT010000470.1, on the reverse strand, counting down.
GGCTCGGGGCCGATCATGATCACCGAGAAATATTCGGGACCCGGTAGCAAGATTAACTTTGGCATCACTTTTGGTAACAATAGTTCACCCATCCCTGGCGGTACCCTGCTGGGATCGTTCACCATCGACGATATCGACGATTTTAATCTTGACGATCTCAACACCATTCGCACCCAAATCAGTTCGTCGGAGGCAATCTACGTTGAAGCTCGAGGAGGGCAAGTCAGTCGCTGGGAGTTTGAAAATGGATTTGCAAATGGGTGCCAATGCAGGCAACGTGGAGGTTCACTACCAATGCGGCAGCTCCGACATCTATTGCTGGGGATCGGTTGACGACTTCATCGACATTTGGGCCGATTCAAATAGCGACGACCATCCACTCGACATCACTGAGCAGGCATCGATGGAGGTGATGCAGGGTACAGTCATGTTCGATCTGCTGATAGAATCGGCCTTTTTCGAATTGGCCACAGTCATGCCTCGTTACCCGGGTGACTTCGATAGCGACGACGATGCCGATGGTAACGATTTCTTGGTGCTGCAAAGAGGGATGGGCCTGGTCGGTAACGCCACACGCTGGCAAGGTGACGCTAATGGGGACAACAATGTAGACGTTCGCGACTTTAATATATGGAATGATGATTTTGGCAATGTTGCAGCAACTACACGCACTTCCCAAGTGGTATCGGCCGTTCCAGAACCATCGGCCTGGTTGCTAGGTTGTATTGCCGGAGCGTTTGCATTGCGGCTGCAATACGGTCGTAATATGCGTGTGTAACGTACATGTATTTCTGGCATTGCTAGCACTGAATATTGCGTGATAGCCACGCCGTGGCGAAAGCGTTTAGTCGTGGACGTAAGTTCACGGCTAAATTCTTTTTACGATTACGTGGCTACTACGCCTTTTCAGCCAATTGGACAAAGTCAGTTCTTTCCGTCCTCAACTCCTCTGGACAGCGTGCTTAAGTTTTGACACACTTCGCGGCCCTTTGAGATTGCACGTACACAATCACCTGTTGGGAACAGTTGTAAGCGACGATGTTCTCAAATAGTTGTACTATGCTCAGCCTTATCGAAAACCCATTTTCCAATTAATCCCATCGGTTTCAGAACCGTAGAAGCATTGTATTGAATACAAATTCTGGTTCTGGTGAGTTGCCTGGAGGAAAAACCATGATCGTTAAACTTTTTTCCGTAGCTTGTTCGATCGTCTGTTTGCTGTTGGCGGTTCATCCCGTGGCCATGGCCCAAGTGTTTGACCCTCCATTGGATGATAAAACTGCCAAGATAAATGGCGTTGTTACTGCACAAAATTCAGAAAAAGAAGCGGCCGATTCTTCTGGCATCAAGCAGACCAGTTGGTACTCACTGCCAATGCCCAAGATCACGATGCCAAAAATTGAAATGCCACAGTTTAGTATGCCTTCTTTTTGGACTTCGAAGGATGGAGCCTCTACCGACAATACATCGATGTTTGCTCCCATCACCTCGGGCGCGAAAAAGATCAGCGACGGTAGCAAAAAAGCGTGGGAAGGCGCCAAGGACATGTTTGACTTTGGCCGTGGAGAATCTAATCAAAAGGCAGTTTCCAAAAAAGGCCCATCTTTTTGGGATCGATTGTTTGTTGACAAAGAGCCAGAAGGTCCGAGAACCGTTGCAGAATGGATGGCTCAACCGCGGCTGGATCTGTGATGGCTAATAGCACGTGGATTACCACTGAAAAGTCGATTGCTGCTGTGGTTCATAAACCGCACAGGGATCGGTCGTGATATCAGTAGACCTTGTGGAAATAGTTATGAAACATTGGGCGGATCTCCCCACGGCCGCACGCTGGTTAAGCGGCGGTTGCTTGACACTGTGCATTGCCGCAGGTGGTTGTCAGGGCTTGAGCAATGCGTCCCTGGTTCCCGGAATGGGGGAGTCGCGACGCGAGCGACAAATTGTACGTCAAGCAGAATACGACCCATTTCCATCACCGGGCGATGTGGGTATCCGAACGAAAGAATAGAGTCGGAGGTGTTTCGCTCTTCCTGCTCACAACTCTTGGCGCTACACTCTCAAAGCGTCATAATCAGAAATGTCAGTAGTTCCAAATCTGGCGGATGAAGACGACCTGGCGACATTTATTCCACGAGTGTTTGGATTCCACGAGTGTCTGGTCAAGCATTTCTCAATTTATCGACCTGCCATGCCTCTGCTTAACTCTCCATTATCCAAACTGCCATCGATTCACGAGCTGATCAAGCACCCTCAAGTTCAGGCCGTGATGGATCGCATCAACCAGACAACCCTTGCGGGCCGGGCAGCCTGTTATTTGGAAGAGATGCAGTCGTATCTTCGACAACGCACCGAAAAGGTGCTTAGTATCCATCAAATTGCAGAACGGTTTGCGCGTCATTTGCTGGGTAATGGAAATACGGGTGCTCCGGTTATTAATGCCACGGGTGTGGTGCTTGGTGCGGAACTTGTCGTCCCACCATTGGCAGAAGTAGCCATTCAAGAAATCGTACATTTGGCCGATGAATATCATCTTGCCCCGGCACCAGGCCAAGACGCAGAAACGCAATCTGCGATCGGCTGGGCTGAACAAGTTGAGCAATTGCTGCGAGAATGCACGGGCGCCGAATCTGCATGGGTTGCTTCATGCACCGCCAGTGCTCAATGGTTAATTCAACAGGCCTTGGGAGATAAGTGCGACGTGCAACTTGCAGGCCCTGCCGGAATGGTCGATCCGGCAACATTTGGACTCACAAGCATCACGCCGATTTCAGATAGGTTACCACGGGAAGGCCAAGTCGTGCTTTTTGAAGGAGCGGGCATGATGGGGGGGCCCGTTTGTAGTATCGTTCTGGGGCAGCGTTCATTACTCGACCAAATACGCCATCACGCCGCCGCCCCCGCCATGGCTGCCAATTCATTGACACTCGCAGCGCTGAGAGCCACACTCAACCTTTACGGTGGGGAGCAACCGCCCATACACCAGATTCCAGTTTTGCAATTGCTTTCCGCACCGCTTGATAATTTACGCCAACGTGCTGAGCGACTGGCTCCTCTCATGCAAGAGAGCAATGCCATCGCAGAAGCCTTGCCCTTGCTGGCCGAATCTCTCTGGTGCCAGGTGGATCCGGCAGTGGAGACATCTATTTCCGATTCGACATCGACCGGGGCCACTCCGCTGATGGCACGTGTCACCTCGCTGCCGGCACCTACCTGGTCAATCTCGTTGCGACCGGTGGGAGATGGGTTGGAGGCTTCCAGGCAGTTGTTACAACGTCTTCGTAGTGGACAGCGACCTGTTTTGGCCCGTTTGAGTGGCGATCGGGTGATGTTGGATATGCGCTCAGTTTTTCCCCGCTGGGATCAAGCATTGGTTGCTGCCATCGAACTTGACGAGTGAGCGTAAGTGATTTGTTAGCAAGAGGTTGCAAGAAAATGTAAAAACTGTTCGATCTTGTCAGTTTTTCCAGCGTACGGTAGTATACGCCACGGTTCATCAGCACCCTGTCATTTTAGTTACAAAATCAAGGAATAAGTATGAGCTTGACCGCAGCCAGTATGCCAGAAGAATGCACGATTCAAGAGGGGCACCCATGGAACTATCTACGACTTCAGCAGTTACTCAAGAGCAGCTTTCGTCACAAGATTTTACTGTTGATAGCCTGTTGCACGGTTGCTTTCTCATTAACTCCTTTGCTAGCCCAGGCAGTTCCAGGAGAGGCACCACGAGACAATCGACGTATTGCCATCTTGGTGCAACACCTATTGGATCGCCGGCATCTTTCCGATTTGCGAGTGGATGATGAGACCTCGCACCGTTGTCTGGCAATGTTCTTTAAGACACTCGATCCCCGAAAACTCTATTTTCTGCAATCTGATATCGATGAGTTTTCCTCGGAAAACAATCGTATCGACAACTACATAAAAAGCGGTGATACCTTGTTGTCAAATCGTATCTTTCGCCGTTTTATGACTCGCGTGAACGAGCGTATCGCAGCTGCGCAAAATTTTCTGGACCAAGAACACGATTTCACTGTGGATGAGGAGATGGTCTATGATCCAGATGTCATGACGTATGCTACCACACTGGCCGAAGCCGATGATCGCTGGCGAAAACGTGTGAAATATGACCTGCTAACCCATCTGGCCGATGGCAAGCAAGCAGACGACGCCGTGGAAAAATTGCACAAACGTTACCGAAGCATTGGCAAGCGGTGGCAACAAACAGACAACGATGAGTTATTGGAGATGTATCTCAGTGCACTCACACTAAGTTTCGATCCGCACAGCAGCTACATGTCCCCCAGCACGCTAGAGAATTTTACTATTCAGATGCGGTTGGAACTCAATGGAATTGGTGCTTCGCTGGAATCCAAGTATGGCGAAACCATTGTGCGCCGAATTGTACCTGGAGGAGCGGCCGATAAAGATGGTCGATTGAAAGTCGGTGATAAAGTTTCTGGTGTTGCCCAGGGGTCTCATGGGGAAATGATCGATATCATCGACATGAAGATCAACAATGTGGTGCAGTTGATTCGTGGTAAGCCGGGTACGATTGTCAGGCTGGAGGTAGAGCCCGAAAGTAAGTCGGGGCTCAGCGTATTGGATATCACTCGGGCGCGGATTGAATTGAAAGACAGTGAAGCGCGAAGTCAGATATTGGAATGGCCGCTGCAAAAGGTGAAGGATTTGGTTGTCAAATCTGATACGAATTCTGATTCCGATGCAGCCGAGGCGGACCCATCTTCAGAGGACCCATCTTCAGAGGACCCATCTTCAGAGGACCGGGCAACATCGGAACGGGAATCAACAGGAACCATCGTTGAGCATGGAAAGAAGTCTGGAGGTGGCAAATACCGCATTGGGGTAGTGGACCTGCCCAGTTTCTATATGGATATGGAAGGACGCCGCGCAGGTCGGCCTAATTTCAAGAGCACCTCTCGTGACGTGCGCCGGTTGTTGGAGCAATTCAATCGAGAAAATGTAGATTTGGTCATTATGGATTTGCGTTTTAATGGGGGTGGTTCGCTGCCCGAGTCGGTTGATACGACAGGGCTGTTTATTGACAAGGGCCCCGTTGTGCAGGTAAAAGGTCCCAATGGACGCGTGACACCTTATCAGGACGATGCTCCAGGAGCTGTTTGGACGGGGCCGCTGATTGTTCTGACCAACAAATTTAGTGCAAGTGCCAGTGAAATATTTGCCGGTGCAATTCAAGATTACGGACGCGGGATTATCATAGGTGACCACTCTACGCACGGGAAAGGTACGGTTCAGCAGTTGTTTGAATTGGGCCCGGCGATGGGCTCCGGCGCGTTAAATCTGGGTGCGTTAAAACTGACGATTCAGCAATTCTATCGTCCCAGTGGAGATAGTACCCAAAACCGGGGAGTCGTGTCCGATGTGGAGTTGCCATCACGGATTACTCATTGGGAAGAAATTGGAGAATCCAGCCTGGACTACGCGTTGAAATTTGATCAAGTGGCACCACTTCAGCACGACCAATACCATGAATCGGATCCTCCTCTGGTGCAGGAGTTGAACAATCGTTCGCAGTTGAGGCGTGCCGATTCTGATTTCTTTACCAAGGAAGATCACAAGATCAAGCGGTTCATCAAGCGGCAAAAAGATTCCACCGTCACGCTCAATCGCGAGAAGTTTTTGGCCGAGCGTGCCGAGGAGAATACAGAGAAAGAGCAGGCAGATATCTTCAATCATTTACAGGATGAAGACCGTCCGGTCTTCGCGGAAACGCCCTATAATGTAGAAGTACTTGCGATTGCAGTCGACTACCTGCAGTTGCTGCGTAACAGCACGGTAGCTAAGAATTAGTTGCGACAATTAGTTGCGCCAAGCCAAACTTGGACAATGCTCACGTGGATATCAAGTAAAATGGCTAAGTCGGTTTCGTGAGCATTCTCCAAGATTCGATTGGCTGGGGACGCAAGTGGATGGTGTGGTGTTTGCGAACTTCGTAGGCTGGAACGAGCGGTAGCGCTGTTCCGGCACTGTCCTCGCCTCTAACTTAATGTTATTTCCATCCCATCGTAGGCCAGCTCTACACCGGGTGGAAGCAGCTTGCTGGTTGCCTCGTGGTCCAGGTCGTGTGACAGATGAGTCAGCAGGGTCCGCTTTGCCTTGATTTGGACAGCTAGAGCAAGCGCATCATCCAGGCATAGATGGGTGACATGTGGTTGGTGCCGCAGACAATCCAGAATGAGTACGTCTAAATTCTGAAGACGTTCAATACTAGCCGCCGGGATAGAGCTGGTGTCCGTGCAATAGGCAATGTTACCAATTCGAAATCCTAGTATTTCGAGTTGCGGTCCATGTTGAAGGCGAATGGGCACGATTCGCATTCCAAGTAAATCAATCGGATCGTTTTTGATAGGGTGTAATTGGAGCTTGGGTACACCACCCTTATGGATACCTGCAGGTGCATGAAAAGCGTAATCATACGATTTGCGGATACGCGCCTCGACCGGACCTTCGCAATAGATTGGGATAGGGCCTCCCAGATAAAATTGCATTAAGCGTAAGTCATCCAGTCCATACAAGTGATCTGCGTGCTCATGTGTGTAAACCACGGCATGAATGATGCCTATCTGTTCTCGCAGCAACTGAGTGCGCAGATCGGGTGGCGTATCGATCAGTAAATTACCCTGGGGCAGCCCTAAAACTACGGCACAGCGAGTACGATGGTTCTTGGGATTCTCACTGATGCAAACGGAGCAAGGGCAACCGATCATAGGC
>JBDOMT010000320.1:0-4011 GCA_039831705.1 Pirellulales bacterium | reverse complement strand
ACTGTCAGCTCCGCGTCACAATCCAGAAGAACGGAATCCGGATCGTGGTCCATGTCGACCGGATCGGGTGGTCCCCTTGGTGCCGACGCCTTCCACAATCCGCAATGTCGCAATATTTTCTCAATCACTTCGCTTTGGGGTGGGTCGATAAAGGAAATTACTTCCATTTCGCCGCCACAACGAGTACAGACCATGGGATCATTTTCGTAAACCCTCTTGATGAGCATGGCCCAGGTTTGGCTACAGCGAGTCGATGTTACAGTCGAAGTGTTGCCTGGATTCGTAGACTTTGGGGATGTTTCCGCTTCTGTCTTCTTGCGCATTCCTCTTGACTTGCTGGAATACCAGCCATAATAGCGGACCGTGTGACCCAACTGGGGGTGCCATGGATTGAGCATGGTGCATTGGGCTTTGGACATGGACGAAAGCGGCCCCGTCGAGGTTTGGGTGGATCCTGCCGAGAAGATGGAAACATTGGTTTATCGCACACCAGAAAAGACGGCGCGAGGCGATGCTGCCTGCTCCAAGACGATCATCCACTACAAATACGCCAACGGCGTGGTGCTGTCTCTGAGCAGCAGAGATAAGCGACTGTGGGCGGTGCCACATTCATCGGCGACAAAGGCAAGATCACCATCTTTCGCGAAGGGTACGAATGCGATCCTGTCGGCCTTGACGAAGACCCGTTGCCGGCGGATGCGATCCGCGTTTACGAGAGCGATAGTCATATGCAGAACTTTTTCGACTGCGTGGCATCTCGCAAAGACCCAATCATGAAAATCGAAAACGCGCACAGCGTGGCAACCTTATGCCATCTGGGCAACATCGCCCGTCGACTGGGACGCCGACTGAAATGGGATCCAGAAAAAGAAATTTTCCCGGGCGATGAAGAGGCGAATACGTATCTTGATTTTGAAAGACGCAAAGGCTACGAATTGCCCGACCAAGTTTAATGTTCCAACTTTGATAAGAGCTGAGCGACAGCCAACGTAATTGACATCGTAGAGTTGCGACAATACCAGGAACTCCAAATCTATGAAAAACAGACGAACGAAGAGCCCAGGGTTAGCTTGGCGATCGATTGCAGCTCTTGTGATGACCAGTTGCATTGTAACGACGGTCGAATGTCCCGCCGTTGAGAGGACGACCGAGACGCCGATTCGATATGTTCCCCTCGATGCGCCGGTGGGCATGTCGCAGGCCGTGATCGTGCAGCGGATGCCGCTGGTTCACACACGGCAGCTTTTATCGATGGATCGAGAAGGAAAGCTAGTGGGCGTGGATTCGGTCGATGAGCAGATCGAGCAGGTTTTGGACAATTTAGAATCTGTTCTTCGAGATTCTGGATCTGGATTAGATAAACTCATTCGACTGAACGTCTATGCCCTTTCGACGACAACCGTCAGTAGCTTTCGCGAACACTTGAGTAAGCGACTCGATCCGTCTGTCCGTCCGGCAATCACTTCGGTCCTGACACCGCTTGCGCATCGCCAAGCGATGGTGGCTGTCGATGCTGTCGCTGGAGCTGTCGATAGTGGCAAGACGGTGGCACAAAAACGCTGTCAGTCCGTGGCTGGCAACGACGAGTGTGCCGATGCGGCGGTGCTGCCTGCTGGGGGCATCGCCTATCTCTCGGGCCAGCCAGAGGAAGCCGGATTGACCGAATTGCCAACCACCAAGTCGATGGCGAATCTAATGAAGACCCTCGGGCACTTGAATCTTTCGCCTCGGCATGTGGTGCAAGTGAAGGTATTCTTGAAACCAGTCACGTCCGCCGAGGAGGTTCTTCGTGAAATGCAGAAGTTTTTTCCCGATCAAATCACCCCGCCGGTGGTTTTTGTGGAATGGCTGGCTTCGATGCCGATCGAGATTGAAATGATTGCTCAGTTGCCTCTGTCGGACAAACCGGCCGAGAAGGTCGAATATTTCACCCCGCTCGAATTTCGACCCTCGAACGTCTTCAGCAAGGTGGCCCTGATGCGGGCCGAACATCAGATTTATATTTCTAGTTTGTATGCTCGTGTCCCGAGCCGAGGTGAGCCGCAGGCAAAGTATCTTTTCCAACAGCTGGAGGAAATTCTGACGAACACTGGCAGCGATATGCATCACTTGGTTAAGGCCACGTACTATGTGAGTGACCACGATGCCGCCCGATGGGTCGACAGAACACGGCCTCGTATTTACGACCCGCTGCGTCCGCCGGCGGCATCGAAAGTGACGGTCCATGGAGTCGGTCAAGCCAAGCGCACAATGTCTGTGGATATGATCGCCGTCGGCAGCGAGTGACCTGGAACTGGCACGATAAAGACGGATGGCGGCGATGGGTTCGCGAGTTTCGCCATGCTGCTACTTCCAGGGCTACGCTAGGAAGCACTATTTCAGCGGTGCGATTTTTTACGTTGCTTAATTCAAGGTCTTCGGTGCGAAAGATCAGACTGAAATACGTTGGCCTGTGGGTTACCGCCGGATTTTAGGTAGGCGATCAGATCCAGAATTTCCTCCTTCGTTAGGACATTCACCACGCCCGAAGGCATCGGGGAAACCTGTGAAGGAGATGACTCTTCGATCTGATCGCGAAGAACCACGACCGTTTCCGTTTGTAACGGGTCGGTTTGCAACGTGATCGTCGTGGCGCTCACGCCGACCGGGCGACCGGTGATAACTTTGCCGCTATCTAGGATGTACGAATTGACTCGGTACTTTTCGTCGATCACTTTGGACGGTCGCAGGATCGATTCGAGTAGGGCCCGCTCGTCGAAACGCCGACCGACGCTTGTCAGATCTGGCCCCGCGGATGTGCCCTCTTCGCCGAAGCGATGGCACTTGATGCACAACGCCCTGGCTAATGAGGCTCGCCCCTGTTTCCAGGACCGACCGTGACGTGCCAGCGGCAATTCCGGTTCCAGATCTTCCCAGGTCCACTGTTTTACTATTGGTAACTGTGGTAACACAGGAGTGTCTGCTACTTCGGCTGCCAGTTGTTCTAGTTGCGGCTTCAATTGCTCCTGCTCCACGTCTGTGAGTGTAGCGATGGCGTCCTCGCGGATGTGTTGCAATGTGTCGGCCAGCAATTTGCCTCCTTGATAGCTACGAGTTGCAAGTAGCCAGTCGAAGAAGGCCGCGCGAGTCTCCGGAGTCCAGCCGTCGGGAATGCGTGCTAGCAATTGGGCGTGGAAGATCGCATCTTCCTGACTGAGGGCGTTGTGGATCACCTCAACCGTTCGCGGAATTATCTCCGAAGCATTCAGATACACCAGCAATCGACAGAGTTCGCGATTGGTGTAGTTGCTCGCGTGGGGATAGAGCGGGTCGAGCCGAGCCAGCACTCGCTCTCGATCCTCAGCCGACGGACGCCCGTGGCGGATAAATCTCAACTGCAAGACGCGCAGTGCGTCGAGCGACTGCTCGCGATCCAGCTTTTCCAGCGGTAGACGATTCATCGCAACAAGAATATTGGATTGATCTTCGGCTCGTCCCAGTCGCGCGAGCGCCAACAAAGCGGCGATCGACGCCGTTGGTTGCGTTTCACGTACAGCGCGATCGCGCCATAGTGTCGGGTTCTGACGCTCGATCGCCAATCTCGCTGCAAATCTCAGCCAGCGATCGTCGCTGTTTAGAAGCGGCCAGGCAATGTCGATTGCGCTGGCGTCGCTTCGACAGTGGAACTGTTCCAGTTGATGTCGCAAATCACGAGCTGCTTTTGCTTCGCGATCGTTTCGTTCGTCTTCTTTGCTCTGTGGATCGCCTGCGACTTGGGGGCCATCGTACGTCACTCGATACAGACCAGATTGCGAGCCGCGGCCTCCCGTGATGAAGTACAAAGCGCCGTCGGGACCAAACGTCAAGTCGCAGACGTTGAGGGCGCCGCCTTCGAGAAACACATCGTAGGCGCATTCGTAACTCGCACCACGCGGCCTGACGTCCACGCGCAGGATGCGGCCATTCTGCCAGTCGCCCATGAACAGCGACTTTTGATAACCTGGGGGAAACTTCGAACGCGTTCCAAACTCT
>JBDOMT010000064.1:0-67372 GCA_039831705.1 Pirellulales bacterium | reverse complement strand
TCTATCTGCTGGATCAATCCTTGAGTATTCCTACCGAACAGCGACAGGCGATGATCGATTATGTCAATGCATCGATCGATGCTCAGCGCAGCAATCAATATCAGGATCGTGTGGGGGTTATTGTGTTTGGACATACGGCAGCGGTAGAGATTCCGCCCGTCGATTTTAATGTTCATTTACCATCACGTATCGAAACCCAATTCGACCCGCAATACACAGACCTTTCTGCGGCATTCCGTCGGGCTCAAGCGATGTTTCCTCATGATACGGCAGGGCGGATCGTGTTGGTGACCGATGGCAACCAAAATTTGGGGAACGCATTGGAGCAGGCACGACAAGTGTCTGATTCAGGTGTGAGTATCGACGTGGTACCGGTGTATTTGTCAGCCCGCGATGAAGTGGCCGTTGAAAAAATTGACATTCCACCGGGAGTACGACGTGGTCAGCCATTCGATTTGCGTATCGTATTGAATCTCGATACTCGAGCAACGAATAATATCTCATCCACTGAAACGCACGGGATAACGGTTCAATCGCCTGGGGTCACCGGTCGACTCCAGTTGGTGCGAAAGGCGGGGCAGCGAGAGGAGTTAATCTCAGATCAGCAAGTGCAACTTCCTCCAGGGAAGCGAATTTTCACATTGCAACAGCAAATCGAACAGAGCGATTTCTACACTTACGAGGCACGTTTTATCCCCGAAGACCCGGCGACGGACGGCATATCGCAAAACAACATCGCCACCGCATTTACACATGTCCGTGGGCGCGGGCATGTCCTGCTGATCGAAAACTGGAATGAGCAGGGCAGGTTTGATCATTTAGTAAGTCGTTTGCGTCATGAGGAAATTGAAGTTACGGTCCAACCAAGTGATCGACTCTTTACTTCTTTGGCCGAATTGCAACGATACGATTCGGTCCTCTTGGCAGGAATTTCACGCAGTGCAGGAAGCGAAGTCGATAAGGTCAGTAGCTTTAGTGATGCGCAAATTAAAATGCTTGTACAAAATACGCGTGAACTGGGTTGCGGGCTGATCATGATCGGAGGCCCTGACAGCTTTGGTGCGGGAGGGTGGATCGGCACTGAGCTTGAAAAGGCAATGCCCGTGGACTTTCAAATCAAAAGCACCAAAGTGGTGCCAGTAGGTGCACTCGTGTTAATGATGCATGCGGGGGAAATGCCTCAAGCAAACTATTGGCAAAAACGTATTGCCTTTGAGTCCATTAAATTACTGGGGAATCGGGATTATTGTGGATTGATTCAATGGCATGGCACTGACCAATGGTTGTGGGAGCAACCGGTTGACGGACTGCTCCGTGTAGGCCCCGCCCGACAGATGATGCTGGCCCGGGTCGATCAGATGGTGGTCGGAGATATGCCGGCCTTTGATCCAGCATTAAAAATGGCTGCAACCGCATTTGCTGGAGTACCCAAAGCATCCGTCAAGCATATGATTGTCATCAGTGATGGCGACCCGGTACAACCGACCGAAGGCGCCATTCGTGACTTGATTCAACAAGATGTGAAAGTCACCGCCGTGGCAGTCGGATCCCATGGTCGCTTAGGCAGTCTGATGATGCAAAATCTGGCCAGGCAAACTGGTGGGAAATATTACGAGGTGAAAAGCGCCAATGCGCTGCCAAAAATTTATCAGCGTGAGGCGCGTCGAGTGGCTCGGTCGCTAGTTTATGAACCGCCATTACCTGTACAGCCAACGATCGTTTCACAACACGAAATCGTGCAAGGCTTGCAATCTCCTCTACCACCCATCCGTGGATTCTTGCTTACCTCCGTCAAACAAAATCCACTGGTTGAGGTCATTCTTCAATCTCCCCAACCTGTGTCCAAGAAAAACGCGACGCTACTGGCCGCATGGACCTATGGCGCCGGCAAAGCCGCCGCGTTGACCACCGATTCGGGGCAACGCTGGGCCCACTCGTGGAGCGGCTGGGATAACTACGAGAAATTTTTTAGTCAACTGGTGCGATGGTCGATGCGACCCATTGGCGACTCAGAGAATTATTCGGTATCGACTCATGTTCAAGATGGCCAAACTCAGATCATCGTCACCGCGCTGGATGATAACGATGACTTTCTCAACGATCAACTAATGTCGGCCACAGTCATTGCTCCCGACATGTCTACGAGTACTGTATCTATTACGCAAACAGCTCCAGGCCGGTACGTGGGCAATTTCCCTTCGCAGGCAACCGGAAGTTATCTCATATTGGTGAACCTTGATGGAGGGCGGACGGCGCTGCGCACGGGCGTGAATGTTGGGTATTCGATTGAATATCTTGATCATGAAACCAACATGGCATTACTGAAATCACTTGCCGGATTAGTGGCAAAGCATGGTCGTGTGGGTGTGTTGATGGAATCGGGACTGGACCCAAACCACATCAAAGAGTTACTTCAGGAGAATCCATTCCGTCGAGATCTTCCTCCTGTAGTTACGGACCAATCGATTTGGCCACTGATGGTAATGCTGGGGAGTTGCGTTTTTCTTGCAGACGTATTTGTACGTCGGGTGCAGATAAACCTCCTCTGGTTGCTGCCTATGCGATATCGTCTAGGTAGTACTCGGTTGGGTCGTGAGCAGTTGGTGCCAGAGGCCAAAACCATAAGTCGGCTGCGAAGCCGTAAGGAACAAATAGGTGCGGAAATCGAAGGCCGACGCAGAAGAACCCGTTTAGGAAATAGTGACCAAACACTCGAAGCGGGGCCAGTTGCTGACAAAGGGCAGCAAGAAAAAGGACACACTGTCAAAACCAAACCTGGTTTGTCGCCCAAGCAAACTGCCTTGCAGCAAACAGAAGAAGCAGGTGAAGCGTCATACACCGAGCGTTTGCTGAAAGCGAAAAAAAAATTATGGTACGATCGGGATCAGTCAGGCAAGTAAAATCTCTAATACGGCATGCAAACAGGAAAGTGAGCAGATATGAGTCGTGACCAATCTCCAAAGAAGCAGTCGATGGAAAAACAGGCTGCGGAATTTGCTGCCCGGTATCGGGCAGTGCAGGAGCAAATTGGCCGGGTAATTGTTGGCCATCAGGAGATTGTTCATGGTGTGCTTACCTGTCTGTTTGTCGGTGGGCATTGCCTTTTGGAAGGGGTGCCCGGTTTGGGTAAAACGCTGTTGGTTCGCACCCTGGCTCAAGTGTTGGATCTCGATTTTTCACGGATCCAGTTTACCCCCGATTTGATGCCCGCGGATATTTTGGGGACGAATATGGTGGTGGAAACGTCTGCAGGCCACCGTCGATTTGAATTTCAAAAAGGTCCTATCTTCACTCAAATTTGCCTGGCCGATGAGATCAATCGGGCCACTCCGAAAACGCAGTCGGCCATGCTCGAAACCATGCAGGAGCAAACGGTCAGCACTGCCGGGCAGATCTTCCCGATGAAACTTCCTTTTTTTGTCATGGCGACTCAGAATCCACTGGAACAGGAGGGAACCTACCCTCTCCCCGAAGCTCAACTCGATCGGTTTTTTTTTAAGTTGCTGGTTGGCTATTCCAGCCGAGAAGAACTTTCTGAAATTATTGATCGCACAACTCGAGGGGTAACGGTTCAACCAGACAAGGTCATGGATGGCGTTGAAATCATAAAGTGGCAACGGGTAGTTCGTGATGTCATCGTCGCCCCCCACGTACAGAATTACCTGGTAAGACTCACGATGGCGACACATCCGGAAGGAGCCTTGTCGCGGGCAATCACCAACCACTACCTCCGTTGGGGCAGTAGTCCGCGAGGAGCGCAAACAGTTGTGTTAGCAGCCAAGGTAAGGGCTTTGTTGGCAGGCCGGTTCAATGTAAGTTTTGAGGACGTGCGCAGCGTCTTCTTACCCGCTTTGCGGCACCGGATTATTTTGAACTTCGAAGCCGAAGCAGAGGGGATTCAAGCGGATGAAGTATTAAGCCAAATTCTGAAAGAAGTCAGCGAGAAGGAAGAGTAGGTTTCGAGAGCGGAAAGCCGAAAGCGGGAACCTGACGACCGCGTTAAGACTCGATATTTCTTCCGCTCTCCACTTTCGGTATTGCTCAGCCCGAACAAGGCCCCTTAGTTCAGGTTTTTCACTTTTCAGAAACCATTTCACCGATAGTCCCTGGAAATAAGGGTAGTGCGAGAATTTTAATCACCCCAATAGAAACCCAGGAGTCATAATAACCCTCCGATTGCAACAATAAGACCACGAAGGACACGAAGAGCACGAAGAAGGAGAATGGTAACTACTTTGCTATACACGGAGAAACAAGAAGCATTCGACGACTCAGCAACTCGTGAAAATCCCTATTTGCACCTGCTCTTCGTGTCCTTCGTGGTGATTATTCGCTGGTAGAGAGTTGTTAGGGCGAAGTGTAGCCAAAATGGCATTAACCTAAATCGCACCGTCCGATTTGCCAGCATGGAAAAATACTGAAGTCGAACTAAGCCCGAAATCCCAATCCTCACGACAATCATCATGCCCTTAACACCTCCCCTACTTTCGCCTGAGTTTCTCGCCCGATTGGAGCGAATGGAGCTTGTGACGCGTAAGGTTTTTCGGGGGCGAGTGAAGGGGGATCGGCGCAGCAAACGTAAAGGGCAAAGTGTCGAATTTTCTGACTTCCGCAACTACGTCCCGGGGGATGATTTACGTCGTCTCGATTGGAATCTTTACGCACGACTCGACAAACTGATCATCAAATTGTTTCTTGAAGAAGAAGATTTACACCTGTATCTACTACTGGATGCCAGTCGGTCGATGGAGTTTGGGGTGCCATCGAAATTGCAATACGCCAAAGAATTGGCAGCGGCACTTGCGTTTATCGGACTGGTACGAACGGATCGAGTGCGAATTGAAACACTCGGTCAGGCGGCCAGCCAGCGATCTCCCGTGTTCCATGGCCGCTCGAGCGTTCAACGTATGATTCGCCAGGTAGAAGGAATAGGTCTCGAAGATTCAATTTCGATGGACGATGGGGTTAAAAATTTCTGTCTTCGCAACCGGGGACGCGGCTTGGTGGTGCTGATTAGCGATCTCATGGACAAACAGGGTTATGAGTCCGCACTACGCTGGTTTGTAGTCCATCAGGTGGATTGTTATGTCATCCACCTACTCTCTCAGGAAGAGTTGTCCCCTGACATCAAGGGAGACTTAAAGCTGATCGACTGCGAAGATCAAGACGTTGCGGAAATTACTGTAACCGGACCGCTATTGACTCGATACCAGAAGGCGTTGCACGTATTTACTCGCGACGCTCAAGAATTTTGCATCCGACGTGGCATTCAATATATGTTCGCCAATAATCAGATTCCCATGGAACAACTGGTTTCCCACCACCTGCGGAGAAGAGGGTTGGTTCGCTAAATGGACGCACTGCTCACCAACACGCTCAGTCCCTGGCAGTGGGCTGTGATGGGATTGATTCCACTCGCCCTGATCGGACTCTATTTCCTCAAATTGAAACGACAACCCCTGGAAGTACCCAGCACCCATCTTTGGCATCGTTTGATCGAAGACCAGCATGTCAACAGTTTCTGGCAGAAATTGCGTCAAAATCTGCTATTACTACTACAACTACTGGTGGTTGGCTTGGCTCTACTGGCATTGCTGCGACCTGGCTGGCAGGAAAATGCCTTGATGGGGGATCGATTTATTTTTCTGATTGATAATTCGGCAAGCATGTCGGCCACCGACGTCACTCAAGGGCGTGACAACAGCGCAGAACGCGACGGTTCATCGTTGCCAGCAGCCGGGTCGACATGGTCACGGCTTGACCTGGCCAAAGAACATGTGGCTCGTAGGATCGACCACATGACTTCCGATATGTCTGCGATGATCATTACCTTTGCCGAGCATACCCAAGTGGTGCAGCCATTTACCAACAACCGAAAAAAGTTGCGCAGGGCTTTGCAACAGATCAGGCCCTCCGCCGGCCGGACTCACCTGCGCGCGGCACTCGAGTTGGCAAGCGGCTTTGCAAATCCTGCACGAATTACTTCCGAAGAAGATGGTCAAGAGTACGACGTGACGGACCAGTCTCCGGTGGAATTGTTGATTCTCAGTGATGGACGATTCAACCAGGTCGATGGATTTTCCTTGGGAAATTTGCGTCCCCAGTTTTTACCCATTGGGTCTCCTGAGGCATCCAACCTGGCAATCGTAGGCCTGAGTACCCGTCCCAGTGAAACCCATGTCGGTCAGCGTCAGGTGTTCGTGCAGGTGGCCAATTTTTCAAATCAAGAACAACGGACCACCATCGACCTCAACCTGAATGGAAAGTTAGTGGATGCGGCTGAATTGAAAATTGCAGCCAACGGTCGAGCAGGCCTTACCTTTACGTTGGGACAGGTTGCTGAAGGAATATTGCGTGCCCGGCTTGAGACTCCACCGTTATTTATCGACCGGCTGGCGTTGGACAACGTAGCTTACGCTGCAATGAATCCAATTCAGAAAGGGCAAGTGTTACTCGTCACACCTGGGAATCCGCCACTGGAACTGGCCTTGGCAACGGAGCGTGTGAGCCGCCTGGCCAAGGTCGACAAGCAGCTTGTAGAATTTTTACAGCGCTCCGAATATCAACGACTGGCCAAATCAAACCGCTACGATTTGATGATTTTCGATCAGTGTGTTCCCTCCCAAATGCCCTCCTGCAACACACTCACCATTGGTCGTATTCCACCATTGCAATCCTGGCAGGAAAAATCGTCAGATAAACTCTCTTTTGCACCTCATATCGTGGACTGGCAGCGGGCTCACCCTTTGCTGAACCTGATTGAATTGGGGAACGTGCAAATTGCCGACTCTCATATGATTCATCCGCCACTCGGAGGCAAGGTCCTCGTCGACTCCACGCAAGGGCCAATTCTCGCGATTGCCCCGCGAAATCAATTTGAGGATGTCGTTCTTGGGTTTGAGATTGTAGGCCATGATGAGAAAGGAAGTCGCAACGTGAATACGAATTGGCCACGCCGATATAGTTTTCCAAATTTCTTTTTGAATGTCGTGCAGTATCTGGCTTCGGGCGACATCGGGCAAGATTCCACGGTGCATCAACCTGGGGCATCCATTGGCTTGCCGCCAGCCATGCTCAGGAGCATGCTCAACGATCATTCTAATGGGGATTTAAGTTGGGAGAAAAACTCCGATTTGGCTCCGACACAACAAAAAAAAGATTTTCAGCGCAAGTTGGAAAATTTAAATGTCATACTTCCCAATGCAACACAACGAACTTTGCCACCTCCTCAGTATGGGAAATATGTCTTTCACGAAACCTATGAACTAGGAATTTATGAAGTTCGTGCTGGGAAACAGCGGTTGCACCGATTTGCGGTGAATTTGTTGGATCCCAGTGAAAGTGATATCAGACTACGAGTAAGCACAGATAAGGTGGCTGGTTACCCTGTGGTTCATTCCATATCTATCGGTTACGTAGATATTGCAGCCCAGGTTCACTCGGTTCCCATTCGACAGGATCTTTGGAAGGGGTTACTGCTAGCCGCATTGGTGGTCCTTATGATAGAATGGCATGTCTACCATCGGCGAGTTTATGTTTAACAGCCCGTTGAAAAATTCACTTGGGCCGCGTTCTCATAGACGAAGCAGCTAGCGACCACCCGCAAAGCAGGTGACTTTAGGAAGCCCCCTAAAAAAGGGGCCAAACCGAATCTCGAGTTTGGGGGGATGCTGCCAAATGAATACCTATTCTCTTCTCACCTCGAACTGAATGATTCTGCCAACTAGCTAAGCAAAGGTTGTGAAAATCGACTAAGTTGCTCTCCATCCAGGGATGCATTGGGGGGTACTCCCCCAAACTCCCCAAGTATTCCGCGAAGCATCACCGGTCGTAAACAAATGGCTACCCCTTTGAGCTATATTATCCCATTCACTACGAAACGGCAGATCCTGATGCGTACTCACCAACAAAGCTGGTGGATTACGGACATGAATGAGTACTGTCAGGGCGAAAGTTTATTCGTGCGTCAACCCAAAAAGATAAGTTTGACAAAATACAAACTGTATAGGTAAGCTTAGCCCCATGCATACGGTTCCAAAAGCTCCCAAAAGGCGGCGTAAAAAAACACGACGTCGAACGCAAAAAGTATTGCATAAGTTGATTGAAAATGATCTCATTCGCCAGGTCAGTAGCGATGAATATCGCAGTAAAGTGCAACGTGTCTATGGGGGGCCCAAAGGAGCCCTGCTATCGATGAGCAGCATGCTCTCGTTACATAGTCCGTTGGGAGAACGCATTTTTCGATCTCGCAAGTTCGACTTGCGCGGAGTTCGTTCCATTCTGGATATCGGCAGTGGCACCGGTCAAATCGCCGGTCACTTGTTGAAGTACTCCGATGTCGATACCAGATTAACCTGTGTCGACCTTTCGCACCGCATGCTGAATCGGGCGAGAAACCGATTGAAAAGTCCTGTTCCCAACTTTGTGACTGCAGACCTGGCCCATTTGCCTTTTGCCGACGGCTCGTTCGACTGTGTCACCTGTGGCTACGTGCTAGAGCATCTGCCTGACCCAGGGCCCGGATTGCAGCAGATTGCTCGAGTCCTGCAACCGGGAGGCCGACTGTTTCTGTTGACCACCGAAGACAGCTTCTCAGGTGCGTGCACTAGCCGTCTTTGGTGCTGTCGCACCTACAACCGAAAAGAGTTGATGCGACTTTGTGAACAATATGGGCTGCAATGGAAACAAGAGCTGTGGTTCACCCGAATGCATAAAGCAATTCGGGCTGGTGGAATTTGTGTGGAGATTGAGAAGATTTAACCCGGATTTCTCACCAACTCCAGCAAAGCCAGCTCAGGGGGACAATTCCAACGGAAGGGTGTTTCACCCGAGATGCCTCGGGTGACATGCATCACGGTGTTCCCTTGTTTGAAGACCCCTTGGGCATAGCGAGTTCCATAAATACTAGGACAAGCTACCGGCCCCAGCAGGGGCAAGCAAATCTGGCCTCCGTGGGTATGGCCGGCTAAAATCAAATCAATATTTCGCTTGCAACTCCAGGGAAATTGATCGGGAGAATGGGCGAGGAGAATTCGAAGTGGGCCCCTTTCTGACAGGTTAGCATCTTCTGACTGGTCCGCATCTTGCAGTTGGCCTGGAGTGCCGTTGGCCTTCTCCGATTCTGCCGAGCCCGCTGGCTCATCAATGGACAATTCGGCTGCGGGTGAGAACCAAGGAAGTTCGTTGCCTGCCATCAAAACCGGCGTTCCATGCAACACAACTAATTGTGACCGGCTGCCGATATCGACCCAGCCTAATTCTGTGAGCTTACCGCGGGTCTGCATGGAATCTACGAACAGGTCGTGGTTGCCGAGGATAAAGTACTTGCCAAAACGAGCTTGCATGCGTCCCAACGAATCGGCCAGCCATGACCAGCAAGCCTCGTTTTCAATGATGTCTCCGGTCAGTACTATAATATCGGGCTTCAGTGCATTGACTTCCTCGGCCACGAGTCGAAAATAATCACGATCAATTCGCCCAGTCATGTGCAAGTCGCTGATGTGAGCAATGGTAAGGCCTTCGTGATCTTTTGAGAGTTGCGGTATGGCGATACGCTTCTTTTCTATCGATAGGTTCAATACTTGATTCATCGGCACCATGCACATCCATTGGGTAGTGAGGCCCACGGGCAAAGGCCTGGAACTACGCGTTGCCAAGTTGAGCATCTTTTTGTCGAGATCTCGTAGCGTATTCGGCTGATCGGCCTGGTGTAGGCCAAACATACGCCAAAGAATCATCCCTCCCCCACCCAACGCACATAGATTGAGGTAGATCGATAGCCAGATACTCAGTTGCCAGCTTGAACTACTCGCAATCCCCGACACCGTTAGATTTATCGGCTGGTAAGCCAGGCCCGACAGAAACCACGAATAGGCCAGCAAGAGGGGAATCCCAACAAACCCCATCACACACAGGAGGGTTATAAAATCAATGATCCACCGTGGTCCTGCCCAGGTATGGATACGATTGACCCAGCCCACCCAAAAAAAACCATGCCCAAAGCATGCCAACGAAAGAATGCAAGAAAGGATCATGGAGTCAAGTTTCAGTATTCGCGTCTTCTTTTCCCATCACCATTTCTTCGATGGTCGTCACTAATTGGTCAAGCCGAAATGGCTTATAGAGTACCGTGTTGACACCTGCTTGCCGGGCTTTGAGAAGTATATGCCCCGGGTCATAGCCAAATCCAGACATCAATACCAAGGGAACGTGTTCCTGCACCTCACGAAGTTTGAGAAACAGCTCATATCCATTCATGTCTGGCAGTCGGGTATCTGCAATGATCACGTCATAATTTTCATCCGCTCCCAAATTGCGAACCATGTAGGTCGCTTCATTGCCATCATGGGCTGTCTCGACGACACAATGGTACCTCTCGAGCAGTTCGTGAGCGGCACCACGGACGGAGGGGTCCATATCAATTACCAGGATCCGTTTGCCTGCCACGATGGGACGGGATTCCATCTCGCAACTGAGCAGGGCTTGCGAAGGAGCCATCTTTTGCCCTACTTTCTGGATGACTCGTTTAATGTCCCGAGTATTTTTTAAGATTCTTTGCAATCGTTCCACCACTTCGGGTTCGTGACCAATGTATTTTTCCATCACATTGACCGCGTCGTTCAACACTTCATCGACTGGCCTCGCCACCGCACTGTGAATGGCCTCGACACTGGCCGCTGCAGTACTGGCTTTTTCCGCAGCCAGCAGCTCCAAGGTATGTAGGGCTGTGGCCACATTGTGTGCAAACAGCTCCAGAAACTGCAAATCACTTTCCGTGAAAGCATTCGGTTCGGGGCTCTCTACATTGAGAGTGCCAATCACCTGTTCGTGTAGCAGTAATGGAACCGTGAGCGAACTACGAGCTCCCTTCGCTCCCTCCAGATAAAGAGGATCTTCGGCCGTGTTTTCACAGAGATAGCTTTTGCCCGTAGCTGCGACAAATCCGGTAACGCCATATCCTTCCGAACCGGACAATAACCTGCGTTGTTCGGCATCGGGTTCCATGCCGATCGACAAGAGTGTCTCAAGGACTCCGGTGATCTGATCAAGCATGCGAATTTCCACAACGTAGAGTTGTAGAATATCTTGCGTACAATGCAAAATATTGTCCTTGAGTAATTCTATCCGCTCCGAAGCGGTCAGATTGGCAACTTCTTCGGTTGTCAGATCGGCAAGTTCCGTACTGGCCTGATGGATGGCAGCCAGTTTCTGTTGTTGCATTACCTCTTCGCTGATGTCGTGGATGGTCACAATAAGGTGAACGGAGGGATTCGTTGCTATGGCCTCGTCTAATACACCTTCCGCCGTATTCACCGTGGCTTCTGGGCCAGATTTCTCAGCGTTGGAGTCTTCTGAGCTAGATTCTAGATTGTCGGTGTCTTCTGAATACAAAGGGGCAGCGTGCAGACGATAGTAACGATTATCGGCACATCGCAGGATGGAGGTACTGCGCTGATGAGTGAATAGGGCCGTATGGAACGGACAAAAATCGGGGCCCAGGATTTCCGGGCTACCTAGGACTTGATAGAAATTCTGACCGACAACCTGATCCGAACGGCTCCACTCTTTTAATCTCCCATTACCCCAAAGTATCGTATTTTGATCATCCAGCAATACGACCCCGTCAGGCATTTCTTGTAGCAAGCGCTCATTCTGGAGCAGACGGCCCACATCCGCTGCTTGCGAGAAGTAATCCGCATCCACGTAGAGTGCGTCGTACCGTTCGTGTGCTAGTCGGGCGAGTGCTTTGATCGGCGATCCCACCTCAACCACGACGACCTCGTCGCCAAACCGTTTCTGCAAATTCACACTTGAATCGTGAGTACCGCCGAGATAGAGAATCCTGGGACGTCCAATTGGGGCAACGTCCTTGGACTCAGACGGGACAACACTCTCAGGCAATGAGTGGGAATTCGACACCTTAGGTTCTAATACCACGATTCTCAGAGTTGTAAAACAATTACCGATCTTTATCTGCGCTAAGTTGAGTATAGGCAGCATCTCGGAGGTCAACAAGCTAGCTGATATCCGCTGCCTTAGCCATCGGCACTATTTCTGCCTCATGGTGAGTGGCCTCTTGGAAAAAGAGAGAGAGCCAGTGGATGGCCTCTAATCTGGCCCGTATTTCCAGCACAATCAGAGCTTAAGCAAACTTTTTCCCCTAGTGAGGATGCAGAGAAGTTTTATACAATCTGGGGCTCCCTCCAACCCCCAATGGTGCCGATGCCGCTTACTGCCGATTTATGGCCAGGGGCTGCAGAGTCCGGTGAGTCGACAATCGTAGCCTCCATCACCCGCATCCAGTGCCCCCTTCCCCTACCCTTTCCGAATTCCATTCCTCAATCCCATTTCCACCAAAAGCCCAATCGTATTCGATTGGGCAGTTCTAGCGATTCCCATGCAAACAGCCACAGCCCAGCTACGTAATGTTGCGATCATTGCCCATGTCGATCATGGCAAAACCACTTTAGTCGACCAACTGATTGCCCAATCAGGGATGTATCGAGACGAACACCTCAGCAAATTGGCCGGCGGGCAACATGGGCTGATTCTGGATTCCCAGGATCTGGAGCGCGAACGTGGGATTACCATCACCAGTAAAAATTGCGCAGTGCAATATTTATCCACTGACGATATCACCTACCGTATTAATCTCATTGACACTCCAGGACATGCCGATTTTGGAGGCGAAGTGGAACGCGTGTTGGGAATGGCAAGCGGAATTCTGTTATTGGTTGATGCTTACGAAGGGCCGATGCCACAAACACGTTTTGTGTTGCAAAAAGCGTTAGAGCATGGACTACGACCTATCCTGGTTGTCAATAAGGTCGATCGCCCCGATTCACGTCCCTCAGCCGTGGTCGATGAAGTTTTCGATTTACTCGTAGACCTGGATGCTCCCGATGAGGCATTGGAGTTTCCGGTGTTGTTTGCATCAGCAAAACAAGGTTGGGCCAGCGATCATTGGGAAGAGAGTGTTGATCAGAGTGAATCAGGGTCATTAGTGCCCCTGCTGAACGCCATCGTGAAACATATTCCAGCACCTCCCGAAAGCGATTTGGATGCGCCGCTGCAAATGCAAGTGACCACACTGGATTATTCCGACTATGTCGGCAGAATCGCCATTGGCCGTATCGCCACAGGTCGATTGAGCAAACGCCAACGAGTGGCGGTCATCAATAGAGATGGAGTCATTACGCAGCAACAGATCCGTCAACTGTTGTCATTCGAAGGACTTGACCGAGTGGAAGTCGATGAAATGTCTGCCGGCGATCTGTGTGCGGTGGTGGGCCTGGATCCGATTGACATCGGAGATACGATCGCCGCCATCGATAACCCGGTTGCACTACCTTTCGTGTCGGTGGATCTGCCAACCTTGCACATGATGTTTCGTGTCAATGATGGTCCTTTTGTGGGCCGCGATGGAAAATTTCTCACCAGCCGTCAACTAAATGAACGCTTAGAACGGGAGCTTCGCAGCAATGTTGCACTGCGCGTATCGACCGGAAATACTCAAGAACAATTTCGTGTTTCTGGCCGTGGCTTGATGCATTTAGGCATACTGATTGAGAATATGCGGCGTGAAGGTTTCGAACTGTGTGTTGGCAAGCCGCAAGTGATTTATCGACAAGTTGATGGCAAACAACAAGAACCTATTGAGCAGTTGTCCGTAGAATGCCCTGATGAGTGCGAGGGAACGGTCATGTCCCTGCTAGGTGATCGTCGCGCCACGGTGGTGAAAGTTGGTCGTCGGTCCACCAGCAGTGGTTATGTTCAT
This sequence comes from Pirellulales bacterium, assembly GCA_039831705.1. Lineage (GTDB taxonomy): Bacteria > Planctomycetota > Planctomycetia > Pirellulales > Lacipirellulaceae > JAJRWS01. Next base: position 53,595 of record JBDOMT010000064.1, on the reverse strand, counting down.
ATGGAATTCACTTTGCCAGCACGCTCGCTGATGGGATTGCGAAGTCGGATGCTCAATGCCACGCAAGGCCGCGCTATCATCCATCATAACTTTTTACGTTATGAACCGAGTCGCGGTGAAATACCCCGACGTAACGCGGGCGTCTTGATTGCCAATGAAACGGGTCAGGCAACTGCCTATTCGCTGGATGCTCTATTCGACCGCGGCATATTTTTCATTCGCCCTGGAGATTCGGTCTACGAAGGGCAGATTGTCGGGGAACATTGCCGTTCGGGGGATCTGGTCGTTAACGTGGTACGTGGTAAAAAACTCACCAATGTTCGAGCTGCGGGCAAAGATGACAGTAGCCAGGTACGTCCCGTGCGCGATATGTCTTTGGAAAGTTGTCTGGAGTACATCGAAGATGACGAGTTGGTGGAAATAACTCCCCATTTCATTCGAATGCGCAAGATTCAACTGCGTGAAGCAGACCGTCGACGAACAGCCCGACAAGCTAAATGAACAGACGGGGTAAATGCAGATGTGTGATTTATGATGTTGCACGGCAAAATCGTGGGCCAGCTGATCTGCCTCTATAGACCCAACAATCGTTACCAGCGGATCGTTTCTGATACCGCTTCATGAGATTGTGATGGATAAATTGGCCTAGTTCGTCGGTTGCGGACTCTTTCCAAAGCTAAACTTGCATGTCATCTCAGGCAACTGTTTTGCCTTTTCCAGAGAGTCGTTTTAATGCAGGGATTTGCGATGCCGCGCCCCATTGCCAACCGTGGTGGCCTAATAATTTTCCGCGCACATGCCCTTCGAGGGTTGTCCCTTTTAGAATTTGTGGGGGGCCTGGCTGCGATTGCCGGTGGACTTCTATCGGGAGTCTTTTACCTGGGAATCGATGTTAAAACGACTACCCAGGAATTGCTGATAAAATCGGAGCTGATTGAACCGCCGAGGTTAAGTGTCACCTCGGACGATTCCAGATCACAGTCGAATGAGAATGATTTCAGACAAATTGGGCAATCTACGGATCACAATAATACAGAAAATACTCCCATCAGTGCGGAGTCGCCAACTCAAAACCCGAATAAGCCGGAACCAAAACCGACACGACAGTATTGGGCCAAGTTACTTCAAGCCACGCAGCAGAAGCCAACAGCTCGGCAACCGAACCGCAAGGGACAGTTGTATGAGTACTTGAGTTATCAACAACAAAGGCATCAGCAGGCCATGGATGCAATCACCAATCTGGGCCAGCCGCTCAAGGTCGATGAAAGGGTATTATCCTACGCAGCGCAGGCTTTACGCTGGCATCATTCGGGAGTCGACCTGTATCGACAGGCCGCCCAGCATCTGACCGTTACCCGAGCATCCAAATGGTCCGGCCCCTTCGCTCGCAGTTGGCAAAATGCAGTCACACAGCATCGGATGGAGAAAAAGCTACTGCTGGCGAAGCAGCAGGCCGTTGCCAGCTACCTGAGTTATTCTTTACGTTCCCATGGGCCAGCTCGCTGAATTTCTGGGCATCAATCCTCCAGTGGAAGAGCTAGCCCGCATATTTCATCAGCCGCCGAGCGTTAGTTAGCTCCCGGTTACTTCTGATTCGCATCATTACTTGATAAACCGGACGCTAACGCGTGGCGGCTGATAAGACACACTGTTTTCCCAGACCACATTGCAATTCGTTATGATGAAAGGACTTACAACGAATACTGTGCGATCCATGGAATATACGGGCTAGCAAGCTAGCAAAGTAGCGTTGGCTTGACCGGATACTTTACTCAGTTTCTTCAATTTATCACTCACTTCAGGTCGATATCACCTTAGGATCTCGGGTTGCCACTTTACGGGTTGCCACTTTATAGGATGCAAAAGGATCTGGCGGTGAATCCATTTTTAACCGGTTTGACGCTCCCTGCCGCTCTGTCGGCCACAGGCACACTTGCGCGCACAGTCGAAACCGTGGTAAGCCCATTTGCCAACGTGCTGGAGGCAGCATTGGGTCAATTCTCAGAGGAGGAAAGATCCCTGGAAATTGCCAATGCAAGCTTTGACAACTCAAAGCTCCATGATTTCGGAGCAACTCATAATCCACATCGAACCCTGCTGGGGGAACTCCTCACCGGCCAACCTCAAAAACCGGGTGAAACCGGGATCGATTTGGCCGACGTACGCAGGCAAGCTGATGTGCTGCGTGACGATCTTCAACGACATCTGCAGCAAGTGCTCGCAGCGGTTGGAATCACAGAGGGCCTGAAAGTGCGGCTACGGGTAAATCCGGATGATGCATCCGTGGAAGTCGTAGGCAACCATCCGCAACGTGTAGCCATTGAAGGGCTTCTTGCCAGTGACCCGCAATTGAGTCAGGATTTTCGCAACTTAACGGCAATCGACCAATTGTTGCATGCTGGCGATACGACACGAGAGTTTGCTGAAGCGTATGAGAAGAACCCCTGGCAAGCGGTGTCGCAATTTTCTGAATTGTTTGACAGCTCCCCTGAGGTCACGCTGTTATCCTCTCCCGCTGGGACCGAGATCCGATTGGAGTCGAACGTTCGAGAGAGCCAAGCTAAACAGCCATACTGAACTGAAGGAAAAGAAACTATTCAACATACAAGAGGCGCAGAGTACGCGGAGTTAATATAAATACTTTTCTCTGCGATTCTCAGCGTCCTCTGCACCACTGCATTATAACCATTCGCACACCATGCTCACTAATTGAACATTTACAGACAAGTCACAATCGGCTGTCCCTAAGAGCAGTCCCTCAGTCACTCCCACTCGCCACTGGCGGCCAGGGCGACCAACTTGGGTACGATAGCTCGCAAGGCCCGCGCCCGATGGCTGATGGCCCGTTTGACTGCGGGCCCCAGTTCACCAAAGGTGCGATGATACTCGCGGATCACGAAGAGTGGATCATAACCAAAACCGTTCGTGCCCACCGGTTCGGATCCAATGGTGCCACAACAAATTGCTTCGCTTTCCGCGCGAATTTGCCCGTTTGGATCGGCTACTGCGACATGGCACACGTAGCGGGCAGTGCGGCTCGTCTCGGGCAAGTCGCCCAATTCGGTCAGTAGTTTCGTATTGTTTTCAAGGTCGGTCGAATTCAAGCCAGCATAACGGGCAGAGTAGATTCCAGGGGCACCCTGGAGCGCATCGACTTCGATTCCACTATCGTCCGCCAGCACCCAATGGCCCAAATGCCTTGCCTGTTCGATCGCCTTTTTCTGAGAATTGGCTGCAAAGGACTCTCCATCCTCGACAATCTCCAAAGGCTTGCAATCATACACAGCCGTCAGATCGAGTAGGGTCTGCACCTGGAATCCCCGTGGCTCCAGCAATTCGGCCAACTCGAGTCCCTTGGCTCGATTGCCGGTGCCAATGATCAATTCAAAAGGGCGCATTGCCTAGTCCTTCGTCAAACTTATCTTTTCGGCTTGACCAGACATTCGTTCACCTGGCCCCGAAACGGAAGGACCGCACATAAGACGAGCTTACGGTAAGCTTTGGAGCTTCTACCGCTTCAGGAACAATATCAAAAGGCATGCCAACAAATCGCTTGGGATGGAACCCTTCAGCCACATTCCCTAACCCACCCGACAGCAGGCTACCAAATCGTTGCTTTTGTTGCCGTTCGAGCATTTTGTCTTGCGGCGCAGGCCGATTAAACACGTTCTCCGGAGAGTGTGCGCCAAAGGTATTAAAGATAATTTTGGCTTCACGATCTGATAAAACAATCTTTCCTGTCGCCACTTGTCGACCTTCCTCAAAAGAACCCACCGTCACATAACTCTCATGGCGATCGTGGAATTCATAGGCTTCCCAACCCTTTTCACGCAAGGCAATGGTCAGCAAGTGTGCTTTACGTGCTGCAATTACCAAGGGATCATCATCGGCAGCCTTACGCACTTTCTTCTTTGTGTCATTGTCGCTGACCTGTTTAATCGTCGACCGTCCACGAAAAGTGGCGACCTTCATCGAGAATTTCCCTGGACATTTCAGCAAGGAATATTCCAGACCTTTATTCCATTTGGCAACATCCTGGTCCACCCCTTGGGGCACAAAATATTCGCGTGGCAACATCGGATTGCGAGTAAAGAAAGCGTGGCCCATTGACCCATGGTTGCTCGAATAACCGAGCTGTTTCTTTAGCTGATCATGATACCGACGAACCGTGGACAGACTTTGAGATGTCCCATCCTCGGCCGTTGATTCCAGACTATTGGGTTCCAATGTTTTGACACGCGTCAACAGTTTTTGGCCTTCCGGATCGTCGATCGTGGGGAATTCGCCGATCAGTACCGCATGCTCGACGACTTGTCTACCGCGCTGAAAACGCCGTTTGATGGTGCCGCCATACTGATCGATGCCACGGCCCGGGTTTAAGTCGTCCTGTTTGAATGCCATGCGATAGTAGTAAGCGGGAATGCTATATCGACGACGCATTTCCAGCACCAAATCGAGTGCTTGCGTCTGACCTTCCTGACCCGAAAACGAAGCGGCCATGATCAACCAAGGGCCATGCTGTTTGGTCAGGTTATAATTTGCATTAGGATCGGCTTCCACCCGTTTCCGAAAAGCCAGTTGCTGCCACAGTGGTTCCTTGGCAACACTCGGGGTGAGGAAAAGCCAGCCAGAAATCAGGACTGGCACCCCCAACAGGAGGAGTTTGGAGATTCGAACGGTTTGCGCTAATTGTGATCGGACCATTAAATTTCTGGGCTAAAATATGGGTCTCAACGGATTTCAATTACGTCACTTGGTGCGGGAGCGTAGCAAACGGCCGTTTAGAGAACCAGCCCGAACTTCAATATTTCGAACCCTCTTTTCCCGCAGAAATCTGAGGAGGCAAGAGACTGCTAGCATAGAGATCTCCACCAATCATGCGGATACGTATTTCGTATTTAAGAAAGGTAGCTTAGTAGCCGCGCAGCGGCGGCATTGTATAGCCGTGGGCGTGAGCCCACGGAAAAGAATCTCCAGCCCCGCAGGGGCGGCAGCAGGCTACAATCAAAGCGACATCAGACTTCAACTGAAGACCACCGCCTGAAGGCGGAGGGTTCGCCGACAGTCGGCTAAAGCCCGACTTTCTGGTTGTGGCTTACTTACCGCAATAGCCACGAAGTAGGCTTATTACAACTCTCCCTCATCCCGTTAAAATCGGCTATACTGCGGAGAACTTGAATTTGTTCGACCTAACGTCTGGTCAAACTTAACTTTTGGGGTTGCCGCAGCAGCAAGTACTTGCCAGGGGCAGAGTTTATGTGTGCGTCGACCCCAAAAGATAAATTTGACGAAGCATTAGCCGCTGTGACACACACCCTCTACCTGTTGGGAAAAACCAAATCATGTCTCGAGTATTCAACACACAGATCCTAGTCATTGGAATTCTGGCCTTAAATTTCCTCTCATCCAGTTCACTGCTGGCAGATGACAAATCAGTGGCAGCCGAACCGGCCAATCAGGCTAGCTCTGAACCGGCCAGCGCAAAAAAAGACAAACCTAAAAAAATTCGCCTGGCCTACATTGTCATTGAAGGGCAATTGCCCGAATCTGCCGGCATTATGTCCCTGTTTGGTGATTTGGGCGTTGACCTGCGTAAAACCATCTCACGCATCGATCAAGTTGCCAAGGATGACTCGATCGCTGGCCTGATTCTCGACATTCGTGTGGCCGCATTGAGTCGAGGCAAATTGAATGAACTCAGCGCTGCAGTGGCGCGCGTTCGTGAGGCAGGCAAAAAAGTCCACGCCTACCTGGAATCCGCCACAGGTACTCAATATCTACTTGCCACAGCCTGTGACGAAATTGTCATGCCTGAAGCAGGCATGGTAGTCATCACGGGTGTGGAAATGCAGTTTATCTATCTCAAAGATCTACTGACCAAACTGGGCATCGAAGCAGATATCATCAAAGTTGGCGATTACAAGGGAGCTGCGGAAACTCTCTCACGCAGCAGTATGAGCGAGCCGGTACGCAAAAACATGACAGCGCTGGTCGACGATCTCTACGACCAGATGCTTACCACCATCGCACACAATCGGCAACTCCGCATCGAGGAGGTGACTCAAGCAATCGACAAAGGACTGTTTACCACCGGACAGGCACAGCAGTCCGGATTGATCGACCGGGTCCTCTATCCAGGCGCCTTTCGTGAGCAATTAGGGACACAGTATGAGACCGAGAAATTGGTCTACGTCATGAACTATGCAAAGAAAAAGGTGGATACCGATTTTTCTGGTCCGATGGGGATGATGAAGCTGTTTCAGGCAATGCTCGGCGCGGGCGGCAGCAATGGTCAGCAGCGGGGACCAAAAATTGGGCTGGTTTACGCAATCGGTCCCATCACTTCAGGGAAGAGTCAGAGTAGTCCCTTTGGAGATGCCTCGATGGGATCCACGACCATCGTCCAAGCTCTGCAAGAAGCGGCCAAGGACGAACGTGTCAAAGCCATCGTGTTGCGAGTCAATAGCCCAGGTGGATCAGCCCTGGCAAGTGATCTGATCTGGCGTGTCACAAAAACCATCGACAAGCCCATCGTTGCCAGCATGGGCGATGTGGCTGCCAGTGGCGGTTACTACATTTCCATGGGGGCCGACCGAATTGTAGCGGAACCAGGCACGATCACCGGATCGATTGGAGTAGTCGGTGGCAAAGTGGCGTTTCGTGGATTGCAAGAAAAAATTGGTTTTGGTACCGAGGTGATTCGACGTGGAAAAAATGGGGGGATCTTCTCAGAAACGAGCAAATTTAGTGATAGTCAACGGGCAGCGCTTAGCCACTTGATGCAAGACATCTATCAGCAGTTCACCACCAAGGCGGCTGCCGGCCGAAAACTACCCTTGGCGCGATTGCAAGAGTTGGCTGGAGGGCAGGTCTACACGGGACGCGTCGCCTTGCGACACGGTCTGGTGGATGAACTGGGCACACTCCAAGATGCCATCCGTATCGCTAAACAACTGGCAGGCCTGGAGGCAGACGAAAAGGTAAAACTCAAAATAATGCCAAAGCCTGGAAACCCTCTAGAAGCACTCTTTGGTGCTGATATAGATGAACAGCGCGAAGTACAACTGGTCTTGAAAGGGCTCACCCAACTCCTACCCGAGATGGGTACCAAACTGCAGCATGCCATGGGAATGGTTCAGGTAATTCGCGAACCGGTACTCGTGATGATGCCGTATTGGATCGATATCAGGTAGTGTTGAGTGTTGAATGTCCAGAATTGGGAGTCCAGAGGCAATTAAGCAATACCCATGGCACGTCGTCCTTATCGCAATCCGTTTTATGCCCTGCTTGTAGTGGCTGGTATCCTGTTTGTCATTACGGTGTTCGCCTATGGGTTCATGGCTTTCCAATCGCTACACGGCAGCCCGGCGGATATTGCCCGTCACCATGACCACCCACTATGGGCGTGGATGCGAGCCTATGGCACCACCGCCGTGCTAACTGAATTGGCCGTACTGGGCGTACTCTGCCTTGCCGCCATGGGAACCGAGGGGTTTTGGGAAGGGCGAAAAAAAGTGGACAAGAGGCAGTAAATTAAGTTGCAACTCTCAACTCTCAACTCTCAACTCTCAACTCTCAACTCTCAATGAGCCCTGAACAGGAAATTCTTGCCTTACGGGTTGATATCCGTGAACATGATCGGCGCTACTACGTCGAAGCTGCACCGACGATCAGTGATCTCCAGTACGATCAATTACTAGCTCACCTACAGCAGCTCGAAGAGGCCCACCCCAATCTGGTTACCGCCGACAGCCCAACCATGCGCGTGGGTGACCAACCCGTGGATCATTTAACATCGATCCAGCACGGCCTACCGATGTTGTCAATTGACAACAGCTACAGTCTGGATGAATTAAACCGTTACGGAGATCGCATTGCGACCCTGTTGCCGAACGAGCCGATCGAGTGGGTGGTGGAGCTGAAGATCGATGGCGTAGCCGTGTCGCTGACTTATGAAGATGGTCTGCTGGTGCGTGGGACCACTCGGGGCGACGGCCGAAGCGGAGACGATATCACTCACAACGTCCGCACGGTTCTGGGAGTCCCCCTCCGCCTGAGCGGTCCGTCACTGCCACGCCGCCTGGAAGTGCGTGGCGAAATCTATATGACCAATTCCGATTTGGTCTTACTGAATCAGCGGCGCGAAGCAGACAACGAACTACCCTATGCCAACACCCGCAATGTCACCGCTGGCAGTATCCGACTACTCGATCCACGCCAATGCGCACAACGCCGTTTGCGCATTTTTTGCCATGGTGTGGGCGACGCAGATGGCCTGGATTCCAGGAACCATGTCGAATTTTTGAACCAGTTAACTCGATGGGGTCTCCCCGCTACGCCCCAAATCGAGTGCTTTGCCAGTTTTACGGATGCTCTCAGTCATTGCGAAAGTCTCATCGAACGCCTGCACGAACTCGATTTCGAAGTTGATGGGCTGGTGTTGAAAGTCAACCGATTTGACCAACGCGCACGTTTGGGCGCCACCAGTAAAAGTCCACGCTGGTTGATTGCCTACAAATTCGAAAAATACGAAGCAGTCACCCGGCTCCGTGAAATCCGAGTCCAGGTCGGCAAGACCGGCACCATTACCCCAGTGGCGGAACTCGAACCGGTTGAATTAGCGGGCACCATTGTCAGCCGAGCCAGTCTGCACAACGCCGATGAAATTGCACGCAAGGATGTTCGTTTGGGTGACCAGGTGGTGGTGGAAAAAGCGGGCAAGATCATCCCTCACATTGTCCGCGTAGAAAAACACCATCGGTCGCCGGATGTCCCACCCTTTCTCTTCCCCACCGATTGCCCCGAATGTCAGACACCATTAGAGCAAGACCAGGGAGGTGTAGCCATCCGCTGCCCCAATCCTGAATGTCCAGCGCAGCTCCGAGAACGCTTACAGTACTTTGCCAGTCGTTCTGCCATGGATATTGAAGGCCTGGGGGAGAAGCTGGTCCATCAACTCGTGGGCGCCGGTCTGGTGCATGATTTTGCCGATCTCTACCACCTGAACGAAGCCCAGTTGCTCACCCTGGAACGGATGGGGAAAAAATCGGCGGAAAATCTGCTGACCGCAATCGAAGAGAGTAAATCGCGAGGATTGGCCAGACTCTTAAATGGACTCCCAATCCGCCATGTGGGCACACGCGTCGCCAGCATCCTGGCGGATCAATTCGGCTCGATGGGAAAACTGCAACAGACCCCCATCGAGGGCCTGAGCGAAATCGACGAAATGGGACCAATCATCGCCCGCAGTGTGCACGAATTCCTTGCCAGCGAGCATGGACGCCGTACGGTCGACCGCTTAGAAGAAGCGGGTGTCGATCTCACGGCACCGCGACAAGTTACAATAGAAGCTGATGTCTCCACCAATGATTTACCCCTAAGCGGCAAAAAAATTGTCGTCACCGGCAAGCTACAAAAATACACGCGTGAACAAATTCACGCACTGGTCGAAGAGCTAGGTGGCCGCGCCACCAGCAGCATTTCCAAGTCAACCGATTACCTGGTCGCCGGTGAACAGGCAGGCAGCAAGCGATCCAAAGCCGAACAGTTGGGCGTCACCATCCTCAGTGAAGAACAGTTTCAGCAGATGGTGGAAAGCGGCTCATAAATTTCATAGAAGGTAACAGAGGAAACAAAGAAAAACACATGCCGTCGCTCCGCGACTCAGGTTTGTGGTACCTATTGTCGCATTATTTTTAACCACAGAGCGGTGGCATGTGATAGCCTGGGACTTCAGTCTCAGGAATCTGGCGCAAAATCGTTTTGAGTTGCGGAGCGACGGCATGTGTGACCCACTCTGTTCTGGCTAGCCTGGATATTTCATAAACATTCGGGTTAAACCTTCCCAAGGTATTTTTTGGCAGCAACTTTTCATAGGCAAATGGCCCTCATGATTCCCATTAGTCAGATCTTTCCTGCCACCTACCGACCACTTCTGTTCACAAAGGCACAGGTTACCCTACTGCTGATGATGACCGGAATGAGCATCGGCAGTTTGGAATCTATGGGAGAAACTACCCTACGGCCATCCCTGCAAGGCCAGCACCCCAGACTCTATTTTACAACAAACGAATTGCCGGAACTCCGCGCCAAACGCGAGAAAATAATCCCCGGTCAAATCTGGCAAAACGTGGTCACTTCGGCCCAATGGTGCGTGCTCCAATCACCGCGCACCGAGTGGACTGCAACCCTGACTGATGATCCGCAATATGAAAACCTTTACAATCGCTTCTATGGGGCCATGCACGACATGGCCATCGTCGAACACCTGGCCCTGACCTCGGCCCTATCCCACCCTGAAGACGACCCGCTCCTGGAAGCCGCGCGCAAGTGGACTCTTGCCGCTGCCCGCGTTTGGCGGCACGAAGCCGATAATCATCCAGACGCCAGCAAGGCGTACGCCGTGTTGCGAATCATGAAGGCGCTGGCCATTAGCTACGACGTGTTGTACCAGCATTTGAGTGAAGCGGAGCGGGCGGAGATTCGTACTACGTTGCAGCAGGTCGGCAGTGCCTACCACACATTTTTCCAAGAAATATCGACTGCGGGGGAAGGCTACAACAAGTATCACGGCAGTGCCGATGCGGCTCCCATGGGTGTGATCGCCTTGGCATTACTGGGTGAGATCCCCGAAGCCCAGGCCTGGCTCGAAGTGGCAATTGAAAAACATACCGACTATCTGTTGACTCACGCGCTGACTCCCAGTGGCACCAATGAACAGTCGTCCAACTTTTGTGCCTCCACTCTCCAGTATCGCATCTTTTTTATAGAAGCCCTGCGACGAGTCACGGAGCGGGATCTGTGGACAGAGTTTTCTCACGCCTTGCCTGGACAGATGGCGTTGGTCGCGATCGCTGGAGGGCAACTTGCCAACCTGCAATTTAACGAAGACAACCGTTCGATCTTATTCGGCCCATCGTATGGACAAATCAACTACTGGTCACCGGTGCTGGTCTATCTGGCGCGGCAACAGCAGCGACCCATCTATCAGTATTTGACACTCTGGGACCAGTCGCTCGGATCGTTGCAGAGGACCCGCTATATCACCCCCCACCACCGAGAAGAATTACTTTTTGTTTTGGCCTCTACGCTTACCTTTGGTACGATGTGAAAATCGAACCTCGTGTGGAAGCAGAACTGCCACGTTCCTTTCAGTTTCCCGAACCCGAAGTTGACGAAGCCTACATGAGAGCATCCTACCAACCTGGTGACATTGCCGTAGGCATGAAGAAGGGAGGACTGGTAGTCCATGCGGGTGGCCGGCCGGTGTTGGTCGACCAACTCGACGTGGAAGACATCAATCATCCCACGGCGTCCGTTCAAGAAATGTTGTTAGCAGACGACGGACAGCAAGCTTTGATTCGCAGTGTGGGGCCGAAAACGGCCGGTTTGGCGGAACAGTGGATCCAACTCAATCGACCGCACCGATTGACCATCCGGCGCAACGTCGATCGCCCTCTCACTTGGTGGTACACCGGTACTGCCGTGCGTACCGAGAACCAACTCTGCTGGCCGGATGGGACTAAACTGCAAGTGGTGGAAGGGACAATTGTTTCGATTCAGCCTTCAGGACGGACAGATGCTAAGGCCCACTACGGGGGCATGCAGTATGCCGACCCCCATCCCTTTACCTATCCAACCATCACCGTAAAACCGGCCGACGGGCAACTGAAAGTAATCGTGACCACCCCTAATTCTGAGTGAGAAACAGTATGATGGGCAATGATTTACTTGCCCTCTGTCGCTCGAGTCGCTGGTCGTATGGAGTACTGGCTCTACTGGCTTCAATGCCAATCTGTTGCGGCCAGCAAGGCGTCCCCAAAAGCTACCAGAATACGTTAAGCCCTATCCAAAACCCGCAACCGCTCTTGAATGACCACCCTGAATATGTCCAACCCATCATCGAACGGAATCGGTTCAAAGCTCCTCGTCTGGTAGACGACCCGAAGGCCGACTTGTCGGTCCGGGCCCGGCGTTTTTCCTACAACGCCCGCGGTATCATCGAGATGCCCAACCGGTTACGTGCCGCTCAAACTGCGGTGATCATGGTTCACCCATGGGGCATCGACGACGGCCAGGGCTGGCAGACACCGGAACCGGCTGGAGTTGCCGATTTTTGTACGCCCGAGAAAAACCATCTCGCCGGACGACATACGCGCGAGGTCATCGATCCACTACTGCAGCGGCTGCGGCCGCATGTCGGAGTGGTTCTTTACAGCCTCCGCGGCGCGGAGCACCCAATCCACAAAAAACTTTATCGCTCGATTCGCCATCGCCCCACCGACCAGGAGCGAGCCACAGGAAAACAAGAACTGCATGAAATTCTTCACCGTTTTGATTATCACGGGGAATCTCTGCCCGGTACGCTTCAGCTATCAAAAAATCAACCTGTACGCGACTATTTCAAGCAGTTTCCAGGATTAGATGCCAGCGCCAAATACGACAACCGGGGATTTTGGGATCTCCCCATTCCGGTTAGCAGCGATGTCACCATGGACCCGGAGGACGTGGTCTACTACGACCAGAACGGGTACGCGCCACTCAGAGATTTTTTAAAACAGCAGAACGTGCGCCACGTCCTCATGGTTGGCTATGCGACCGATATGTGTTTCTGCAGCACCCCCGCCGGTTACCAAAATCTGTCGCAAGACTTCAATGTATTCCTGGTGGGCGATGCAACCTTTGCTACCTTTCCCACCAATGCCACACCCCGCTATACTACCAACGCACACATTTCCTTTGCCTCACTCAACCAACTGATCACACAAGTTTCGTGGATTCGGTTGCTGGAATGATTAGCGTTTATTAGCGTCTATTGGCGGTTCCTTTTTTTTGGGGAAATATCGTGACCGTAGAAGCCCAACCTCCAGAAATTGAATCAACCGTCGATACCAACACACATCGTGGTATTCTTCGCTCCATCGGTCCGGCTCTTATCGTGGCCTGCGTCGTCTTAGGGCCCGGAAGTATTCTCACCAGTTCCAAAGTGGGCTGCCAGTTTGGTTACCAAATGGTTTGGATCTTGCTAGCCGCCGGACTGTTGATGCTGGCCGCGGTGGCGACTGCGGCCCGAGTGGGTGTGGTATTTGAAGATTCACCCTGCACAGAAATTGCCCGCCGGTTGGGGCGGCCACTTGCAGTGGTGGTGGGGTTGTGTGTCTTTGCGATCGCCGCCTGCTTCCAATTTAGCAACAACTTGGGCGTATTGATGTCCTTGGAACCCCTCATCAATACCGACGTCCACTGGCAACCCTGGGTGCTGCTTGGGCTCAACCTGGCGATCATTGCCTGCCTGTTCGGTTTTCGGCGGTTGTATCAACCAATCGAAAAACTGATGGTGTGGCTGGTGGGACTGATGTTGCTCGGCTTTGCCGCCAACCTGATCATGGCCAGGCCTTCACTACTCAGCTTACGGCAAGGCTTTCTGCCCAGCTTGCCGCCAGAACTCTCCGGTGGGTTTCTGCCACAACTGGATACGGTCGATGCGGGTCAAACTGCGGTGGAGGCTGCCCCACGAGTCGTCGATCCCTGGTTAGCCGTCCAAGGCTTGGTTGCGACCACCTTCTCTATTGCCGGTGCGTTCTACCAGGCCTACCTGGTCAAAGAGAAAGGCTGGACCAATCGAAACTTGCATCAAGGTTACACCGATTCACTGGTGGGTATCAGTGTGTTGGTAGGCATCTCCTTGATGATCATGGCCACCTCGGCTGCTGTCCTCTATGGCAACATCGCCCCATCGGAACTACGCAGCGCGACGGATGTGGCGAGCCAGCTTGAACCGTTGTTTGGCTCTGCCGCCAAGTGGCTGTTTTGCGTCGGCATTTTTGCCGGAGCTTTCAGTTCCTTTTTGGTCAACTCCCTGATTGGTGGCACGCTCTTGGCTGACGGTTTGGGCTGCAATCCAAAACTCGACTCGAACTGGACCAAACTATTCACCGTGGCCGTATTACTGATCGGCATGGCAATCGCCATGGCCACCGATGCCCAGGGACGCGTGCCCCTGATCATCTTTGCCCAAGCGGCTACTGTGTTGGGTGGGCCTGTGCTGGCTCTAACATTGTGGTATTTGGCCTGGAAAGCGGGCCACGAAGGTCGCCCACAAACGCCCACCTGGATGCTCGCACTGACCGGTACCGGCGCTGTGGTGGTCCTGGCATTGGCAGTGCGAACCGGATGGAAAATTTATCTTTCGATTTAAGGAACATGAAATGAACCAACCACATCGCAACGAAGTCCAATCCGATCGACGTAAGTTGATGGGCACTGGGTTGGCCGGAGTCGCTGGGCTGGCCGGGGTCGCTGGGTCGGCGCTGGTTACGCCACTCCGCTCTGCGCATGGGGCTGTGCTTGCAGCCGATCCGTCATCAGCGCTGCGAACTGGTCTGCGGCCCGCCGGCGCGCCGTCGGCTGATGTGGGATATTCACCCGCCATTCTCGCCAGTGGACAGCAAACTCTGTATATCTCCGGACAAGGACCCAAAGATCTGAACGCAGATATGGAGACTCAAATCCGTCAAACCTTCGATCGTATTGGCTTGCTGCTGGAAGCTGGCGGTGCTACCTTTGCCAATGTGGTCATCATTCGTTCCTACTGGGTTCATATGCTGCGGGATCTGCCGATCTTCCGAAAGGTGCGGCAAGATTATCTGGTAAAACCTTATCCCGCTTCGACCGCAGTTGGCACGCCGGAATTGGCGATCCCCGGACTGGAACTGGAAATTGAAGCAGTCGCGGTGGTGTGAGTTGAGTGTTGAGTGTTGAGTGTCAGTCAGGTATCAATATGGCTTACCATCAAACTTATCCCGATCGTCGAAAGTTTATTGCTGCCTCACTTGGCGCTACAGTCGGTTCTGCGATTTCTGGGCGGTGCATATGGGGGGAACCTGGTACAGAATCTCCCGTGTCACCGGGTACTGGCTATTTCGATATCCATGTGCATCTGACTCAAGAGTGGTTTGGCGAGGGACGTGGTCCGCTTACCGCGCGGGCGCTGCTGCACTGGATGGATGCGCAGCAGATTGCGCAGGTTGCGGTTCTGCCCCTGGTTTCGCCGGAAGCCTTCTGGTATCCGGTCACCACCGAGTATGTGCTGCGTGAAACGGCCCCTTATCGCGATCGGCTGATCCCGTTTGTTGCCATCGATCCGCGACAACTGGCGACCCACTTGACTGACCAGCGGCAAGTGGTCGACATGCTGACTCGTTACCGGGATGCGGGAACGCGCGGTTTTGGCGAACATAAGCCGCGTTTGCCGGTAGACGATCCATTGAATATGCGACTCTATGAAGCTTGCAGTGAATTGGGATTGCCCCTGCTGCTGCACTTGGACAATCAGGCCAACATCGATCGGCCTGGCTTACCCGGCCTGGCCAAGGTACTGGAGGCCTTTCCCAAGCTTACGGTCATTGGCCACGGCAAGGGCTGGTGGGCCTCGATTGCCGGAGGATTAAGCCAGCGTGACCTGCACGTGGGATACCCAAAAGGGCCCGTTGCCCCGGGAGGTGCAATCGACCAACTCATGGATCGGTTCGATAACCTCTATGGAGATCTCTCCTCCAGCGGCGCCCATGCGCTGCTCCGTGATCGTCCCTTCGGCAAAGAATTTCTCGAACGCCGCGCCGACCGACTGCTGTTTGGCACCGACTACTACGATTTGAAGCAGGTTGAATTTCCACAATTTAGCCTGTTCGAAAAAATTCAAGTGACCAACAAAACACGCGATAAGATATCCAGAGATAACGCCCGCCGGATACTTGGCTTGACTTAGTGAAACCCAACCCTATGATTCAGAATCTGCCTCCATCGACCCGGCGACAGTTCCTGCAGGCGGCAACTGCCGCTTCGGCCACACTCACCACCAGTCCTGCGACGTGGGCTACGGCGCCGGCAGATGCCTCGCCCTCCCCCAATGGGAAAGCCCAGATTGCCATCACTCTCGATCTGGAAATGGCGCGCAATTTTCCCCGTTGGCAAGATACCCATTGGGATTACGAAAAGGGCAACCTGAATCAGGCTGCTAAGGACTATACAGTTCGCGCATGCCAACGGGTCAAAGACCGAGGTGGCGTAATCCACACCTTTGTTGTCGGTCAGGTATTCGAGCAGGAAAATGTCGACTGGCTAAAACAGATTGCCAGCGCAGGGCATCCCATTGGCAACCATACCTACGATCATGTCTATCTACTGGCGAAGGACTTGAAAGAATTGCAATACCGGTTCCGCCGAGCGCCGTGGCTGCTTCGCGACCGTAATGTGATGGAAGTGATTCGTGACAATATCGAGCTGACCAGTACAGCGGTGAAAAAGCGGGTTGGTGTAAAGGTCAACGGCTTCCGCACCCCTGGAGGTTTTGTCACCGCCCTCGATGGGCGCGAAGATTTGCAACGGCTATTGCAGGCTCTTGGCTTCGATTGGATCAGTTGCAAGTATCCGTCTCATGCGGACATCCGTGATTTGCATGGTACCCAGCAGGCCCCTTCCCAAGCAGCCTACGACAATATCGTTCAAGCCCAACAGGCAGCCCAGCCGTATGTCTATCCCACTGGATTGATCGAGATTCCGATGAGTCCGATCAGCGATATCGGTGCGTTTCGCAATGGCCGCTGGCAATTACCCCACTTTCTCAAAGCAATCCGACTGGCCATGGACTGGGTCATCGCGCACGGCGCAGTTTTTGACTTCTTGTCGCACCCTTCCTGTCTGGGGGTGGTCGATCCCGATTTTCAAGCCATCGACCTGATCTGTGACCTGGCCGATCAGTCGCAAGGGAAAGCAGAGATTGTCAGCTTGGATCAGATTGCTAAGAGGGTTCAATGATCAAACAATATCATGCCTCTCGAATATTGGCGTTGCTTTTGCTCGCGACCGCTTGCCACGAAAAAAGCGTACTGGCCCAGGGCTACGACCCCGCCGAAGCCGTTCGACGAATGACAACTGCCGACGGGCTTCAAGTCACTCTGTTTGCCAGCGAGCCGGAAGTACGTCAACCGAGTTTTGTCAAATGTGATGACCGGGGCCGATTGTGGACCATCCAGTACCTGCAGTATCCCAATCCGGCGGGTCTGAAGCGAGTGAAAGTCGATCACTGATCGCGAACCGAATACGACCGGGTTCCACTGCCGCCTCCGCATGGTCCTCGAGGGGCGAATCGAATCACCATCCTCACCGACACCGATGGCGACGGACGGGCGGATCAACAAAAAGATTTTATCGACGGGCTCAATCTGGTCACCGGCGTGGCATTTGGCCATGGGGGGGTGTTCGTGCTGAATGTCCCCTACCTGCTGTTCTATTCAGATCACAATCGCGACGACCTGCCTGATGCCGATCCGGAAGTACTCCTCACCGGCTTCGGCATGGAGGACGCCCAGTCGATGTCCAACCATCTGACCTGGGGTCCCGACGGTTGGCTCTATGGGGTCAATGGCAGCACCACGACTTGTCATATTCGGGGCATTGTATTTCAGCAAGGCGTATGGCGTTATCACCCCAAAACAAAAAAGTTCAAAATTTTTTGTGAAGGGGGATCCAATTGCTACGGCCTCACCTTCGACCAACATGGCGAGCTCTACTATTCCACCAATGGAGGCCCCTTGGTCCACGCCGTCCAGGGAGGCTACTACTTCAAGAGTTTTGGCAAACATGGGCCACTGCACAATCTGCATGCCTACCATTTTTTTCCAACCTCCAGTGCGACCAGGTCCCTGGCGGGCCGCCGACCGGAGGCACAATCTATCGGGGAGACTCACTCCCACTTGACTATCGGGGGAAATTTATCGCAGGAAATTTCCTCGGCCACACAGTCTCCCGGTGGCGTTTGGAACCAACCGGTAGTACCGTGCGTGGCTGGTACGATGGTCTGCTGGTCGACTCCCATGATACCTGGTGTGGGCCAACCGACCTGTGCGCAGGACCTGACGGGGCAATTTACTTCTCTGACTTTTACGATCAGCGCACGGCTCATCCCGACCCAGATGCCCATTGGGACATGACCAATGGACGAATCTACAAACTGCAGTCGGCCACTGCCCCACCCTCTGAACCGATTGACCTGGCGCGCAAGTCGAGCAGTGAACTGGTCGATTTACTTTCACACACCAATGCTTGGTACGCCGACCGGGCCAGATGTCTGTTGGCATCACGTAATGATCGTTCGGTCTTGCCCCGTTTGCGTGCAATGGCGCAAAGCACGGATCACCCTCAACAGGCCTTGCAAGGACTGTGGGCCCTGCACGGCATTGCCGGACTGGACAATTCTCTGGCAATGGAACTGCTCCTGCACCCTGAACCCTACATGCGTTTTTGGACGGTACGTCTGCTAGGAGACCAGCGCTCCATGACACCCAAGTTGGCAACACGGTTAACCGAATTGGTATCGAGAGAATCCAGTCCCGTAGTGCTAGCCCAATTGGCTGCAACTGCCAAGCGATTGCCAGGTTTGCAAGGACTGCCCATCGTGCAGCAACTACTCTGGCAACAGTCCGATGAAAACGACGAACGGATTGTGTGGCTGTCGTGGTGGGCCATCGAGGCACACGCGCTGACAGATACCGATCGGTTGTTGACACTGTTTACCCGCAACGATGCCTGGCATAACCAAGCGGCAAGGAACAATGGTTTGCGGTTGGTGCGTCACTGGGCGGCGGAAGGCACGCAGACCGGCTACCAGGCCTCTCTGGAATTACTCGAATCGGTCCCAGCCCAATATCGATCGGGGGCTGACGCGAAATTACGCTTGGGATTGGCGGAGCGCGCGGTCGGGTTGCAGAAAATTGGACAAGGGAGCCTATTCACTCAACAAGCCGCGCAGCGACACGACCGTCTTGACTCAGCGCGTCCTTATCAACCCCTGTCTGCTAATAACCTGCGTCACTACATTGAACAGCGTTGGCAACAGCAACCTGCAGACTTGGCTACGCTGGAATTGGCGATAGAGGGCGGCATTCAGGGAGCCTATCGGGCCCTACTTGACGCAGCAATCCCCACTGAAGGGCAAACATCAGATCGACTAAATCGTGTGCTGAAGCTCCTGAAATATTTTGGTCGGTCTGACACCATCCCCATCATGCTCAACCTGGTCATTGGAAAGCAACCCGATCCCATCAAGGTCTCCGCACTCGATGTGCTCGCTCGGTTTGACTCGTCCCAGGTAACCGAATCATTGGTGGACTTCTACCCACATGCCAGCCCTATCTTGCGCAGTCGAGTCTGCCAATTGTTACTCAGTCGTCCTGACTCGGCGCTAATTTTGTTGGCGCTCGTTGACCAGGGAAAAATTGATCCAAAACAAATTCCCCTGGATCAGCTCAGCCGATTGGCGGTTCACCACGATCAGGCAATCGACAGCCTGGTACAAAAACATTGGGGCAACATTGGGCCCGACACCAGCGAGGAAAAACTGGCCACCATGCGGCGATACAACAACGACCTGAGAACCGCCAGCGGAAACCATTTTCCAGGTAAAACGTTGTTCATGAAGCACTGCGGAATCTGCCACCGGCTCCACGGCGAGGGAAACCAAATCGGCCCCGATTTGACCAGCGCCAACCGCAACGACCGAGCCGCCCTGTTGGGTAACATCGTCGATCCCAGTGCGGTGATCCGTCGTGAGTATCTGGCCCATATCGTCCAGACCGAGACGGGCCAAGTCCTAGCCGGCCTATTGGCGGAACAAGACGCGGCCCACATCACGCTCCTGGATGCCAAGAACGAACGGATTCAGATCTCCCGCGACCAGATCGAGACACTCGAACCGTCCGACACCTCACTGATGCCCGAACGGATTCTGAACTCCCTGTCTCCCCAAGAACTGCGGGATCTGTTTGCGTATTTGGAGTCTGGGCCGCAAGAACAGTGATGGATGGCCCCTTTTGATGGAATCCGGTTTTGACATAATTCTCAAAATGTCGTAAAACTCTACGGCTTATTGGCTTATGAAAATTTCAACATCCTGTACGATCATCGACATACCTCCGACAGAACCCGATACAGAAGGTGCTGAGGATACTCACCAACTCTAAGCTGCGTCTACTCTTATGCAACAGCTAAAAAACGCCATCGAGCAGGGCCATGTGGTCCTAAATCTCACTGCTCCCGACATGACTTCGGCCATCCGCAAGACGGTCCGTCATTTGGTCTCCAGTGGATTTTTACAGGAACACTCGGCAGATCAAGTTGCATCGGCACTGCTGCAGCGTGAACGAGAAGCACCGACTGCAATCGGTCATGCGGTAGCGATCCCTCACGCCTATCTCGATGGAATCGAGCAGCAGATGGTCCTGTTCGTTCGGCTCACTCATCCGGTGAACATGGGAGCACCCGACGGAATCCCCACCCGATTTCTGTTCTTCCTGCTGGGACCGCCCGATTCCGCCGTCCGACACCTGGATACACTGGCGGGCGTTGCCCGGCTCATGTCGGATGATGAATTCCGTTATGAAGCAGGCGGAGCTCGCTCAAACGACGATCTACTGACGGCTCTGGACCGATTCACCGAACGCACCTCACCGCAACCGGTGGTTGCCGATCAAGAGGTCGAAGGCCTGACTTACACAGGCAAACTATTCGGCGGGTTGCAACAGGATATCGCACGCCGGCTGCCCTGTTACCTCAGTGACTTCACTGACGGAATGCACGTAAAGAGCATTGCGTCGACAATGTTTTTATTTTTCGCCTGCCTGGCGCCAGCCGTCACATTCGGCGGCATCATGGCTGAACTGACAGGCAATCACATCGGCGCCGTGGAGATGATTATCGGATCGGCCCTGTGTGGTGTAACGTATGCACTATTCTCAGGCCAGCCACTGATCATTCTAGGCGGTACCGGACCGCTATTAATCTATACATGGCTACTGTACGTACTCTGCGGACAACTTAATTTGGAAAGTGTTTTTCTGGAAGCTCGCGCTTGGGTTGGCTTATGGACAGGACTCTTTTTGATCTTACTGGCCATCACCGATGCAAGCTGCCTGGTAAGATATTTCACCCGATTCACTGACGAGATCTTCGCAGCATTGATCTCGATTATCTTCATCTACGCAGCCATGGAAGCAATGGTGCACATCGTCACCGGCGTCTACGCCAATGAACGTATCAGCCACGATCGCGCATTGGTACCATTGATCCTGGCGATGGGCACGTTTTTCGGTGCCTATTGGCTCTCCCGATTTCGCCGCAGTCGCTATTTGCAATCTCATTTCCGTGAATTCCTTGCCGACTTTGGCCCTACCATCGCGATGGGAGCGATGACGCTGGTCGCCGTGACATGGTTTCACGATGTTCGCACCACCTCACTGCCCGCACCCGATGCAATCCAGCCGACGATAGAACGCTCATGGTTGTTGGATATTTTTATCACGCCTCGCTGGGTTTGGTTCGCTTCCATCGGTCCGGCAATTTTGGCGACAGTGCTCGTTTATCTGGATCAGAATATTACTGCGAGGCTAATCAACAGTCCGGACCATAAGTTGCAAAAGGGGCCAGCCTATCATATCGACCTGGCAGTGATGGGTGTGCTGATCGCAGCCTGCTCATTGTTTGGATTGCCTTGGCTGGTAGCCGCCACCGTGCGTTCACTCAACCATGTACGCAGTCTGGCGACAGTGGAATCAATCATGGTCGGCAATGGTGAATCGCGCGAACGCGTGTTACATGTCCGCGAAACCCGTGTCACCGGACTGGTGATTCATCTGCTTATTGGACTATCCCTATTCGCTTTGCCCCTATTGAAGACAATTCCCATGGCGGTACTCTACGGACTGTTTCTGTTCATGGGCGTGGTCTCCATGGCAGGAAACCAGTTCTTCGAACGGATCCGACTGTGGTTGATGGATCCTTCACTCTACCCGACATCGCACTACATTCGTCAGGTTCCACTAAAAACGATTCACCTGTATACACTGCTGCAACTGGCCTGCCTGTTTGTGCTGGGAATTGTCGAGCTCTCGCCTTTGGGAATTCTATTTCCCATCTTTGTCCTGCTGTTGGTACCCATTCGCTTGTGGGCCGGACGCTACTTCTCAGCCGAACACCTGGCCGCTTTGGACTCCGAAGAGGAACCCGAAGAAGAGGAAACCCAGTGGGCTTAGAGTCTACAGGTGCCGGAAGCAGTGTTTCGCATGCCTCACGCCGAAGGCGTTAAGTCCTCGTAGCCCAGGGTTCGCACACGCGAGTGGCACCGACAGTCGTTCGGGGTTGACGTTACCACTGAGCAGGTCTTTTTCGAACGATTGTCGGTATGCACCGCACAGGAGGCATACCACTCAAGGACACCGCTTGACCTCTTGTCGCAAGCGACACCGACACGTGTCCGAATAAATTCCTATCAATGGCAAGGCGGTTTGCGGACAAGTGTCGGTGCCACCCATTTTCCATACTTTCAAGGCTAACTCACATCGGATTCATTGGCCGGCGGTACCCTTTTTACTGCCGTTCAGCCGCAGCCATCGCCGCACGGACTTCTGCAGGTAACACCATGCCCAGTTCGGCCGAATGGCGGACCAGCGACTGGCCTTGTGTGACTTGGCCTGCTTGCCACAACAGGATTCCCAAGTTGTAGTTCAAATCGGGAGAGTCGGCATGTTGCTTCAAGCCCTGTCGATAAGTTTCGAGCGCTTCACGTTGACTGCCTGCTTGAGTTTGGGCGGCGCCTAAGTTGATGTAGGTTTCGATCCGCTCAGGTCGCACGCGTTTGCAGCGTTGCCAGGCATCGATGGCCGCAGACCATTTTTGCAGTGTGTAATAGGCGGTGCCCAATTGAAACAACGCATCGGCATGTTGAGAGCTGAGTTGGATGACTTTCAATAAGGGAGCAATCGCCAGATCACTCTGGCCAGCTTGCATGAGAGCCAGACCGTACTGGTAGAGCGTTTTCGTATCAGGTTGTTTCTGGGCAACCCATTTCAAGGGCTCGAGTGCCTCTTCGAAACGCCCTGCAACTCTCAGCGCAACCCCCCAAATCAACTGGCTTTGCCACGAATTGGGGTACTGCTTCACTAGCCGGGCTGCCTCGATCAATGCCTGCTCGGTTTGGCCTTGACGTAGATAGAAGTCCGCCAGGAGCAAATGGGGATGTTCCAACTCCGGCTGCAATTGAAGTGCATAGCGAAACTCGGCCTCAGCCTCGGAAAACTGTCCCAGTTTCTGATAAGTTTCTCCCAGATCGGCATGATAGTTCCACTGATCAGGTGCCAACCGGATAGCCTGGGCCAATAAATCACGTGCCTCCTCGTAACGGGCGGCGGCTGCCAATACAAGTGCCAAATTGGCATGAGACTGATGCGATCGAGGTCGTAAAGCAAAACCCTTCCGTGCAATTCGTACCGCTTCCTGAGTATCTCCCCGATCCAATGCAAGCTGGCTAGCCAATGTCTGACACTCGGGTACATCAGGGACCAAAGCGATCAATGCCCGGGGCATCTCTGCCTCACGAGCCACCGACTGGTTCTGATTTCGGATTTCGACAAGTAACAGACTGGCAACAATCAGCAGCAGCACCATCCACTTGGCTGCATGACTCAAACCGGGCACCAGTCGATCCCAATGGGCCGTGTTGCCCGTTAACTCAGCCAAATTCTGCTGTGTGGAGCGATCACTCACTTTCCAGATGAATCCATCGAAATAGAAATGCAGGGCCGAAGAAGTGACGAAAATCGCCATCAACCACTGATACACGTCAACTCGATGCCCCCAGTAGATAGGGCCATTCACACCACCGGAAAAAAAGCGAATCAATCCATAGGTCCCCATCGCGGCCAAATAGAGCCCTAGCATCGCCCACCGACCGCGGAAAAGGAATCCCAAGGGGCCAAACCGGTCGCCTATGCGCTCAAACTGCTTCCGATTGTAAATCCAGACGATCGCGTTGTACTGAGTCGCATGGTAAATCTCAAACATCGCCAGCCCAATCAACAGATTGGTAGAGAGTCGCCCCGTGTACCAATAAAACCATCCAGTCGTCCCAACCAATAACAATTTGATCCAACTGATTGACTCACCCTGTCGCCAAATGCGCAACAGGTCGGTCGCGTAGGCCAACAGTACCACCACTGCCCCGCAACCAACTACCCAACGTAGACCTACCAACCAGGAACGATCAAAGATTGGTAAGCCTGCCTGCCACACAGCGGTGGCAACGCCATAACAGCGTGCGTCGCTAAAGACCACTCCGGCAGTAAAAAGAGTAAGACAGAGCCAAAAATCGAGACGCGCGGTACGTGGATCATTGCGGCTCTGGCGAATATCGTAAATCCGCATAAAGCCAAAGGTCTGCATCAGGCCATGCCAGGTTCCCCATATCAGCAGCACCAATTCCAAACCGTGCAGGTGCTGCCATGACAGGCCGAGTGTTTCAACCACCATTCGCGGAGGCGTAAACAACAAGGCTACTGCAAATATCAGTGGTGGAGCCAGCAGGAACCGCCACCGATGACGGGCAAAAAGGCTCCGATCGCCATAGGCCCGCATAAATCCAGGCAGATGGTGTCCCAGCGAGGCAAACGATATGGCGGCAAGAGCGATTTGCTCTGGAGTGAACCATTGACGAGACAATATCAGTACCAATGGCACGATGGCCAAGGGCGTGATCACCACAAAGGCCAGATCCCACCAAGAGGAAACAATCCACTTCCTACGTTTCGGCAGGGAAGATGGTAAAGGTTCGGCGGTTGTAGCGGATGTGGATGGAGGCACGGTGCGTCTCGCTGCAGACAAAGAGTTTCACAATTATTGCACGCACAAGCATCGTCTGATGGAGTAAGCGGAGAATTCCCGAGCGGGTTATACGGATTGTATCGGCCAAGTTCAGGGTTTGCACAATGGTCCCCTATTTCCAGTAAATATTTTCGGAATGGCAATCACTTGTGTCAATCTGCATATTTTTGTGGGCAAAAATGCAAAATCCGAACTAAAAGTCCATTGGTTAGGGTGTTTTGAAGACGAGCCCGGAAATTTCATAGAGTCGGGCGTCCATTTCTTATTGTCAGCGAGAGGAGGAGTGCTATGGAAGTAAATCCCCAAGTTATTCCCGTGTTTTTCTTGGCTTTTTCGGCCCGTGTGCTTATGCTGGAGGTGTCGCCCCACTGCCGATTGGCGGGCTCTGCGGGGTGAAAACAAGTTTGCTCAATACGCAACACGTAAGCCAACGGAACACGAGATGATATCCAATACTAAACGCTTGGTTGTGGTAATGATGCTCTGCGGGTCAGGCAGTGGCGCTCTCATGATGGGTTTGACCGACGGTTTTTCCAACTGTTTTTCCAACAAGGCAATGGCCGCCGAAGCCAAATTGGTCTCTCGACCTCAATTGGCGTCTCGCTCTGAAGCGGCCGCTTTGGCTGGTATCGACCGCCCTAGTGCCATCGATCTCTTTCAAGCCATGGAAGACGGCTTGGTGGAAGCCAAATTTATTGCCCGCAGCAGTTCCAAAGGCCGCCTTGTCTTGGCGAACAAGACCAAAAAACCAATTAACGTGCAACTACCCGATGCGTTTATCGGCGTTCCCGTGCTTGCCCAAGGCGGTTTTGGTGGTGGCGGCGGCGGTGGCGGCTTAGGCGGCGGCGGTGGCGGTGGCGGTGGCGGTCAACAAAGCGTGGGTGGCGGCGGCGGTATGGGTGGCGGCGGTATGGGTGGCGGCGGTATGGGCGGTGGTGGTGGCCAATTTAATATCGCCCCTGAAAAAGTCGGACGCATTGACTTGCCTCTGCTCTGTCTCAACCATGGCCTGCGTGATCCATCCTCTATCAAGCCGTATGCGATTCGCCCGATTGAACAACATATCGACCGGCCTGCCGTGATCGAAGTGGTTAAGGCATTTGCACGTGGCGAATTGCCTCGCAGCGCGGCCCAAGCGGCCGTCTGGCATCTCAATAGTGACGTAAGCTGGCAAGAGCTGGCTGCCAAATTAACGGGCACCGCACGAAACTTCGTCCGCAACCCTTACTTCAGTTCTCAGGAAATCCGCGCTGCCATGAACATCGCCAATCGGGCCCGGCACCTCACCGCTGGGCAAACGATCGAGCGCAGCGAATTGACTCCCAGCCTGGCGGAAGAACCTGCTGAAGAAGAAGTTGACGAGTACGGCGGCAACGACCCTACTCGTGATGAGTGATGAGTGATGAGTGATGAGTGATGAGTGATGAGTGTTGAGTGTTGAAGACTGAGGACTAAACGCGGAAAAGCCAATCATAGGCAATATCTGCAACAGGCAATCAGCGCACCTACTGTGGCGAATGCCCTCCAGGCAAACAAATCTTTTCGGCCCTCGGAGTACCAAGCAAACTCAACCCCTACACCAATGCCTCCCAACCACCCGAAAAGTTTGGCTTGCCTGTAGAAACACTGCTCCGAAAAGTTTGGTTAGCCGCAACAACCCTACGCCATCCTGGCTTCGGTGCGAATTTTTTCTAGCAACCGGCGTATCTCTTCCTGATACTCGTTGCGTTGTTCCAACCAGTTCCGTTCTTGCAACTCGTAATGCTTCTGTTGGCGGTTCAATTCCTGCTCGCGTGCCACCATCCGAGCGGCCTGCTGTTCCAAATCCTGCTCTCGGCACTCAAGCCAACGTTGAAGCTCGTCACGTCGCTGCTGTAGCTGATTGTGCTGGTTGGCCAATTCGTTTCGAATAGTTTCTAACTCTTGCCGGCGCGAGGTAATACTCTCAACCGAAAGTTTGAAATGATCCGCCAATCGAGTACGTATTTGAGCCACTGATCGAGACAGAGACGCCGGTGCTAACACACCTTGCAACTGTAGCCAAATTTCCTCAGTCGCAAGCCGCATCTCCAATACCTCACGTTGCGACTCGCTCAATTCCTCTTGCAAGCTATCCAGGGCAGCCTGGCGCTGATCCAACTCAGCCTCACGACGATCCAATTGTTTTTGTCGCTGATCCTCCTGGGCCGCTGTTTGTTGACACTGCTCGGTCCACGATTTTCGCTCACGCAACATATCCGCCTTGAAATGAGTCAGATCAGAATCGAGTTTTCTACGACCCTCCACCAATTCCGTTTGCTGTTCTGCCAAGAGGGCCTCTGCCTGATCGAGGTAGATAGAGCGCATCTCGTAGGTGGCAGCCTGCTCATCAAGTTCCGCCATTTTCTCTTCAACAATTCCCAAACGCTCAAACCGTTCCAAGGCTGTTTGAATTTCACGGCTGCGAAACTTCAAACCTCGCTCTCTTTCGTTCAACCCAGCTTCACGGCGATCCAATTGTTGAGTCGTTTGGTTTTGCTCTGCACACAACCACTGAATTTCACTCGCCTGGCCACCCAATTCCTGTTCCCACTCACTGAGCCGATTATTGCGCTCGTTCATTTGCTCACAGGTTGCAATGCTGGCGGCTTCGCGTTCTTGATTTTTTAACTGACTGGCAGTAAGATTTTCGTGCTCCTGGTAAATAACAGCTTCCCTGGAATCGAGTTCTCGCTGTCGAGTCTCGATGGTTTCACGCGCTTGGTCTAACTCTTCCTGCTTGGTCTGTGACATGGCAATTTGCATGTCCAACGCATTGTTTTTGGTATCAATTTCTCGCTGGGTTACTTCCAAATTGACCTGGAGTTCGGTAATGGCTAATTCTTTTTCCTGCAGCCTTTGACTACGTAGCTTCAACTCCTGTTCACGATCATCTAACTGAGACTCCGCCAGCCGTTGATCGAAATCTTTGATACGCAGTTCCAAACCCTCAACCTGTTGTTCGAGCTTCTGTTCCCGTTCATCGAGTGCCGTTTCACGTTCCTCCAACCACAAACGAGCATTTCGAATGCGGGAATCAAACTCCGCTTCTTGTGAGTTGATCTGTGACTCACGTCGATCCAGTCCCGCAAGCCGGTCCTGCAATTGGTCGGCAAGATCCTCCGCATGCTGAGCCACAACCGCTGATGATGTCGTGATGGGGGCCTGTGAAGGCTCCTCAGCCTGATCCTGTTGGACCACGGACGAATCGGGCTCCACCAAGGTCTGCTGAGCCACTTCCACAGTGGCAGGACTGGTGGATTTTGAGGCGTTGCCAGTAGTCGGCCCAGTTACAGTCAGCCCAGTTGGATGGGCTGTGTCTACACGCATTTCTGGTATTACCGCATCGCTATCCGTGCCTTGACTCGCTTGATTAGCCATAATTTGGTTCTCTGGTCATGTCTGCCCAAGTCTTACTTTGTGGATGATGACCAACTGCCGTCACCATTGGAAAGGCCTGTTTTTACAGCCACAGTCCACAAAGATAAGTTTGGTAAAGCCTATTACTGGAGATCAACTGGTTAAGTCCATTTGACCCGCAAAGTTTACCTAAAGTGTGCAATCGGCAGAATGACCGACGATCATTCGACGATTCTGGCCAAAAGTTAGAACGATGCAGACAGAACATCAAAGCAGGCGAGATAGGGAATATGGGCTATCGTTTGTCTGAGAGCCAAGACCAAAAATACAAGCACGACGCGCAAGCGAGTGGATAGGCATGCCGCAGTAGACCCACTCGCTGGCGCGTCGTGCTAGTATTTTTTAATTGCCAAACGCATCCTGGCGAATGGTCGCGCATAGCGCACTGCCACCCGAGAACGTATCCTCGCGAGCATCCGACAGGGGCGGATTGGCCAAACCCGAGGCTTGAACAGAATCCCTTCAAACGAGTCTTTTCATCCTTGTCGCACAACTACCGCTGCCTTGCCGTAAAATGTCAATGCGACATGGATGAGAAGCGAGGCTTGAACAGATAGAGCTCAGCCTTTGGCCGCGTCGATTGCTTCCTGCAGTCTTGCCTTGGGCTGGACTCCTACGAAACGCTCGACCACCTCACCATTTTTAAAGACCATGATGGTGGGAATGCTGCTGACACTGAAACTTTGAGCCGAATCGGGGGCGTCATCTACGTTGAGCTTGCCAATTTTTGCCGAGCCTGCATTTTCGCCGGCCAATTCCTCGACCATAGGGCCAATTTGGCGGCACGGCCCGCACCAAGGAGCCCAAAAGTCAACCAAGACTGGCTCCGTAGATTGTAGCACTTCCGCCTCAAAATTACTGTCATCGAACTGTTGCAATGCCATCGAGCTACATCTCCCTGGTAGTTAAGGTGTGGGTGGAGGTGAATTATTGGGGATCGACTACTGATTGTCAACAAAGGGTGAAATCCTTGCTCCAGCCGTCAGTTGCCGCACCACCTCCTGGGCATTTCCAGTCTCCTCATAGGTGGTCATTTGCCGATCTGCCCAACTGGGCGTGGAGGCTATTTGTCGACATCGCAGCAGATGCTTCTCGCAGCCCAGTTCGACCGATACCGGTTGTAGCTTTTTCGTCATCTCATCGACTACTTGCGCAACGGTTACCACCTCGTGCGTGTACAAATCAACCAGTTGGGCAGAGGTACCAAATCGGCTAGCGCGCCACTTGTTCTGACGCACCATCATTGGGTGGCAATCATGCTGATAAGTGCCATCGTCGATTTCATCGGAAAGAGCCTTCACCAGACATTGGATCAACGCGGCAATCGCCAGTGTCTCTTCCAGATTGCCTGGCATGTCGCATACCCGCACCTCGACGGTACCAAAATTATGATGCGGCCGGACATCCCACCAGATTTCACGAATCGTATTGATGAACCCAGTCCCAACCATATGGTTCACCAGCCACACATATTCGCTCCAATTCCGCATCAACGGTGGCAAGCCAGCGGTAGGAAGCCCTTCCATGACTTTGGAACGGTGCGAATGGAGTCCCGTCCGCCGCCCTTCCCAAAACGGGCTGCTGGCGGACAAAGCTAATAACGTGGGCAAATGCCTCAGGATACGATCGCAGATCATCACCGCCTTGTCACCCGAGTCGACACCCACATGAACGTGCAGCCCAAAAGTCACCAGCCTCCGAGCCAACTCCTGCAGTAAATCGACCAATTGATAATAGCGTGGATCGGCAGTCACCTGTTGATCTTGCCAACGAGAAAAAGGGTGGGTACCTCCCCACCATAGGCCCAGCCCCAACTGGTCCGCTGCTGCTTCCACAAGAGTTATCTTATCTCGCAGTTCCGCCTCAGCATCGTCGACCGTTTCACAGATGCCCGTGATAATTTCCAAAACACATTGCATCAATTCCGGTTTAATCGTGTCTCTATCGCCATCTGGCAAACAGGCGACCAGATCAGAATAAGAACTGGTCAATCCCATCGTCTGCTGGTCTACCAACCCCAATTCCAGTTCAATTCCAAGGGTAGGACGAGAATTCGAGTTGAATTGAATTTTAGCCATGTTGCGAGTTGAGGGTTGAGAGTTAACAGGCCGGAGGTAAGAGGCAGGTGATCATCTCCAAATTCTTTAGACTCCAATTGTCTTCCTATCGGCAACCACGTATGTGGGTATAGAACTATTTCTCTGCCTCTCAACACTGATCACTCAACTCTTCCAACTGCCATCACCACAGCTCGGGCCATGATTTTGGTGCCGATCATCAATGCGCGTTCGTCGATGTCGAACAGGGGCGTATGGAGTCCTGTTTGCTCGGTCGGATCGGATGCCGTTCCCAAGCGAAACATGACTCCCGGTATATTTTCCAGATAGCAGGCGAAATCTTCGCTGCCCATGCTCGGTCGTGGGATCCGCTGCACTTGCTCTGCATCTATTACCCCCGTCGCTGCCCGGTCAATCAACTCGCTCAGCTCCTTATCATTATGCACCGATGGAATGCTCACCTCTACCTGAACGTCAATCCGAGTGGACGTAATCTCTTCAATACCTCGAGCTAATTGGCGTATGTGTTCTATTGTCTGCTCACGAACGAGACCCGATAGGGTGCGAACCGTGCCCCACAACTCAACCAAATCCGGTATGACGTTCGAAGTTTCTCCACCCCGAACTCGGCCGATCGTCACAACTACGGCATCCAAACTGTCGGTAGCACGAGGTACAAATTGGTACAACGTACTGATCAACTGGGCTGCTGCCGCGATTGGATCCTTGGACTCATGAGGCCGAGCCGCATGCCCACCCCGACCATGAATCGAAATACGAAGGGAGTCACAGTGGGCGGTCATCGTTCCTGAACGAATCCCGATTTGTCCCGTGGGTCGTGTTGGCTCCACATGCAAGGCCAATATCGCACCCACCCCATCCAATGCACTCGCCTCGATCATCTGCCGCGCTCCAGTGGCCGTTTCTTCGGCTGGCTGAAAAATGGCCCGCCAAGGCACCCTCCAAGGCAGCAAACCTTGTCGTTGAAGGGTATCGAGCGCGCGTGCCACACCATAGGCAATGGCCGTGTGACCATCATGTCCACAGGCATGCATCAATCCATTATGAGTGCTCCGGTAGATTACGTCCTTGGCGTCTTGAATCCGCAATGCATCGATATCGGCACGAAATGCCACCCGTTGTTTCACCGCATGTCGATTTAAATGGGGGTCCGTATCCAGCGATTGCGAATCATTCGCACTATCCGCCAGCACTCCACACCCTTGCGGCCCCATCCGAACATCCAATCCCAGTTCGCCCAACAACTGGTAAAGGTGCAAGCTCGTTTTCAGCTCTTCACCACTCGGCTCGGGGTGAGCATGAAGATGCCGTCGCAGCCCAATCACATCATCGGCCTGCTCAAAGATCACCCGGTCAAGTTCAGTTTGCCAGTCAGACATGACAACATGTTGGATGTGAGATGTTTGATCGTTGATTTATAATGCGTGTTTACCCTTTTTTTAAGATCAACAACCAAACATCTCCGATCTAACCTATTTCCCTACCATTCCACAAACTCCGGCACGACCAGTTCCGGCAAGATGCCCTGTTCGTGGCCCATCGCCAGAAAGCGAGTTACCGCTTCACGACCTTCCGGGCCAAAATCGAGGGTGCGGTCATTGACATACATGCCTACGAATTGGTCCGCTTTGTTGCGGTCCAAATCGCGCCCATATTGAAGCGCGTAATCAAGTGCCTCATCGCGGTGTTCTAAAGCATACTCAATACTGGCATGCAGGAGCCGCTGAACTTCGTGTATGGCTTCCTGGCCCAAATCCTTACGTACTGCATTGGCTCCTAACGGTAAGGGCAAACCTGTTTGGTCTTGCCACCATTGGCCCAAATCGACGATTAGATTGAGCTCATGATCACCGTAGGTAAGCTGCCCTTCGTGAATGATCAATCCTGCGTCGATCGATTTTCCCTGGTAGGTTCCCGCAGCAACCGCACTGATGATTTCATCGAAAGGGACCAGAACGTAGTTGAAATCGTGATCCATGCACATTCGCAAGGCCAAGTAAGCACTGGTCAATTTGCCTGGTACAGCAAAAGTCTTGTCCCGCAGACTCGATAACTGGCACTTATCGCGTGCAATGACCATCGGCCCATAATTTTCCCCCATGCTGGCCCCACATGAGCACAGGGCATACTTGTCGTAGAGAAAAGCGTAGGCATGAATGCTAACGGCGGTGAGTTCCAGTTCGGCCTGAAAAGCCCGTTGATTGAGCGTTTCGATATCGACTAACTCGTGGGTAAACTGGTAATCACCCGTATCTAGATGTCCATTGGCCAGGGCATGGAACATGAATGCGTCGTCCGGGTCGGGACTATGGCCGACACGAATCAGTTGCTTGGTTGTGGTCACGATGGTTTCCTTGGGGAGAGACGATTCATGCCAGATAATAGGCACGCAGCGTCTTGGTCGTCAATCGGCCACCCAATTGCCTCCCCGGGCTATTCGGACTCGCAGCAGAATGTTTAAGGCTAAGCCTCCAGAGATAGACTGCCCGACGTTGAGCCGCTTTTATTCAAATAATGGGGGGCAGACAGAGGCGGATTGAAGGAGTCGTTGACATTGTCCGCCGTCGGGAGGTCGGAAGACGCCTCTTCTTGCTGGCAGAGAGCACTCGCCTGCTGCCATGTTTCGCGCTCGTACTCCAATAACTTGAGAACCGTACGGAGCTTCTCCGCATCACGATTGTATCGGCAAGCCACCAACTCACGAAACATAAAGACGTACTGCTCCTCAAGCTGCTTGGATATCTCCAAATCATTGCCTGAGACGCCCCTCACCAGAGCCTCAACCACGTCGATCGTTTTATCGAGTAGTCGCTCTGATTCCTCCTGCGGATGCGAAGGATCCGAGCTCAATTCGAGTGCCTGGCGGATAAATCGCACTGCGCCCTCTACCAGCATCAATTGCAATTGCGGCTGGGAGGCGGTCAAAATTTTCGAAACCAGATATTGATTTTGTTGCATAGGTGGGGAGATGGGGTGGAGGGGAGGTGGGAAATGGGAGGCGGGAGGTGGGGTGGCGGAAACTCGTTTTCCGTATTTAGTGGCGACCATGCATGGTTCTGTTACATCGAAAATCTATCTCATCAGGGTTAGCATGCAGCAATTCGGCTCCCTAGGTTGGTTCGAGTGTCTATCAGGCGCTCCCTAGCGGAGCAATTGGCTGTAGCGCACTCAAAGCCGTCTGGCTTTGCTGCAAGCTGGCGATCACTGATTCTAGCTGAAAAAAGTGTAACAATAGTCGCTCTCGCTGCAGATCCAACTGCTCAGTAAAACGCTCAATCCGCAAACTGTTGGAATCGATCGAAGACTGCAGGGCATCCACTCGATTGGTCAGCAATCCGTTTTCCGCCCCGGAAAGTCGATCAATCGCTGCATTAAATTTGGCCGCCACACCATTGGTTTCATCGGTAAAGAAAGTCTGCAAACTGGTAGGATTGTCAGCAAATGCCTCTTTTAATTTGGTCTTATCCAGCACCAGTTCACCCTCGTCGTCGACACTCACTCCAATTTGCTCAAGGGAAGTGAAGCTACCAACACCAAAATACCGGTTGGTGGCCAATCGAGATAAAGTAGTATCGACGCGCAAGGCTTCGTTGGTACCGAACAGCAGACCGGTGGTGAAATCATCCGAATTAAAGTCGGTTAGGGTTTGCAACTCGTTACGAATGGAATTGTAGGAGGCAATAAATCCCTCCACCGTAGATACGATGTCAGTGTCGGTCGATTTCACCGTTACCGTTACCGGATCGTCACTGGCAGCAACAATGGTCAAATCGACACCATTGATAATCGACTCAAAATCATTGGCCGTTGAACTTACCAACACCCCCGAACCGGCGACTTTGTTCTCCCCGAGCACCAACAGTGCATCACGCGCTTTGGCCGTTTCACTAAATTTGAAATCGGAGGTACCTGAGTCGACTAAAATTTCATTTGCTACTCCCGTTTGATTAACACTCAAAGTGAGCCGATAGCCAATCCCATCGAAGAACGTGCTCGCGATGACTCCCGAATCGAGATCATTGATGCGCGTTGCTACGGTATCCAAGACACTCAAACTTGCACTTTGAGTAGAAAATAAACCGGATCCGTCGATGGTCGAGGCGGTCGCAACTCCTTCGATTTTTAAATCGGTAGCAGCCGAACTGTTGCCAACATTCTCGATCGTCAGCTTTTCGCTTCCGCCAGCAGTATCGGTGATCTGAATGCCGGTACCCGCACTGTTGACTCTGGCGCTAACTTTCACATTGAGGGTCGCCGCTCGTTCATTGATCTTGTCGATCAATTGATCCACCGTCGAAATCCCCGAATCGGTTCCATTGAGATCCAATACCAGTGACTTTCCCGTGGAGTCGGTGATCTTGAAGTCGTTGAAATCAATTCCCGCACCGTCATTCAGTGATGACAGGCTGATTGAGTTGGCACCACCGGACAAATCGGAGAGATCGACCGAGTAGCTGCTGGTGCCGTCGATGACCTTGGTGGCCTGGTCGTTGATCGTGACCGTGGTGCTGGCGCTGGTCAGGTTCAAATCTTGGGCCAACGTTCCGCCTAAGTCCTTGACCCCTAGTATTCCATCGCCATCCACCGTGTCGACGATCAGAATGCCATCTCCATGGTCGTTGATTCTGGCATGCACACCCAAACCAGTATTGGTCACTGCTGCATTAATTGCATCGATCACATCCCCTAGGGTCTTGGCTTCGGCCGTCGCTGCGTTAAGGTCGATCGGCACCGTTTTACCATTGGTATCGGTAATGGAAATATCACTGGCGGTAATGCCCGCACCACCTCCCAACGAAGACAATAGGGTCGATTCGCTGAGCGTTTGTCGATTGAGCGTGCCACTGTTGACCGTGTTGACTTGCGCTGCGATGACCAAATTCAAAGCCTCCGCCGAATTGGTCGCATCGCTGCTCTCTACCGTAAGACTACCACTCCCTCCTGAGCTGTCGACCAATGAAATACCGTTGCGTACTTTATTGATCGAAGCGCTGACATCGACACTTCCTGACGAGGTATTGATAAGATCGACAATGTCATTAAGCGTTTCAGCCGAAGCCAAATCAACCGTACGTTGGTCACCATCCCGGTCGATGATTTTGATCACACCCAAGGTGCCAACTCCCTTGCCACCTTGGAGACTGGAAAGGAGCGTATCACGGAGTCCAGAGACCAAACGTCTACCGGTGACAACACTGCCATTGGCTGCTTCGGTTAGCCCCAAATCATCAGCCGTCGTTCCCAGCACACCATTCGATACGGCGAATGTGCCCCCTCCGTTGGTCAGATCGGTGAGTTCCAGCCGATTTCCATCAGCGGAGATGGCAGCCGTCACCTTGCCGGAAAAATCGGTGTCGTCTTGGATGGCAGTTATCACCGCTCCCAGTGTTGCGGATCCCGAAAGATCGACCCCAGCAGAGGTACCATCCGCTAAGGTAATCACCAGGTCGTCAATGCTGGTGGTGCTGTCGGTAATGCGAACACCATTGCCATCATTCAATTGAGTCAGATTAGTTCCCGCATGCAGTGTGAACCGATCCGTTCCGGTCGCCTCGGAAGAGGTCGTGTTGATGTCATCCAGGCCGAGGTCGGCAGCGGTGGTGCCACCAGCGACTTCTTGCACGGTCAAGGTGCTAGTGCCACCGACGTTGTCTTTGAGCACCAGAGCATCGCCATCGACTTCGGCGGTCACATTGATCGTGGTATCGGCATTGATCGCGTTCAACACGTCATCGACCGTGCGCGCGAAGTTCAAATCGATCACTGCCGAAGAACCGTTCAGGTCGGTAATGCGAATCTGCCCTCGCGCTACTCCTGCACCACTATTGAGATCATCCAGCGAAATACCTTTGTCGACAAAACCGCCAAACCCAAAAGACAAAGTTCCACTGAATTCGATATCATCAAGAGAGGAGAACCGTTGGCTGACCAATTGTTGCGATGAGGCGGTCTGGACTGGACGCACCTGAACTTCGCTCACCGGTGGTTGGCCCCCACTCACCAGGGTCGCGATGATAGCACTTTCGTCTTGCGAGGAGACTTCGCGCGCCTGATAAGGGTCGGAAACAGACAACTTGGTGAGGTCAAATTTCAGCGTTTGCAGCCGCGCTGAAAGGCCTGTCACTGCGATCTGCTGAGATTGGAGATCTTGAGTACGACCAGTCAGCAGATCGCGCGGTCGTGCGGCAATTCCCATGAGTTGATCGACCGTGTCGGTGATCGGGAGTCCCGTGATCAAGCCGATGTTGGAT
Organism: Pirellulales bacterium; assembly: GCA_039831705.1. Taxonomy (GTDB): domain Bacteria; phylum Planctomycetota; class Planctomycetia; order Pirellulales; family Lacipirellulaceae; genus JAJRWS01. The sequence goes on along the minus strand of JBDOMT010000064.1, from coordinate 17,120 downwards.
GAGATTCTGCCCATGATATTGGAGCCATTAGCTCGCAGCGATCAGTCTGTAGGATAATCAATCAGGCCGCACCTTCTCTGTTCGTTGGCAGTCATGAAAAAAAGTGGCCGCCAACATGACCAGAACGTCTCTGATAGTATCGGCAAATACTGCTCAGCCGCTAAAGTTTGTCTTGTCAGAACGATACCACCGGTCATGAGCTAACTGAGTGGTAGCACCGGCAAGGAAACGCATATGAAATACGAGCACGAAGCGCAAGCGAGTGGGTAATTGTGCGTAACCCACTTGCTGGCGCAGCGTGCTTGTATTTCGGAAGTCTTCTGCTAGCAAGGTCTCCACAAACAAAAACCGGCCAGGCCCCCGAAGGAACCCAGCCGGCTATTGATTGTCACGTAAACGGTCAGCTTACCGGAGCAAGGACAACACGTTCTGTGGGTTCTGATTGGAAATCTGCAACACCGTGGTACCCGACTGCACCAGAATCTGTGCTCGAGTCAGAGCGGCCGTTTCAGAAGCGAAATCGGCATCGCGAATCGTGCTTTCGGCATCGGTCAAGTTAATCAAGGTGTCATTCAAGGCATTCTTATTGGTCTCCAACGTCGTACGCTGGAAAGCACCAAGACGACCACGAAGCGTGGTGACCTGATCGATTGCTTCTTCGACAATCGAAGCGGCCGTGTTGGCAGCTAGCGACAGCTCCGCCGTTCCACCAGTACCCAGCGAAAACAGCTTGCCTGTGACACCCCCGAGTTGAGCCGTGTTCACACTTTTAATTCCCAAACGGGATTGCTGATTGCTCACCACGTCAGGGCCCAATTGGAACAGAGCACCGCCGCCGGTGATGGTAAAGCTGCTGGTACCGGTAAAGTTTGCATCAACCGTCGTGCCGATATCGAGAGTTGCCGTGTTGATCGACAGGCTGTTGCCAGTACCGGTGGCCGAAACACCGTTGATCGAAGCAACCACGTTCGAGCCATTGTCGCGCAATCCCTGGCCAATGGCATTGGTGAATGTACCGGCCGGCGTGCTGGTGGCACCTTCACTGATCACATTTAAATCAACCACCGAAGTCGTACCGTAGGTAGATCCGGTCAACACCAGAGTGGTCGCGGCAGAAGGGCTAGCCGCAACGGAAACTCCGGTCGCGTCACTGACCAGATTGATGCCGTTGATCAACTCGGTGATACTGGTACCGGCACCAAAACTCAGTACCTCAGCACCAGTGGAACCAACCAATTCAAGCACCACCGCGTTGGTAAGACCGCCGGAACCGGTCACACCACCTCCGATATTGGAAGTTGTACCAGCGTCGGTAGCCGCTACAAAGGAACCATTACCGGCGGTAGCGGTCACCGAGGCCGAGAAGGCCGACAATTGGCTGTCGATCGCGGCCGATATATCGGTGACATTGTAAGTCGAGGTATCATCGACGGTGACCGTAACCGTGCTACCGTCGTCGACCACACCGATAAAGTTGTTGGAGACGTTGGCTTCTACGAACGTCAGCGTTCGATTACCGCCCGTTCCAGGAGAGTTGGCGTTAAGGGTGATCACATCGGCACCCGCATCAAAACCACCAGTCAAAGCCGCGTTGATGCCTGGAGAGTTCAGGGCAGCTTCCGAGGAACCTATGTAGTTACCCGTGCCTCCCGAAACACTTGCCACTTCGGTAAGGCCAGTAATGGCCGCACTTATGGCGGCAAACGTAGTCGTCGCCGTGTCGTCGACATTAATGGTATAGCTGCCACCCCCATTGTCGGTCACCGAGGGGGTGGTACCGACACCAGCCGCCTCGACAAAGTTGACCGTAATATTATTGGCAGCACCCGCATTGCCGGTGATCGTTAGTGTCTGATTGCCGGCATCCCGACCGCCAGTGGCCACGTCGGAGTAGGTGGTGACGTCAGCGGCTACTAGAGCCGTGGTACCAATCGCAGTGACGGTAAAATCGGCACCACCATTGATGCCCGCGATGGCCGTGGCGATAGCCGCTTCGGTGACACCCGCATTACCAGCCGCGGAACCATCGAAGTCAGCAGTGACCGCGATGACATTGGTACCCTGCGTGTAAGTGGCCGAAGCCACCGCTGAATCATCCGCATCGTTATCGGTGAATACAATATTGATACCACCCGAGGCCCCGCCAAATGCACCCGCCGCATTACCGCCAGCTTTGGTGGTCACGGTCAAGCCAGCACCAGTCGTGGTGCCAAAAGTGAAGCTACCAGTCGACTCCTGTTGGGCAACCGTGATATTCACCGAGCCTGCAGAAGCGGTCGCTGCCGCATCATTGAATGTGAGAGTTCCCGTCGCATTGACCGCCGCGGTTGCGTTGGGGATATTGGCGACCGAAATGGTGGCCTGCGTCGCTGCTGTGGAGACCGTGATGTCGACATTGATCGAACCGGCGGAACCCAGGTTTGCCTGGTCAATTTGCAAATCGCCCAATTTGGCAAAGTTGGTTCCAGCAGTGGTAATAAAGTCCAGACTACCATCGAGCAGACGTCGGCCTTGGAAAGTCGTGGTCTGAGCGATTCGGTTTAAGGCTTCCAGGGAAGAATCGACCTGAAGCTGATTCGCACCACGCTGCTCATCACTCAAAGCACCCGCGTTGGCACTCTCGGTAACCAAACCACGAATATCGTTGAGCAGTGAACTGACCTGACCCAAGGCACTATCAGCGGTGGCGATCACCTGGTTGGCTCGATCGGTATTGCTGATGGCACGGCGAATCGAGGTGATATCGCTACGCAGGTTTTCACTGGCAATCAAGCCGGCCGGATCGTCCTTACCTGTGTTGATTCGCAGACCGGTACTCAATCGGGTGAGTGCCTGGTTGAGGTCAGCGTTCGACCGACTCAACGTATTCTGGGCAACCAACGAGGAAACATTCGTATTAATTCGCGTCATTTCAAACACCCCTGTCTAAAAAAACCAGTTCCCAACGGAGACCGGAACTGGGGAGTCCATATGAACTCCGGCCTGTCAGTTGGTTGTATCAATTGGTGCCGAGGTCACCTGCCTCGCATATCAAAACACCATTGCCCATTCAAAGGCGACATCCACGGTATCTCACGGTATCCTGCAGTGCCGCCGGATGTATCTTGTTGCCGTTTAGCAACATCTAGAAGAACGTAGGTCAATTCAGCATGTTGTCCAACTTTTTTCACAACATTTGCCCCCAGGGGTGTAGAGCACTTATGCTCGACACCGTTCGCAGGAATCCTCCTAATGCCCGTATCGGCCAGGTAAGATGGGTACTTTAAGCAACGAAGCAGCTTTTCACCGAAATCGTCGAAGACATGCCATCGGTAATCGGCCCAATTGTTATTACTGGATAGGGTGTTACGATTGGCTGTGATTTGATCTGTTTGGTAACGCAAAAAATTCGTTCCGGCAGAATGAGAGAATCGCAACAATCGCGAAATGGGCAGGCGAAATTTTTCCCAAGAAACGGGTGAAATATGCGGACTGGCTACAGGCGACATCCCTGCGGGGCACACATTCTTACAAGACCTATGCCTACTGCCTTCTGGGCCGCGGTGTCTGTTGCCCTAGCGATTGGACTTCTTTAGGGTCCAACTTCGTTGCTTGTGCATTTTCACGCTGGATGGCTTCGTAGACTTCTTGTCGATGGACAGACACTTCCCTGGGTGCAGTAATCCCCAATTTTACTTTATCACCACGAACGTCCACAACAGTTACGACGACGTTGTCGCCGATAATGATGCTTTCGTCGCGCTGTCTCGACAAAACCAACATGAGAAACTCCTGACTGTCGTAAATCGTTGTGTATTTTGGTAATGGGGAATACGTAGACCCCACGGGGACGCAAATCTTTCATCTGTGTTGGGAAGTCGCCTGAGTTGAAATTTCGTCAGACGATCGGGCTCAACACCAGTTAGGCTATTTTTTTCAACTCCTCAATCACAGACCGAGTCAGCGGTATCATCAACGGATGTCGAACGGAATAATCGTCCCGGATCACGACTTGACTCCCATGCCTGGTTTGCACATTAATCACCAGTGGGGCCTTCAAGTTGAGGCTCAGACCTTCTGCTTGCCGGCTTACGATCACCACCACTTGGATATCCGATCGACCGTCCGGGGATTGCAGATCTTCGGTTGGGCCGTTCACAGATAAATCAGTCGACTGCAAGCGAGACAACTCATGACTCGCCATGCGCAACTGATAATCGGGCACAAACAGACGAGGCGATACAATCGCCACGGCCACTTCACTCCGATCGATATTCTGTAACCAGCCCAGAGATTCATTCTGACCATCGGCCAGAAGGATCCAACTCTGACACTGCTCAAGCCCGATCAGTCCATGCTCAAAATGGAGCAAATCCATCTCTTGAACAGAAACTGTTCCAAACCGTGTGGTCGTGACATCCATGTTCTCATCCACATTTTCAAGTTTATACACCAAGTCTACACCCAGCGCAAAAAAGCTCTGTTAAACTTCATCGGCACGGTAAAGTTTGGACAACAAGTAATAATGACGAGGCCGCAAAGTTTGCCACAACGGTGCACTAGATGAAATTGAGCAGTGTAAGCTGCAAAATATTGGCCGAAGTACGTAAAGAGGCTTCCAATGAAGCTTGTCGGGCTAAAAAGTTGGAAATTGCCTCGACTAAATCAACATCGATCTCTTCGGATAAGGCCGAACGCAACAGCACATCTTCGTCTTGCAGATTCGTTTGGGCCAATTCGAGACCTTGCTGGCGTGCTCCGACCTCGGCCCTAGCAAAACTCACTCGGTCGATGTCCAGGTCGATGTTGGCTACGGCCCTTTCAATCGCTGGAATATCACTAGCCGTCAGCGCATCGCGCAAGCGGATCAAGGTGTTAAAGACACTATCGGTTTCCACATAATTACGATCGGTACTCTGCAAGGTACTGTTGGTGGTGCTAATAGCGGATTGCCCGGCGGGCACGAAACCCAAAAACTCGGCAGCCTGACTGCTCCCTACCGCCGAAATGGTCAGGGAACCTCCACCTCCTGTTGCATCGACTAATTCAATACCATTGCCGTTTGCGGCAAGCTGAGCAGCCAGATTCACTGCACCTGTTGGAATGTTCGCTGCTGCGGTGTTGATGGCCGCGATCACATCTTCAACAGTTTTCGCAGAGCTAAGATTGACACTCAATGTTTGGCCATCTTTTGCCGTTATGGTTAAATCAGTGTAATTGAGATCGTTGCCGGTAAGGGTTGTTCCGACGCCAACGATTTGGGTCGAACCACTTGGAATGACTCCCAAATATTGCCCGGCAAGACTGCCGGTGGCTTGGGTCACGGTGAATTGCCCGGCTCCGGCACTGGTGTCTTCCAAATTCAAGATGGTAACATTGCCGGTAGCAACTGCTGACGCGGTCACGCTTCCACCGGTGACCGCATTGATTGCATTGACCACGTCAATGATGGAATTGGCGCCACTTAAATCGACCGTAAAATTCGCTCCGCTGATTGTATCGATAATAAGATCGTCACCCGTGGCAGTCGGCAGGTCGAAACCATCCGCAGTTGGCACGCCCACACCATAGTTCAAGTCACTAAAATTTGTGCTTGATGTGTAGGTACGTATGCCAAGCTGTGTCGCAGTGAGCCCTCCATTCTCACCAATTTGAAAATCAGAACCACTCAATCTGGAACGGACATCAATGCCACTGCCATCGGCGTTGATCTCTGCTTGCAAGCCGGCTGCCGAACCATTGAAGACATTGAGTAAGTCGCTCAAGGTCTGTGCGGAGGAAAAATCCAGCGTATAGGTCTGACCCCCGTTGACGACTTGGATTCCCGAGGTTTGGTCCAAGGGCACGCCACTACCGCCAGACGTGGTTGCGGTAGCCGTCAAAGAAACCAAGCCGGTTCCCGCAGTGATGGTCGATATGGAATCGGCCGCATTGAGCGTGGCGGAAAATGATCCTTCGGTATTGATAGCCGCCAGTGCCTGATTGGCAGTGGTCGCCCCGGGGTCAACGTGCACATACAAAGTTTTTGCCGCACCTCCACTGTTGCCCGTATTGGTAAAACTGGCCTGAGAGAATGCGGTTATGAACCCGGAACCATCGTTACCCACCCCCTCAACCGACGGATCCAAAGTGGCCGTGAAAGGATTGCCGGCCAACCCGGCGATGGCGGTGATCACCTGCTGGGCATCCGAGCTGCTATCGGATTCCAGATTGATGGTGAGCACTTTACCTCCCGCATCGTAGCTGGCAGTGGGAACACCACCTGTCGCCGTGGAGGTAATATCGACACGGACATTGTTCAAACTGGTTCCGGTGGTATTGGCCTGCAGAATAAGATCGTTGTTAATACCGACAAATGGAATCGCTGCCCGGGCCGCGCGCGGATTTGCGTCATACACGGCAACTTCACTACCGGCAGTAATACCGCCACTGGCCTGCAGTAACTGATCATCGACCAACTGCACCGTTACCCCGTTCAGTTGTGTTCCGTTGGCAGTGGCTTCCAGACGAATGTCGTTGTTGTTACCCGCCGACTGCAGGCTGGCGATTGCTTTGGTACCTAAAAGAGCGTCGAGACGGTCGGTTTGTAGCAAACGCGGGTTTAAATCTCCCCCAACCAATGGGTTGGTCGAAACCCCGAACTCCTCCAAGATGCCAAGCTCATTCGCTATGGAGCCGCTCCCTACTTCTGTTACCGTAAGGTTACCTCCACCCGCTGAGTCGAGTTGCAAAGTGAGCCCTTGTCCGGTCACCGTGACGGTAACGACTCGACCTGAGGGTGGATTCTCTTCGATGAAACGGGCCACATCCCCCATAGATGTAGCATTGCTAAGGTCGACGATCGATACCTGCGTACCATCTGAAACTTGCAAGGCTCCACTTGTACTAATCCCCTGCCCACCACGTAAACTACTGAGTAATGTTTGCGCGGTCACCTGAGGATTCAGGTCGGTACTACCCAGCACTGCTTCAGAAATACCGCCGAATACACTTTGTCCGGATGAGTTGGATGCAAATAGCACATTCAAATCGGAATAGCTGTTGACCTGATTCTCATTCCCCGAATATTTGACAAATTCGCCTTCAAATTGATAAGGCTGGGTACTCGTTTGTGAGCCAGAGAATAAAAATCGGCCCCGAAATTTGCGATTACCCGTCTGTACTAATTGCTCAATCGTCCGATTGACTTCCTCGATCACCGCATTGCGTTCCTGCTGCGAGCTGGCAGTGCCCGCCACACCCAATACGGCACCGCGGAGATCGCCCAGGGTATTGGCAAGGTCATTCAGGGCCGTGTCGGTTGCAGCCAAAAAGGACTGCCCCGTTTGGGTATTGGTCTTGAGCTGCGACTTACGTTCCAATAGCCGTTGCAGAGTGATCGCACGCAGCGCAGCCGGTCCATCGTCACTAGGCAGATTAATCCGTAGACCCGTGCTAATCTGGTTCTGCAGACGAAATATGTCCAACTGATCCGTTTGAAACTGTTGCGTCAGTCGTTGCCGAGTGAATAAATCACTGACACGTGACGTTGGAATAGGTGCAATGGACATAGTTAGGCGCGAGTTGTTAGGCGCGAAGCGCTAGTTAAACAAAAGCAACTGAAAACAAATTCAAAACTAGCGCCTCGCGCCTTATAACTCAAAGATTCACCAAGGTGTCTAACAATTCTGACAGTGTGGAAATGTAACGGGCGGTTGCCTGGTAGGTGCGCTGCAGGGTGATCATACGAATCGCTTCTTCGTCCAGATTCACTCCACTAACGGATTGTGCCTCTGCGTCCAAGGTTGACTCGAAAGTGCGCAGTCCTTCTGCCACGGCCTGAGACACCGTTGATCCCTGAGTCGTATCATTGACCAACTGGTCATAGAGTCCTGTCAGCGAATTGCCATCCAAAGAGTCGAGTGATTCGTCATGGAGGGCTATGAGTCGCTGCGCATTGACAGTGCCAACCCCAATTCCTTCTGTACTCGCAGCAAACTTGGAACTGTCTGCCAATAATACACCGTTGACTGCCAAATCACTTGCCGTCGATCCGGTAAAAAAGGTATTGATACCGATGGCAGCCAACAAGCCGCTGGTATCATTAGAAAAACCAAATTGCAACTCTTCCGAGTCACTGCGGATAATCAATTCATTGGTGAAAGAGACTTCTGTGGTAACTCCGTTAACTGCTCCAATCGCGGTGGCGATGGAGGAGAGCGTGGAATCACCGTCCAGCCCATTCAAATCGACGTCAATCCTGGTCGGGGTCGTCAGTCCGGTACTCGTATTGTAAACAAGTAAGTCAAACTGACCGTTGACCGGTGTAAACTCGAGCCCCGCGTTGTCCAAGTCGGCTCCTGCATCGGATACACGCGCAGTGCTGGTTACCTCATCAAATCCAGTAACTCCTTGGCCTTGGGAAAAGATCCGGTTGAATTCATTCGCCAAGGTACCGGCAAAATGGTCGATCCCTGCCAGAAAACCACCTGTAATCGTGTCACGTGCCTCGTAAACTCCATGCAACTCACCACCCGACACTTCGAGCGGGCTATTGTTCTCAACAAATTGAATGGTGGCATTTTGCAGGCCACCCTCAACCGTAACATTCAGTTCGACCTCATTCTGCAGTGAGTAAAAAACCAGTATCTGGCCATTGACCAATACCGTGGTCGCTCCTGATTGTTGCTCATTGACGGTAATATCCACAATCTCAGCAAGCCGTTTCAATGCCACCTGCCGCTGGCTACGGAGGGCACCTGCCTTGCTGCTCGACCCTCCACCCCCCTCCGTCGTGACAATTTTTAGGTTGAGTTTGCTAATTTCCTCAGTCAGTGTGTTGATTTCGTTGCTAAGATCCTCAACGTGTTCATTAAAATCCTGGTGTACCGCACTCACACGTCGGTCGAGGGTACGCAGTGCAGATGCCAATTTTTCCCCTTCACCGATGGCCAGTCCGCGAATCGACACATTCTCAGGTTCGTTGAGCACCTCATCGATGCTATTAAAAAAATTGGTCATCGTCGAACTGAGATCGGTGTCGGTGAGTTCGCCTAGAATACCCTCCAATTCCCGATAGGCCTTCTCCTGAATTTCCGCGCTCGCTCGATCTCCACCCGCATCACGTAGCCGGTCCTCAACAAACTGGTCGAGGTTTTGCACAATGCCAGCAACCTCAACGCCTAAGCCCAATGTCAAGTTGCCGATTTTTTGCACCGGCGCAGGCTTGTAGATCACCGACTCACGGATATAGCCGGGAGTATTCGCATTGGCGATATTATTGCCGACAACATGCAAACCAATTTGCATTGCCTGCAGCGTATTGCCAGCTATTTGTAGTGATCCGTAAAGAGACATGAGTAGTTGCTAGGCCTGATGACTAGGCGCTAGTTATTGATTGACATAAACTAACTAGCGCCTGTTTTTCTAGCGCCTAGTGATTATTCAAACTGCTTTATCCATCAGGGAGCCGCTGGTGGCTCGGATTTGATTTTTGGGAGAAGAGTCTTTTTCATAAGTCGGCTGTGCACGGCCTCCAGTTGCGATAATCTCCAACATCTGTGACAAATGCAGCAGTGTCCTTTGAACGACAACCCACTGTGACAGACTTTGATGTCTTAGCAAGCGTGCTCGTCCGCTAGCACGGTCGATCGGTCCCCGTAATCGTTCCGCCTGTTTTCTTGGCAGCGCACCAGCCAGTTCACGAATGCTTGTTGCCGGCAACCCCTGGTCCGCTGCTTGCTGTAGAAGTAGCTTTCGACATTCAAAGCACGACTGAAGTTCTGCAGACAATGCCTCTTCTTGTGGCACCAAACGGGCCAAGCCATCACTATTATTTGCCAGCAACAGCTCGCGCTTGCTTGCCAGCAACGATAGCAAGTTCTGCTGCGTGGAAGACAGACGCTTGAGCAGATCTGCCAGTTCGGTTTCCCAATGGTTGTCGGACATAGACGAGTTGAGTGTTGAGTGTTGAGTGTTGAGTGTTGAGTGTTGAGTGTTGAGTGTTGAGTGTTGAGTGTTGAGTGTTGAGTGTTAAAAGTTCGACTTTTGCATTTTCCCATGCTGGCAAATTGGACGGTGAGGTTATAAGTCAACGCTATTTTGGCTACACATCGACCTAACAACTCTCTACCAGCGAATAATCACCACGAAGGACACGAAGAGCACGAAGAGACGGGTATGGGTGGGAGTTCTTATTTCAATCCAAAATCACTCTCGCCAAGACGCAAAGATCGCTAAGATTTCTCAATTTCTGTAGATCATTCTCATTCATCTTTGCGATCTTTGCGTCTTTGCGGGATTCCATTTTTCTCTTTTTCTGTGACAGCAAAAAACACCCGCCACGGCACACTCTTTCAGCGTCTTCGCAGTTGATTCAGGTCGATCATTTGCAGTTGCTTGCTCTCCTTTTTTTCTTCCATTGCCAAGATATGAGCTTCCTTGGGAAACTGCCTTTTGAACATGGGATCGGAAAATTGATCGGCACTTGCATTGCTCATCTGTTCGGCCATGGTCTGGTCTAGTTGACTGCGGAATATTTCTTCTGCCTGCCCGCCATGAAAGTAGGCCGGTTTGCCCTGGGTACTCCGCATCGACTTGAGCATCTGCCCAAAAAATGTCTGACCGACAAAATCTTGAAATGCTTTTTGAGCTTCACGTGCGGCAAGCAGTTCGTCGGCATGAGTTGGCATTGTCGGCTTGAGCGGCTTGATCGTCGTCGCTAGGGATGGATTGACTTCCATGATGGTTCTTTCTACTTTCGCACTTCGAAATTCACACTTTCGCGAACCAGAGACGGCAAGTGGATAAGCCGCCTGCCAAGAAATTTGGCACTTATCAAACACCCGTCAGATCGGCTTCATCCACTGCAATTGGAAACAGTGCTTATTCAATAATCAAGCGTGCTTGTAGCTTGCCGGCACGTTCAATGCCTTTGATGATGTCTACTATGTCGTCATGGGGCACTTTCAAAGCACCCAGCGCATCGACTAAAGATTTTAGTTTGGACGCATTCTCTTTACCCTGATCAACAAGGGGCTTAAATTCAGCCCCCGAATTATCCTCTACTTCGATGACGATATTCTTATGTGATACTACGACATCTCCAATCTCCACATTGCCATCTATGACAATACTGCCTGCTCGTTCATTGATGACAACTCTCGATTCTGGTGACGACTGGTAAATTTGCATTTCCATCATTTCCGCGATGAAGGCTACCGGATCGTTTTTATAGTAGTCCGGTATTCGTACTACGATATTTGCTGGGTTATGCGCCCACACAATCTCTTCATTTTGCTGTGTTGTATGGCCACCACGAGTCGTTTCTCGAATGGTTTTTGCGACATCCGTAGCGGTTTGGAAGTTGGCATGGTATTTTTCCAACACTAAGGTGATGAAACCATCGTCATGCACAAAAGGGGTAAAAACATCTTCCTCCATTTGGCAGCCCGCATGGATACGTCCCACGGTGGGTATTGATTCATCCTCTATCTGCACTGACCCTTCTGCCAATGCATAAATTTTTCCATCTTGAGTATTAGGCCCTTGCAGGGCGGCAGATATCAACTGTCCTCCGATCAGACTCTTGCCATTGATTGCACTAACAGTGCAATCAAGTTTATCGCCCCGCCGTCCTCCGGTAGCAGGCACACGTGCGGTGACTATCACCAGCGAGACATTCTTCACATTTTCCAACTCTTTCAAGCCGCCTTCCCTTAAGATGTCATTGGGAATAGGACTCCCCAGAATTCCCATCGCACTGGCCAAGGCACGCATTGTGGGTGCATCCCCTGAAGCCCCGGTGCCACTGAGGCCCACCACCAGACCCATTCCACGCAATACGTTTTCTTCTTGTCCTTTCACACGACAGATATTTCGCAGCACCGTGCGTGCGGGTGCTGGGGGTGCGGTTGAAACCAGCAAGCCGCAGGTTAAAAGCGATAGAATGATGAAAGTTCGTGATGATTGCTTGTGGTTCATTGTGATTTTCATGAGTGATTCTCTCATGTCACTTTCTGTCGTTGATTTAAAGTAATTTTCCAATATTGTTTGCTCGTATGGTCGTCATTCGCGGAGCGAAAAGCGACCTTCCAGCCCAAAACGGACCACGACTTCGGGTAATTGGCTTTAAAAGAAGTGGAACTTGTCATAAATTTGCTTCAGCCAACCGCGGGCGTAGCCATCGTGAACTTGCCCTTTCTCATTTTTGCTAATCATCAATTCGGTAATGGAATCACTGGATACCGTGTTGTCCGCTTGAATCGATTCGCGACGGACAATGCCGGAAAGTGAAACACGAAAGACTTCTTCATTAACTTTGATGGTGTTATGCGCTTCGAGCACCAGGTTTCCATTGGGGCGAATGTCGACAATTTTCGCGGCAATACGAAATGTGAGCGAATCCCGTGTTTCGATGTCCGACTCGGCCCGAAATTGATTCGTCAGCGTACCATTGATCTTTGGATCGCCATCACGCTGGGTCGCCGGCCCCAATTGGCCCTTGCTCAATTGCAACCAGTCTTTCAAGGTGGCATTGAGTGAGGCAGTCTTACGGCTTTCTGCATCCCCTTCACTCAGGAATCGAGTCCGGTAGTCGACCAGCACGGTGACAATGTCATTCAGTGCCAAATCGCGCGGCATTGATTCAGGCGGCAACTCACGATAGAGAAAAGAGCTGTTTTCTAACGTCGTACTAGTTATTTGCTGCCGGACTGGCTGCAACAACAAACTGGCATCCTGGCCTTGCGCAATATTTTCTATTGCAGCCATGGCCAATAGCCAGCACAAAAGGTTGAACAACTTCGGGCAAGTTAAGACCACTTTCATTCCAATATTCCAACTTTCCATGTTACTATCTCTAACGCAGTTGACGACGTTTCCGTTTGAGCGTCGTATGTTCAGCCACCGTGACTCCCGTAGTAAAAACGTCCAACTCACGAAGACCTGTCACGCGAGCCATGAAACGTTCGCCTCGATCCAAGGTCTCCACTTGAACGAGGGCTCCCAAACTACCGTGCTGCTTGGCAATCGCATGAGTTCTCACCTGAACCCCTGCCGTACGTGCAAACACGGTCACCGTTTCGCCCCGCTCCACCAGTCGTGGAGCCTCAAGATGGTTTTCTAACAAGAGCACTCCGGAACGTAGCGACTGCTTGGCGATTTTCCCAACTGCCTGATCCAAAGATTGAACCGCCCGAAACGGCTTGCGCCTCTCCAGGTTACGAATCTCGATATCGTCGGCTCGCACGAACGTGCCCTTTTCCACAGCTCGGACCATCACGACCACTTGCACGGTTGGCTCAATGGGTTGTTGCGTGTCCGACTGACCTTTTTCCACATTTCGCTGAGAGGTCTGATCGGAATGTGTCTGGGAAGTCGTTGGGGTGTGCGGCTCAGAGGTGGTCGGCTTAGAAGAGACATTGCGTAAATTTGTAGGTCGCACTCGAATAACCACCTGCGGAGCCCCTCGGAACCGGAGATCTGCTATTGAAACACCTCGTGCATTCAATAAATCTCGCAACTGGGCAACGGGTAGAAATTTTTGCGTACCAGGAGCAGGCGCAGGCATAAAAGGCGTCGTAATCAGCTCCTGCAACCGCGATTTATTGCTGGCAGATAAATCAGCCACATCGCCCAACCGAACCATCGGCCCTTGGAGCGTCACCTGCCGACGAAGTACAATCTCCGCCGCATTGCTAACCTGGTTTGCGCTCAACACAGTAGTCAAAACGGCCATAAATACAGCAACAGTACGACGAAGATAGAAGTTGATGTTCATTTTCCTGTTCCCATAAAACCTGTCAAAAGGCGCTAACCTTTTATCTCTCAACTCTCAACTTTCAACTCTCTAACTACCTACGCAAATTGGTGGCGACTTGCATGACTTCATCACCGGCTTGCACAACCTTCGAGTTCAATTCAAAAGCGCGCTGAGTCGTGATCAGGTCAATTAGTTCTTGCACCGGTTCGACATTGGAGGATTCCAAAGCACCTTGCCGAATAAAGCCGACCCCATTCTGTCCTGGAGGTCCTTCGGTTGGTGTACTCGAAGCGTCGGTTTCCTTGTAGAGATTTTCTCCCATCTTCAACAATCCGTCAGGATTGATGAATGTCGTGAGTGTCAGGCTTCCTGCCGTTTGGAGATTGGGGGAGTTGGAAGTTTGATACTGCACCTCACCATCCGCCGTCACCACAATGCCGGACGCTTCGGGTGGGATATTGACCGATGGATCAACCACCCAGCCCGTATTGGCAGACCCCATCACCAAGTCTCCATTGGCATTGATGCCAAAATTGCCATCTCGTGTGTACAAAAAGCCGCCGCCAGCCGGATCGAGTACCTTAAAGAAGCCACGCCCTTCGATAGCGAAATCGAGCGGATTTTCGGTCGTTTCAAACGCACCTTGACTGTGATTGGTCTGAGTACTGGTAACCCGGCTACCCAAACCAACTTCAATTCCAGTGGAAGTCAAATTGCCATCGGCATCGGTCGCCCCAGGCAGACGCACTTGCCGGTAGAATAAATCTTCAAAATTGGCCCGATCTTTTTTGAAACCGGTCGTGTTGATATTCGCCATATTGTTGGCGATCACATCGAGTTTGGTTTCCAGGGCATTCATGCCCGTAGCAGCCGTGTAGAGGGTTTGTACGCTCATAGTTAATTGGGTGTTTGAGGTTGGATGTTTGATGGATGATGTTTAAATATTGTTCTATCCCAGTACGCGGCTGAGTAATGAGTCCATCATGCTGTCTTGGTGCTGGATGAGCTTGGTGTTGGCTTCGAAAGCACGCGACGTTTCGATCATGGCCATCATTTCGCTGGTCGGATTGACACCCGACTGTTCCAGATAACCTTGTTGCACATTGCGCTGGCCGGACTCCACTGGCTGTGTGGAAGCAAGTGGGCGATACATGTTGTTGCCAACTTTCACCAAATCGCCCAGCGACGCAACCTGCTCCAGCCCAATGGGAAATTCGCTTCCCTGTTGGGTGATGACACCACCCGAATTGACACTCCAGGGCTGGCTAGTATCGAGCACAATTTCATTGCCCGAATTGTCGAGCACCGTATAATCACCCGACTGAGTGATCAGCTTTCCTTCTCCACTAAGGGTAAAGTTTCCAGCTCGGGTCAGGAATTCTTCGCCTTGAGGGCTGCTTACGCGGAAAAAACCGTCGCCATTGATGGCAAAGTCGGTAGGAATGTCGGTATTACGGAGGGTCGTGCTGGTAAAATCGGTCTCTACCCCAATCATCTTTACGCCGCCGCCCGAATCGTCGATGCCGCCACTGCCCGGATAGCTGGTACCACTTTGAATCGCCTCAGCAAATCGAGCCTGAAAGGTGGGAATGTCGCGCTTGAAGCCAGGCGTTTCGACATTGGCCATATTGTTGGCGATGATTTCCAGACGTTGGGCCTGGACTTGGGCACCTTCCGCTGAGATGTAGAGTCCGTAGGACATGCTTTTTTAAGGGATCGCGGGTGTGCCCCCCCGCAGTCGATCCAATTTGGATCCGTCCTATGAGTATGCACTCATCATGCCAAAGGAATGCCAGCAGCATGGCTGCAACCTGTATCTGCCTGCTCTGTATGGGCTTACGTTGAAAAGAGGGAACCGTCGATACACCACCGTCGTTACCGATCGATGCTTGCTATCGGCACGTTTTGCCGGTGATAAGATATATGGGTGGCAAGTAGTGCCGATGAGAGAGGCTGTGAAGCAATTGAAGGTGGCTGGAATCTCTAAAATACTAGCACGACGCGCAAGCGAGTGGGTAATTGTACGTGACCCACTTGCTTGCGCTGCGTGCTAGTATGGAGTAATTCGCCCTTACTAATGCCTTGGAGAATGCTCGCGCAACCAGCTCAGCCACTTAATCCGCACCCCATCGCGAGCACAACACCTCACCGCACCCCATCGCTTGCGTCCCCAGCCAAATGAATCTTGGAGAATGCTCGCGCAACCAGCTCAGCCACTTAATCCGCAACCCACGCGAGCATTGTCCAAGTTCACTTTGGCGCAATCAACGCAGCGCTGCGATGATTTCCGCGGCCCCTTGGCCAAGCAACTGCTCGGCCACTTGCTGTCCAACCGTCACCGGGTCGCTACCCCCTTGGGAAGCGCGTAAACATTGTACGCCATCGAGGCTCACCACCACCGCATCAAGACAAACATCCCCATTGTCCACCCTGCCCCATACCCCCACTGGAGCCAGGCAACCTGCCTCTAGTGATGCCAACAATGTCCGCTCGGCCGTTACCGCTTGCCGCGATGGCTCATGATCGAGCTGGGCCAGCAATCGTTGTACTGCCGAATCGAGTTTCCGGCATTCGATCCCTAACGCTCCCTGGCCAGCGGCAGGATACAATCGGGGCGGCCCCAAAGGCTCGGTGATTCGAGTTGCCAGCCCCAGTCGTTTGAGACCGGCACAGGCCAGGATAATGGCATCGTAGGTGCCAGCATCAAGTTTGGCCAGTCGCGTATCGAGATTGCCACGGATACCTTCGATCTGCAAATCGGGGCGCAAAAGGAGCAACTGAGCCTGTCGGCGATGGCTGCCAGTCCCCACACACGCGCCCGAAGGTAGTTCATCGAGCGAGTGATATTGGCTCGACACGAGCGCATCCTCGGCCGATTCTCGCACAGGCACTGCGGCTAACAGCAGCCCGTCCACCGTATCGGTAGGTAAATCCTTTAAACTGTGAACGGCCACATCGACATCGGAGCGCAGCAAAGCTGCTTGAATCTCCTTGGTGAACACACCCCGTCCAGCAGATTGCCCCCGTTCTTCAAGGCCCCGTTCTTCGAGGCCCCGTTCCACATCATTTGAGATGGAGATATTTGCAATAGGCCCATGCTGATGCGCGTCGCCCGAGGTGGTAATTTCGACGATTTCAACCAACGCTCCCAGCTCGGTCAATTCTCGCGCCACCCAATCCGCCTGCCAACGCGCCAGCTGGCTAGCTCGAGTACCAATACGAATCGTTTCCTGTCCCATAGGTCAGCTATTTCCTTGCCTCTCAACTCTGGACTCTAGTCCCCGATCAAGCGTAGACGAAGTCGTAGTTCCCATTTTGGGTACAAAAAAACTCGAAAACACCCTATGATACTTGTGTCAAACAAACGTGGGCATCAGCCTACATTTTCAAGCCATGGAGG